>WFTM01000286.1 GCA_015485525.1 Candidatus Zhuqueibacterota bacterium | reverse complement strand
TTACCGCCCTCGGTCGATGCTTTGATATCCCGCAGTCCCGGGATATCGTGCATCTTCTGCATCAGGGTCAGAGAAAGACGCTCGAGCTCCTGCAAATTATACCCGCGCACCTCCACTTCGATGGGGGTGGCGAAGCTGAACAGGGTCGGGCGGGAAAATTTGAACTCCACACCGGGAAGCGTCTCGAACTTTCCGCGCAGTTTTTCCATCACCTCTTCCTCCGGCCGGCCGACCATGCCTTCGGCGAGTTTGATGTGCAACTGGCCGAGATTCTCGCGCTCTTCGGTGGCGCTGTAGCCCATCTGCGCGGCTGTGCCGGCCACGGCATATACACTGGTGATGCCTTCGACCTCCTGTGCCAGAGCAGCCATCCGCGTCACCATGCGGTCGGTCTCTTCGATGGGCGTGCCCGTCGCCAACTGCACATCGACAAAAAATTCACCCTGGCTGACTTCAGGAATCAGCTCTGACCCGAGGAAACGAATGCTGATCAGACTGAACGCGAACAGGAGCAGAGTCGCGAGCAGAAAACGGCCGCGGTAGTGTAACGCTTTATCCAGAACGCGCGGATACAGGGCGGTGATTTTATCGAGCAGCCAGTCAAAACCATCGAAGACCGGCCGCAGCAGCCAGCCGAAAAATGCAAACAGCGTGCTGAATGCGCGCCCCAGGGTAGCGAGCACGCTGGAGGGCATATCCAGAAAGATAAACGCCAGCACCGAGCGCGTGCGCGTGGCCGGTTCTCCCTGTTTCTCTTCGGCGGCAAAACGGAACTCCAGCGCAGACAGCATGGGGATCAGGGTCAGGGCCACGAACAGGGAAGCGAGCAGAGAGAAGGTCACGGTCAGGGCCTGATCGACGAAGAGCTGGCCGGCGATGCCTTCGACAAAGATGATCGGCAGGAAGACGCAGATGGTCGTCAGAGTTGAAGCGACCACGGCTGTGCCCACTTCGCTGGCGCCTTTGGCTGCTGCCTCGCGCACCGGCAGGCCTTTTTTGCGGTAGCGGTCGATAGCCTCCAGCACGACGATGGCGTTATCGACGAGCATACCCACGCCAAGAGCCAGGCCGCCCAGGGACATGATGTTCAGCGTGATCCCCGAGACGTACATCACAAAAAACGTCGCGACGATGGAGATGGGGATCGCCAGACTGATGATGCCTGTGCTTTTGAAACTGCGCAGGAAAAGATAGAGCACGATGATCGCGAAAAAGCCGCCAAATGCCGCTGTCCAGATCACCTCACTGACGGAATTTGCGATGAAACGCGACTGATCGTTGACGATCGTCACTTCCAGTGGCGTGCCATAGCGTGCAAACTCTCCAATTGTGCTGTCCAGCTTGTTTTTTACCGCAGAAGCCACGATCACGGTGTTTTTGTCCGCTTCTTTGTAAATGGCGATCTCCACCGATTCCCTGCCGTTGAGATGCGTGATCACCTTGCGTTCTTTGTGGCTTTTGCGGATTTCAGCAACATCGCTGAGCAGAATCGGCACGTTGTTGCGCATGCCCACAACGATACTCTCCAGCTCATCGACTGTTTTGAATTCGTTCAACGTACGCACCAGAAACTCGGCCTCGCCATCTTTCAGGGTGCCGCCGGTCAGGTTGATATTTTCCTGCGCCAGGCGTTGCGACACCGCATTGATCGACAGGCCGAGTACAGACAGCTTGCCTTCATTGACATTGACCTGGATTTCCTCCTCCAGCCCGCCGGATACCTGCACCGAAGCAACACCATCGAGCGCTTCGATTTCCTGCTTGATCCGCTCCTCAGCAAAAAGACGCAGGGAAGTCAGGTTATCATCACCGGCGAGAGCGATGCGCATGATCGGATCCAGAGTAGGATCGAATTTGAGCAAAACCGGCACATCAGCACCCACGGGCAGGTTGAGCAGGTCCAGTTTTTCACGCACGTCCATGGAGGCAAAATCCATGTTCGTGCCCCACTCGAACTCGAGGATAACATCAGAGACGCCGGGGCGCGAGATCGAGCTGGTGCGCACCACACCCGAGACCACGCCGACCGCCTCCTCCACGGGTTTAGAGACGAGATATTCCACCTCGCCCGGCGCCGAACCGGGATATTCGGTACGTATGGTCAGAGTAGGATAACTGATATCCGGCAACAGATTGATGGGCAGCCGGACAAAGGCAACGTAGCCGAAAACCACCGCTGCAACAGTGATCATCGCTATCGTGACCGGCCGTTTGATGGAAAAATTGATTGTTTTCATCGTATCGATTCAGTTCTTTCTTTTATCCGGCATTTCCTGTCGGGACGTTTGCTTTTTGTTAAACTGCTCCGTGCCCGGACTTCAGCCGCGTGCCGGAGCTCAGGAGAGTCAGGCCTTTTCATGTGCCATCTGCGCGCGTGTGCGAGCGACCAGACGTTTCAGCCAGACGACGAAATCGTCGAGATAGACATAGATAATCGGCATCAGAAACAGAGTGAGCGGCGTGCTGGTGAGCAGCCCGCCAACCACGGCGATACCGACCGGGGCATACATGGCTGCGCGGCCTTCCTGTGGCCCGAAAATCGACGGGAACATCGCCGGAACCACCAGCGGCGCCAGGCCGATGATCGTGGTCAGTGTGGTCATGAGAATGGGCCGCAGGCGGTTGCGCCCGCCGATGCGGATTGCTTCGGTGCGGGAGTAACCGGCCCGCCGGCGCGTATTGATGGCATCGATGAGGATGATGCCATTGTTCACCACCAGCCCGCAGACCACGATGATCCCCAACCAGCCCATGGTGGTCAGATTTGTCCCGGTCGCCCAGAACAAAAACCACACTCCGACCATGGCAAAGGGGACGGAAAGCATGATGGTAAAGGGGTGGATCAACGACTCGAACAACGAAGCCATGACGATATAGATCAAGATGATAGCGAGGAAAATGGCAAACATGGACTCGGATTCGCCCTGGCGCATCATCCGCCAGTTACGGCCCATGCTCCAGCTATAGCCAGGCGGGAGCTGCACGTTTTCCATGATTTTGCTGATCTTGCGGCTGATCGACCACATGCCGCTCTGGCCGGTGTTGGCAAAAACCGTCACCGTGCCCTGGCGGTCTTCGCGCACGATCGCCTCCGGCCCTTTGCGCAGTTTCATATCCACGACAGCCCCAAGTTGCACCATTTCGGTATCGACATTGGCCACGGTCATATTTTGCAACTGCTGCATGTTCACCCTGTCCTGCTCTGCAAGCTGCACGAGGATATCGATTTCGCGGTCCCGGGTTTTGAATTTTGAATTGGCACGGCTGCTCAGGGCTGAGTTCACGGTCATCGCCACCTGCCGTGTGGACAGACCATACTTCTGCGCACGCACGCGATCGACGCTGATCTGCACTTCTTCGTCGCCGCGTTCCATGGAGGTGTCCACATCCTTGATGCCCGGCACTTCGGTGAGCAGATTGCGGATTTCCTCGGCAAAAGTGACCAGCACTGCCGTGCTCTTGCCCTTCAGCTCGATGCTCACCCCCATCTGATTGCCGCCGCGGCCGTGCATGCGCCCGACTTTATACTCCACGCCGGCAAACTCGGGCAGACGCGCCTTCACCTCATCGTGCAGCTCGACCGTGTTTTTTGTGCCCTCTTCTTCCGGGACAAAATAGATCGTGACATTCGCTCTGTTTTTGCGATAGTTCGTGGCGATGTTGGAAATCTCCAGCTCGTCCTTGTCACGGAAAAGAACCGTTTCCAGTGAATCAACCACAGCATGGATATCGTCGAGTGAAAAACTGCGCGCCAGGTTCAAGCGCAAATCCATGCGCCGCTCCGGCGTGCTCGGAATCCACGCCCGGTCGATGAGTTTGCTCAACTCAAACGTCCCCCACAACAGGAGCGCACCAAAAGCAAGGCCGGCGAGGGACCACGGGAAGCGTACCAGCCGGGTGATCGCCTTGCTGTAACCTTCGCCCATGCGCACGATGATTTTGGCCTGCGGCTTTTCTTTGCCGGAAAAAAGGCGCGAGGCGGCCAGCGGGATCAGCGTCAGGCTGATCAGCAGACTGCCGATAGAGGCCGTGACGATCGCGATGCCAAAATCCGTCATCCAGCGGCCCATGCCACCGGTGGACATGAACACCATCGGCACGAAGACGATCGCTGTCGTCAGGGTTGCGGAAGTGACTGCCACGGTGATTTCGCGCGAGCCGATGATCGCGGCTTCCCGGGCTTCCAGGCCTTCCTCCTGTTTGTGCCGGAAGATATTTTCCAGCACCACTACTGCGGGGTCCACGAGCATACCGACGGCAAACATCAGCCCGGAAAGCGAGACCAGATTGAGCGTGACGCTGGAATTAAACGGCGCCAGCCGCAGCAGATACATCAGCAGAAACGTGGCGATGATGGCGATGGGGATGGCCATACCGATGATCACGGTGCTGCGGAATTTTCGCAGGAAGAAGAACAGCACCACATTGGCCAGCAACGCGCCGAAAATACCGGCCATGGCCAGACTGTTCAGGCTGACGAGAATGTCTTTGGACTGATCCCGGAAGGTTTGCACGTTCAGGCCGGCGTACTCCGGCTGTTGTTTCAGCTCCTCGAGCAACTCGCGCGTCTTGCGCGCCACCTCGATGACATTGGCGGTCGAGGATTTATATACGCGCAGCACGACCGACTGCTTGCGATTCAACTTCTGGAAATTTTTCTTCTCCGGGAAGGCATAACGCACTTCGGCGACATCGTCGAGAATGAGATTCGTGCCGCGGATGGGAACCTGCGCGATCTCTTCCACACTGCGGAACTCACCGATTGCCCGCACCGTGTACTTGCGCCCGCCATCGATCACCGTTCCGCCCGGAAAATTGACATTATTGCTGCGCAGGCTGTTGGTGAGCTGAAAAAAATCGATGCCGTGTGCACGCATGCGCTCCATATCCAGCTCGATCAGAACCTTGCGGTCATCCATGCCGCTGACCTCGACATTGGCAACACCATCGATGCGCTGGATGCGCGGCACCAGGACCTTGTCGATGAGCACGTAGAGCTCGTCGCTGCCACGGTCCCATGACATGCTGAACTGAAACACCGGCATATCGCTGGTCTGCCAGCGGCGGATGCGGATGCGTTCGACATCATCGGGGAGCTTCGAGCGCACGCGGTCGATGCGGTCGCGTACTTCCACAGCGGCGAGGTCCATATCCGAGCCGGCCTTAAACTCCAGCGATATGGTACAACTGCTCGAGGAAGAAGTGGTTTTCATCGTTTCGAGGTTAGACAGCGTGCCCATGATCTCCTCCACCGGGCGGGCGATCAACTGCTCCACTTCCTGAGGCGATGATGAGGGATATGGGATACTCACCGTGAGAGAGCGGGACCCGAACTCCGGGAAAAATGTCAATGGCAGGCGCTGCAGGCCTATGAGGCCGAGAACGACCACGCTGACCAGTATCATCAGTGTGGTGATCGGCTTTTTGACTGAAAACTCGGATATATTCATAATCATCATTCCTTTTGCGTTGCGACCGGCAGGCTCAGGTATGATCACCCGTCATCCCGGCAATGAGCTCGAGGGCTTCAGGGTAATCTTCCTCGCGGACATAGACTATCACCTCCTGCCCCGGGAAACCCGTGCCGGTAGAGCCGATGGCTGAGGTCAAAAAATGGTTCTGCGCCAATGTGGGAATCCCGTGCTGGCGCAGGACATCACAGGCCATTTCGGCGAAAACCGTCCCGCGGAAGCGTTTCAGCATCACCCAGTCACTGTTCGGCAACCGCTGCTCCGGCAAACTGGCGACAAGCTCGCTGCCGCAGTCAAAGCATTCGCTGATTTCTTCCCGATATTCATAGCCACATTTCGGACAAAACGGCACGATGCTCTCCATTTTATAAAGCAATTACTGCAGAGGTCTCCAGGTTATCCATTTAGCTCAGCATGGTAGCATTTTTTCAGCCAAACCGCCAGAACACAGCCCGTGACTGCACCAGAGCTGTCATTCCGGTATCCCCGCAGGGGAAAACCGGAATCTCCCGGACTCAGGCACGGGCCAGAAAAGATGAGATTCCGGCACGGCGCTTCGCCTGGCCGGAAGGATAGATACCGGTATCTGAGCGGAGCCCGGTTTGCTGAGTTTACTGGATACCCGGACAGAGGTCTCTTCTCCGGCTCAGCGCCCGCGTCGCATATCACGGAACAGCCCCTGAATAAAAGCCATCTGTTTCAGCAGGTCGGTTTCCAGATCAGGATCTTTTTCGAGGGCTTTCTCAAAAGCTTTCTGGCTGCGCTCATTGCGCATCATGAAGCCCATCATCCGGTCCATGGACGAGCGGAAATAGTCCAGTTTGCGGGCCGGATCGTCTTTCATTGCCGGGTCTTCTTCCAGGGCGGCTTCGTAGCGCTGGCGCATGCGCTGATTTTTCATAAACCACTCCTCCAGCTTGCGCACCACCTCAGTATCAACGGTCTGCGCAGCAGCCGGTGCCGCTGCTTTCATCGCTGTTTTGCCATCCACTGCGGCAGCAGGCTTTTGGGCGGCCGGTTTTCTTCCTGTCTCTGGTTTCCCGTTCGTGCTGGCAACTGCCTGTGTGCCGGAAGAATCAGCACTTTCGCTCACAGCCGGGACATCGCCGCCGCTGATGCGGATCGGCAGGCCCGGACGCAGCCCTTCCTGGCCAATGGTCACCACCAGATCGCCTTCCGACAGACCGGAGAGCACTTCGATCATATCTCCGGAGGTGAAACCAGTCTCCAGCACAGCTTTGCGGGCCTTGCCCTGGTCAAATACATACACCTGATCATTCTCACTTTCGATCAGCAGCGCCTTTTTCGGAATCAGCAGAGCGTCTTTATGGGTCGCAGTCGTAATATACACCGAAACAAACATACCGGGCTTGAGCTTCCCCCTGGCGCTGGGAACGTCAAGGGTAACCTTGACCGTGCCGTTCGCCGGGTCCACGACCGGGCTGATCATGCGCACCGTGGCGGTGAACTCCTGCTCGGGCAGCGCATCAGCGCGGATGATCGCTTTCTGGCCTTCATAGATTTCCGTGATATCTTTTTCCGGCACATAAATGCGCGCACGCAGGGGGTCAAAATCAGCGACGACAAACAGAACCTGGTTGACAGCCACACGCTGGCCCAGTTCGACATTCCGTGCTGTGACGATGCCGGCAATGGGAGAACGCACCGCAGTATATTCGACGCGCAGGCGGGCGGCTTCATACTGGGCCTTGGAGTTTTCGTATTGCAAACGCGTGGCATCAAAGGCCTCATGAGCGATGAGATTTTTTTCAAACATGCTTTGCGCCCGTTCAAAGGCGGCCTTGTCGGTTTCCATCCGGGCCCTGGCCTGAATCAGTTCCAGTTTAAGCTCAGCCTCATCGAGCTGGGCCAACAGCGTGCCGCGCTTCACTTTCATGCCTTCCTCAACCGGCAGTTTGCTCACCTGCCCCGAGACCTTGGCGACGACTTCGACCACTTTTTCCGCTTCGATGGTCGTCGTGTGCAGCAGGAAACGCGAAATATCGCCGCGTTTGACCCGTGCAACCTGCACAGGTATTGCCGCTGTTTTGCGCCTGGAACCATCACGCATGCCGGAACGTCCCGAACTGCTGCCCGACTCCTCATTGCCACAGCCCGCGGCAATGAGCAGACTGCCTGCCAGAAGCAGTGTTGTGGTTATTTTCGCAGGAGTATTCATAAATCTCTTTTCCCGATGTTTGGTCACCATGTTTTTCTTTCCTGAATTTATCCCGCACGTTCCCGCGTGCGGTGCACGCATGCAGAACGGGATATCTGAAAATTTTTGTTCGATAAAATACGCGTCATTACGCAGCTGCCGTGCACTCAACGGCGGTACCCGGCTACACTCTCAGCGCCGCCGGCGCAGGACAAAGAGCAGACCCGCGAGCAGCGCAACGGTGAACACCACCGCTGTGTACATCGGCGACCACATGGAGCGCCGTACAGGCACCAGACTGTCTGCCATAGCCTGCAGCTCTTCCGCGGCAATATCACCGACGAGATAAAAAACCATCCCTGCTTTCTCAGCCCGGATCATCTGGATAGTACGGCTGTAGCGACGCTTGTGCCTGTCAGATGTTTTATCTTCGTGCTCACCGTCGCGGGGACGTTGAAAGAGCGATAAATAGACCAGACCGTCACTGTACATGAAATGCAGTTCTTTCCTCCCTTTGCGCTGAAAAACGCGCACACGCTGCAGCTCAAACCCGGCAGGCAGGCTTTCCGGCAAAAGCAATGGGCCGGAGTAGCTGTTCAGCAACTCTGCAATGGAACTGTAGCTCGAGCCGCTGCTGTATCTGCGCCGCGATTTCTTCTGCAACGTATCTGCCTGTTGCCACAGCGTCGAGAAGCGCGTTGTATCGGCTACGACGAATCGGATATCCTCAAATTCACGCACATCGACGGGGCGATCGCTGCCTGCGCGTGGGATGCGTTCAAACCGCAGGGGCAGCGCGCTCTGGTTTTCCACCAGCACCCGCAGCGAAGGGCGAAACGGATGGCGCGGCTGCACCTGCAGCTCTGTCACCTCATAGCCGGCCAGCTTCCCGGACGGCCGCGCACTAATGTGATAGTTTTTGTGCAGCAACGCAAAGTTGCGGAACAGAGGGCCGGAAGGCAACATGCGCCTGGCGCTGCGCGAGCGCAGGACACGTTTGAGGTGACGATCCCCGACAACGCGTATGTCACGGCCATCGACGAGCAGGGAAGTCCCACGCGCCCCCGCCGGCTCGACAAAAGTGATCAAAGTGCGCCCCGGTGGCCAGTGTACGACACGCCACTTTAATTCCATAGTCGTATCCCCATGCGCGACATGCAGACGCTGAACACCGGAAAAAGGTGTGCGCGCAAACGCCCTGTCCATACGCGCGAGCAAGCTGTCCGCGCTCTGTTCAGCAGCCACGAGCGGCACCCACAGGCCCGACACAATCACAGCTATGGCAGGGGCATTTTTTTTTATCAAACAGAGCATCAATCACTTCTTGTTTTTTCTATAATCCAACCTGAGCGATTTATTATTCAGGACAAAAAAGCAGCAGACAAAGCTATTTGAATGGATTGCGACATTTAATTTTCAGTATCTGCTGCCAGGTTGTCGTGGATATTTTTTATCTCTATCTATCCGCATCCTGTCTGGTTATTCCGTCCTCACAGCCCTGGGCTGAAACCGGGTTGCATCACGAAGTTTTCAAAGCGCACGAAAAGAGCTGAAGTATCGTAAAATCAATACCAGCAGTTCCTGCCTTTCTTCTTGCTTTTCTTCGCGCCCATCGTGCACTTCGTGGTTCACCCCAAAAGCACAGATGACATTCAAATCTCAGGAGCCAGAACGTTGCCACCATTTCCATAAATAAGAATAAAAAAACCAGCAGAATATCCCTGTTCAACTGAAATGGATTTATTCTTAGAACAAAAAGCAGCAGACAAAGCTATTTGAATGAATTGTTACATTCAATTTTCAGTATATGCTGTCAGGCGTCGTGAATATTTTATCTCTGTATGCCCGCAGCATGCCATAACCTTTTGGAAGAATCGCTCAGATCAGGTATAATTTTCCGTGGCCTGAACGCCCTTTGAGGAAAACAACCCCGGCCGCAAAAGCCGGAACAGCCGAATTGTCCATCCACAAACTTCACAAGATAACCCACACCGACACACGCTGTTCCTTGCGCATCAGACTAATGTTGTGAATAAACCGGCATCGAGACAGCAACCGTATTGAAGACATCATCGGAAAAAGCACTCTCGTCTTCCGCAAGGTGCTCCTGCAAATAAAACTCCTGTTCCGACAGGACAGGTGCCGCATTATCCTGCACAGGAACGCTGTTCAGGCGCACCAGCAACAGAATAACCGCGGCTGCCGCAGCGACGAGGGGCGCGAACCGGGGCCAGCGCACACCGGCCAATACACCGGCGACTGAAGCGCGTTTCCGGCCACTGCGGATACGGCGGGCCACAGGGGCAACGATCGCCCGGCGGGCGCGCTCATCCAACTCTTCAGCGTGCAGGCCCTGCAACAGGCCGCGCAGCTGCTGCAGATCGTCCTGAAGCGCAGCACAGTCGCTGCACTGCGTTACATGCTGGCGCGCGATATCCGGCAGGACGGTGATTTCTCCGTCATGCAGGGCATGCAGCAAATTCTGGCATTGTCGGCACTGCATGGTCACCCTTTCGTTTATTCATGAATCAGCGAAGAACGGCTTCGCATGTATTTGAGGAACAGAATGACTGCCAAACCGCACCCGATCGAAATGATCTGAACGGAGCGCACGGCAAAGATGCCTGCTGAACCGGTGTCATTTTCCTCAAGATGCATGCTTTCTCCGTTCAGGAGCTTCCCTTGATATGTGCCTGCAACTCACGCCGGAGCTGCAGCCTGGCTTTGTGCAGCCGCGAGCTTACGGTTCCCTCGGGGATATCCAGCATCACAGCGATATCGCGAATTCTGTATCCTTCCAGCTCAAACAGGATCAGCACAGTTTTCTGTCCGGCAGGCAGGGTCTCGATTGCTTTGCGCACAAGTTGTTGTGTTTCCCGTGTTTCGAGTTCCTGCTGCGGATCACCTGCCTGGTGCTGGCGCAGGACATGGGCAATCTGTGCTTCGGTTTGCGGGCGATAAAAATAACGCGCCGCCCGCCGCAGTCCCCTGCGGAGATTCGACATACGGTTGATCAAAATCCGCGTCAGCCATGTGGAGAACTGCCAGGAGAAATCAAAGCGGTCCAAAGAACGCCATGCGGAGAAGAAAGCATCCTGCACCGCATCGGCCGCATCTTCCTCGCTGAGCCCGAAGTGCCGCGCCAGGCGGTAGCAGCGGCCCGCGTGCCTGTGCATCAGACGATCAAACGCAGTAAGGTCGCCGGAGATGGCCCGGGCTACCAGAGCAGCATCATCGAGAGATTCTTTTTTCCCGCCGTCTGTATGAGACATATACACCGCTGTTTTGTTTTTCTTCATTATTTTTTTAAAGCACGGCAATTCGATCCGGCATGCCCTGCTCTTTTCCGGCTATCTGCTAAACTCGGTCAGGCCTGATCCGGACAGTGAAATCCATCATTCAGGCATCAACCAGGTCATACACCGGGATTTTCCCGGAATCACTGCTCTCATACATTTTCTGGAGTTCAGGCAGAGTGGTTTGAAAAGAGGCTGCCAAACGGAGTAAACTGGACAATCGGATCGATCGATGCATGATTTATGAATATTTCAGCCCAGGAAACAGCCTGTATGGGGGGAAGACAAATATCTTGCAATTCTGTTGTCTCCCTTCTATATTCAGGCACTTTCAGCTTGGGATTCAACCTGCGGCCAATAGTGTACGCTTTTTTCAGCACAGCAGCCTGTGCGACCGTATAATACTGCAGTCTGCGCGGCCCCAAAACAAATCCCGATACAAGCCCCGAACATAAATAGTTTTTGAGCAGGTTGAGAACGTACTACATCTGTTGATACTATTGTTCTGTTATCCCGACTTCCCCTGCGCGGAGTGATCATTTGTGAATCATTCGGGATGAATTTGCCAGGCTTATAAAACAGGAAGCAGTGTGACAAAACAAAACAACCGCCCTGTTGTCCCGGAGAAAGCCATGTTGTCGCAGGCTGTAGAAGATTATCTGAAGGTAATTTTCAAGCTCAGCAGCGAGGGGAAACGGGTTTCCAACTCAGAGATCGCCCGCCGGCTTGGCGTGGTCAACGCTTCGGTCACAGGCATGTTGAAAAAACTCGCAGACATGCACCTGGTCGATTATTCACGCTACCGCGGCGTTGAATTAACCGAGTCCGGCAAGAAGATCGCCGTGGAAATGATCCGCCACCACCGCCTGCTGGAGCTGTATCTGAAAGAAGCCATGGGCTACACCTGGGACAAGGTGCACGACGAGGCGGAAAATCTGGAGCACCACATTTCCGAGGAGTTCGAGGAAAAGATCGATGAGTTTCTGGGCCGGCCTGAGACTGATCCCCACGGCTCCCCCATTCCAACCAAAGACGGCAAGATCGCGCCAACTCCTTCGACGCCGCTGTCCTCCATCCCTGTCGGGAAACAGGTCATCATCCTGCGCGTCAGCGATTCAAACGCCGAAATGCTGCGCTACCTCGGCGATCTCAACCTTTACCCGCGCACGCATTTGACCATCCTGGAGCGTGAACCGTTCAACGGTTCCACGCGCATCTCTGCCCATGGTGTAACCTGCTCCCTCAGCCCCGAACTCTGCGAGGCAATTTTTGTCGAAATCGTAGAAGAGTGACCACCCAGCCTCATTCGATCGCATACAGCACAGCATCCTGCCCGCGCAGATAATTTCCCATCACCCTGAACCGGCGCACCGGTGCGGCGCTAAGAATCAAAGCGGGGAAATCCCGGCGCAGGCGTGCCAATTCCGCCGGGTCTTCCAACAAAAGATAGCGCGGCTGCCAGCGCTGCCAGAGAGCGGGCAGTCTGTCACGGCGGTACATGATATCCAGCGCTGGTATGCCGGCCTCCAACCCCGCAAGCGCAGCGATATCCCCCGCAATCACAGAACCGTTTGCACGGTCTTTGCCAAGAATGCCTGCCACTTCCCGGGCCATCTCATGGACCGAAAACTCCGCGTGCAGGAACCAGCGGCCGCTCTGGCCGAGCTGTATCGCCAGCAGCACAGCAAACCAGACCCGGGCGGTCTTTTTCAGCCCGGCAGCAAAACGACGGCGAAACAGCCAGAGCATAAAAGCGGCTGCGGCCAGGGGTAAAAACAAACTCGGATACAGCGTTTCGTCGCGCAGGTAGCGAAACAGAGAAAAAGCGAGCTGAGCGACAACCACGACGGCCATAAGCCACCATGCCGGCTCGGGTACGGCTGACAGCGGATGATCATCGCTGAAAAGACGTTGCCAGAACAGAGCGCTGAATCCGATCAGAGGCGGCAGAACGATGAGCATGTAGCGCGGCGGCGAATAGGCGACGAGACTGAGAGCCGACAGCCCGAGGGCGAACCAGAGCAGCAGAACGCCTTCGAGAACGGGGAGGCGCCGCCAGCGGACAACCGCAGACGAGAAAGCGAGCAGTCCGGAGCAAAAAATCAGCGGCATAAATTCGAACAGTTTCAGCCGGCCGAAAAAACGCAGCCAGTTGCTGATAAACGCCACAGGTGTATCCGGCAGGCGCTGGCTGATATTCAGGGCGGAAAAATAAGCCCAGTCTTCCGGGAAACGTGCAATCCAGAACTTCTGCACCAGCAGCACCAGCACAGCCGCGGCCAGGCAAAAGAGTCCGACAGCCCGCCAGCGTTGGCCGCCGCCATAGATCAGCAGCGCGGCGACGATCACGCCGGCGAAAAACAGCGCCGTTGCTTTCACCAGCACACCGGCACACCACAGCAGTGCCAGCACGAGCAACCGGCCGCTGCGTTCGGGATGCGGCAGTACCCAGCGCACCAGCACAACAGCCTGCGCCAGCAGCGCAGCGAGGAGCAGATTCTCAACCAGAGCCAGGCGGTTGTACTGCACCAGCACAAAAGCGACAGCAGCGAGCGCCGGTGCCAGCGCCTGCGCTTTCTGCCCGGCCCCGCGCATCAGCACAGCGAAGAGCAGCAGCGCGAAAAGACTGATCAACACCGCCCCATAGCGCAGAGAAGAAAGGCTGCTGCCTCCGGTTTTGAGAAAAGCATAGCCGGCCAAAAGGTACAGCGGCGTGTTTACGGCAGGATTGAAACCATCCCCGATGTACCAGTCTCCGCGCACAAACCAGTGCAGAGCATTATTATTGTAGATGCTCTCATCCGTGAGCAGCGCAGCGGAGCGCGAGAGGTCACCCCCGGGCGGATCAGCCGTGATCATCGGCAAACGCAGAAGGGCGGCGAGCACGAGCAGGCCTGTGAGGAGAATACGGTTCATTTTTCCAGGTCTGCCAGCAGCTCGCGCAGAGCAGTGTACAGCAGTGGAGCGGTCTCAGGGCCGAGAGAGTTGACCTCGCCATAGGGCGACTCCTGTGCACC
>WFTM01000285.1 GCA_015485525.1 Candidatus Zhuqueibacterota bacterium | reverse complement strand
CCAGAAACGCAGCAATGTGCTCGTGCTCGGCTGGGATGTGGCCCAGGCCCTGTTCCCGGACACCGATCCGATCGATAAAACCGTCAAACTCGGCGGCAGACATTTCCGCGTCATCGGTGTGTGTGAGCAGAAGGCGAATATCCTCGGCAACAATCAGAACCTCTTTGCTTTCATGCCGGTGACCACCTTTCTTAAACAGTACGGATCGCGCAGACAAAGCCTGAAAATCATGGTGCGGACGACGGACATGGCCGATTTTGCGCCTGCCCAGGTGCAGGCTCGCACAGTGATGCGCATCCGGCACAAGCTCAAACCCGGCGACAAAGATGATTTCCACATCGATACCTCGGAGCAGCTCTTGTCGATCTGGCAGGGCATTGCCACGGCACTGTTCGGCACGCTCGTGGGTGTCGTCAGCATCACGCTGGTGGTCGGCGGCATCATTATTATGAACGTCATGCTCGTGGCTGTGACCGAACGCACGAAAGAGATCGGCATTCGCAAGGCCATCGGCGCGCGGCGCAGCAATATCATCATGCAGTTTCTCATCGAGGCGGTGCTGCTGACCATGGCTGGCGGGGTCATCGGTATTCTGCTCGGATTTGGTGCGGCCAATATCGTCGCCCTGCTGACGCCGCTGCCATTCAAAGTCGCTGTCTGGTCTGTCGTCGTTGCGCTCACGCTCACCTTTTTGATCGGCGTTGGTTTTGGTGTGTACCCGGCGTGGAAGGCATCGCGCCTTGATCCCGTCGTGGCGTTGCGTTCGTTGTAGCAGAGGGCCGGGCTTGTTGGCGTCTGGATAGCGGTTCTCGGATATAATTTTTCAGGAAAAAGAGCAGCATGCAATCGAAACGATTCGAAATTCTTCTCAGCCAGATTCACGAAGCCATGGGCGAGGCCCTCAGCACGATCCGCAGCAACAAGATGCGCTCCGGGCTGGTCATTTTCGGGGTGATGATCGGCATCGCCAGCCTGATGGGCATGGTCGCGACGGTCGCCGGGCTGGAGAAGAATATCGAGGAAACCATCAGCGGTGGCGATACGCCGATTCTGTCCCTGGCCAAGGCGGATTTTATCGGCGGCGAGGGCATCGATGAGTTCAAAAAACGCAAGAACTTCACCATGGACGATGTGCGCGCCATCGAGAAGCTGCCGCATGTGCGCGGCGTGGAAGTCGAGCTCACCGATCACCTGCTGATAAAGTACAAAGACCGCAAAACGCAGTTTATCCCGGTCGTTGGCTCCAACCGCAATCTGCTGCATGTGCAGAGCATGTCTGTAGGCGAAGGCCGTTATTTTACCGAGGATGAACAGCAAAGGCGCCATAAAGTGGCGGTGCTCGGCTATTCGGTAGGCAAATCCCTCTTCCCGGATGAAGACCCGATCGGCAAGATGATCCGAATCAGTGGCAAGGAGTACCGGGTCATCGGCGTGTTCGAGAACCGCAAAACCATTTTCGGTGGTTTTGCTGAAAATTTCCTGGTGATCCCGTACACTGCGTTCGAGCGCGACTTCATGCGCCGCAACCAGGGGCCGGAGATCAACGTCATCGTCGAGGATTTTGCCTACATGCAGCAGGTGGAAGACGACCTGCGCGCGCTGATGCGCATGCGTCGCAAAGTACCTCTTGGCGAAAAAGATGATTTCGCCATTATCCCCATCGATGCAGTCGTGGACTTCACCAAAAGCATCACCGACCAGGTGGCGCTGGTTCTGGTCGTACTCGCCTCGATCGCGCTGATGGTCGGCGGCATCGGTGTGATGGTGATCATGCTGGTCTCGGTGACCGAGCGTACGCATGAAATCGGCATCCGCAAGGCGATCGGCGCCTCGCGGGCACAGATTACCTGGCAGTTTCTCATCGAGGCGGCGACTCTATCCGGCATCGGCGGGATTTTGGGACTGGTTGCCGGTACAGCCGTGGCGCTGCTCGTTTCTTCCCTGCTGGGTTTTGCTTTCCTCATGCCCATCGGCTGGGTGCTGTTTGCCCTGCTGGTCTCTATCGGTGTCGGTTTGTTTTTCGGAATTTTCCCGGCGCAACGCGCAGCCCGCCTCGACCCTGTGGAAGCGCTGCGTTATGAATAAAAGCTCTCCTTCTCCTCGTGTGGTGTCACGCAGGATTTAACTGCGTGCTGGCAAAGAGGGTATGCAGTAGCTGCGGCAGTTATGGGGACTGCGGGTACGATGTGGTAATCTCCCTGACAGAATAAAAAAATAAAAACGTTCGTAGTGCACGATTTATCGTGCCCTCAAAGTCGCCAAATTTCACCAGAGCAGCCCGGCAAGATATGAGCCTCCGGCATCTCAAAACAACAGGCCTGTGACCTGCCTGCACAGCGCCTGGCCCTCACGCAAAGTCCGTAAAGCCAAAAACCAAAAACAGAAAAACACTGCGTACTCTGCGACTCTGCGAGGGAAAAAAGGATTTGCAGCAGCAGTTAAGGATGATGCGCGTGTGTGTGATGACCTTCCCGGGCTGAACCTTACGAAGACTTCGAGCCTTCGCAAGGTTCTGGCCTGCCTCATAAAATTCTCAGCAAACTGTTTTGTTATTCCCGGCAAATTTCTAAATTACACGCTGTACAAATGAAGTGATTTCCGCTGGTGATTCAGGCTGTTCCGAATCGAAAAAGAAGCTCGGGGACAGGCGTGACTTGTAAAAGAGCACTCCTGCTGCAGATGGCAGGCGAGTTTTCGACCAGCGAAATATGATAAAAAACGAACGATCCTCAGGAGGCAAGATCATGTCGAATGCATATTTTTATGTCCCGGAGCCGGTGAACGAGCCGGTTTATTCCTATACGCCCGGGTCTCCCGAAAAAGCCGAATTAAAAACCCGTTATGAAGAGTTGCTCAAACAACAGGTTGATATCCCTCTCATCATCGGCGGGCAGGAAATCCGCACCGGTAATACCGCCGAACTGAAGGTGCCGCACGATCATTCCAAAACCCTCGGTGTGTATCACAAAGCCGGGGAAAAGGAAGTGCAGATGGCCGTTGATGCGGCCCTCGAAGCCCAGAAACAGTGGGCAGAGATGCCGTGGGAGCACCGCGTATCGATTTTTCTCAAAGCTGCTGACCTGCTCGCCGGCCCGTGGCGTGCTACCCTGAATGCGGCTACCATGCTTGGCCAGTCGAAGACCGTTTATCAGGCTGAAATCGATTCTGCCTGTGAACTGATCGATTTCTGGCGGTTCAATTCGTTTTATCTCACCGAGCTCATGGGTGAGCAACCCGATTCAGCGCCCGGCATGTGGAACCGCGTCGAGTATCGCCCCCTCGAAGGCTTTGTCTTCGCGGTGACGCCGTTCAATTTCACCTCTATTGCCGGCAACCTGCCCACTGCTCCGGCGCTGACCGGCTGCGTCGTTCTGTGGAAACCGGCCTCGAGTGCGGTGTATTCGGCGTATTACATCATGAAACTGCTCGAAGAAGCCGGGCTGCCTCCGGGTGTGATCAACTTCATCCCCGGTTCCGGCGGCCAGGTCGGCAACCCGGTAATGAACAGCCCGCATCTCGCCGGCGTGCATTTTACCGGCTCCACCGCGGTCTTCCAGGGCATGTGGAACACCATCGGCAACAACATTTCCAAACTGAAATACTATCCGCGCATCGTCGGCGAGACCGGCGGCAAGGATTTCATCTTTGCCCACAAATCCGCGGATGTCGATGCCATGGTTGTGGCAGCGCTGCGTGCGGCGTTTGAATATCAGGGCCAGAAGTGCTCGGCAGCCTCGCGCATGTATATTCCTCGCTCTCTCTGGCCGCAATTCAAGGAAAAATATGTCACTGAAGTCGGCAAGATCAAAATGGGAGACCCCTTTGATTTCACCAATTTTATGACCGCGGTGATCGACAAAGCTGCCTTTGACAGCATCGTCGAATATATCGAATATGCCAAAAACTCTGACGAGGCCGAGCTGATCACCGGCGGCGGTTATGATGGTTCCAAAGGCTGGTTCATCGAGCCGACGACGATTCTGACTTCCAACCCGAAGTTCAAAACCATGCAGGAGGAGATTTTCGGCCCGGTGCTGACGATCTACGTGTACGAGGACGACAAATTCGACGAAACCCTCGAACTCTGTGATACGACCTCGCCTTACGCACTGACCGGCGCCATCTTTGCGCAGGACCGCTATGCGCTGATCAAAATGGCTGATTACCTGCGCAACGCAGCAGGCAATTTCTACATCAACGACAAGCCGACGGCAGCCGTGGTCGGGCAGCAGCCTTTTGGTGGCGGCCGCGCCTCAGGCACCAACGATAAAGCCGGCAGCGCCATGAACCTGCTGCGCTGGATGTCCGCGCGTTCGATCAAGGAAACGCTGGTTTCACCGAAAGACTGGCGCTATCCGTTTATGCGTGGTGAGTAATGTCTCCGCCCCGGGTGTACTTTTGCTGGGCATCCGGGGCGTGGGAATTTTTCAGATAAAATAGAGGATACCTGATGGCAGAAGTTACTATCAGCCCGGTTTTTGATGAAAATGCAGATTTTATTCTTCATGAGGGAGATGTTCTCGACTTATTAAAGAACATACCGGATGCTCACATCAAACTGATCGTCACTTCTCCGCCCTACAATCTCGGCAAACCCTATGAGACCCGCCTCGCAATCGAGGAGTATGTCCAACAGCAACGCCAGGTCATCGCTGAATGCGTGCGGGTCTTGCATGAAAACGGCAGTATCTGCTGGCAAGTTGGGAACTATGTCGATAACGGCCGCATCATCCCGCTGGATGTTATTTTATATCCCTTGTTCGATGAATTCGGCTTACAACTTCGCAACCGGATCGTCTGGCATTTCGGCCATGGTTTGCACGCGACAAAACGATTTTCCGGGCGCTACGAAACCGTACTGTGGTTTACAAAGTCGGATGACTATACTTTTAATCTCGATGCCGTCCGTGTACCACAGAAGTATCCCGGGAAAAAACATTTCAAGGGGCCGAAAAAGGGCGAACTTTCGGGGAACCCGCTCGGCAAAAATCCCAGTGACATCTGGGAAATCCCCAATGTAAAAGCAAACCATGTCGAAAAGACAATTCACCCCTGCCAGTTTCCGGTGGAGTTAGTCGAAAGACTTGTTTTGGCTTTGAGCGATAAATTTGATTGGGTGTTCGATCCTTTCATGGGGTCCGGGACAACCGCAATTGCGGCTTTGATGCACCAGAGATATGCAATAGGTGCTGAAATTATGCCGGAGTATATCGAGATTATAAAATCGAGGGTACGTGATGCTGAGAAGGGAAGCCTGCAGATACGTCCGATGCACCGTATGGTTTATGATCCGGCCTCTCCCGGGAAAAATGTCCCTCCCAAGCGCGTTACAATAAAAACACTGGCGCGGCAGTTG
>WFTM01000284.1 GCA_015485525.1 Candidatus Zhuqueibacterota bacterium | reverse complement strand
TTCATCTCGACAAAATTTCAAATCGAAGTTCGTGACAACAGCCCCCGTCTGAAAGATGCTGAGGGCAAAATTGCGCTGCCAAACAATACTTTTCTCCGGTTCGGCCAGTTCAAAGCTCCGGTCTGGCGCGAGGAGCTGCGTTCATCGAGCAAGCTGTTTCTCGTAGAGCGGAGTCTGGCGGCGGCATTTCTGGCTAAAAATAACTTTTCGGCCCGTCATATTGGAGTAGAGTTTGGTCTGAAAACCAGTGCCGGGGCGCAATTTGCTGTCAACTATTCCAACGGCGCCGGCGAAGGCGGCCGGGAAGATGCCGGACGAAGAAAGAATACAGTCATCAACAACGGCAAAATGCTCGCGGGACGCATCGCACTCCCCCTGGGCAAAAAAATGAACATCGGTTTTTCTGCCGTGCGCAACAGCATGGGCATGTTGACGACCACAGATGACACCCGCAGAACTGCCACGCTTTTTGCACCTGATTTCAACCTGAAGCTGGCGATGGGCTCGGGCGCTGTGCTGGAGGTCGATGGCGGACTTGGTTTTGGCAGTCTCAACAATAATGCAGAGAATGCAGGGGAAGAGCAAAAATTCACCCTGCTGGATATCAGCGGCGAATGGAAGAAAAAGCTCGGCCGTGCCAACGCATCACTCGGCGGGCTGGATGGCTTTGGTTTTGCTGCCGGCTTCTCCAGCGTAGATTTTGGGGGAACCACCTCAGCCATTCGCTTCGGTCCGACATTCACTTTTGGTAAACAGACCCGCCTGCAACTCAACGCTGAACTCATCAACCCGGAAAACGGTGACAGGACAGTCAATTATCGATCCATGATAACCTTCAACTATTAACCTGAAAAATGAATCAGGAAAGGTGTCCCATGTTTCAGAAAAGAATCATCATCTCCGCCTTGAGCCTGCTGATCCTCGGCAGCGCTACTCTTCAGGCACAGAAAATCTCCGTCGATCCGGCATTGCCGGACTACAAGAAAGTCAGTGGCATTTCCGGAACGATCAACAGCATCGGCTCTGATACCATGAATAACCTGATGACGCTCTGGGCCGAAGGGTTTGCAAAGTACTATCCCAACGTCCGCGTTCAGGTTGAGGGCAAAGGCTCGAGCACTGCCCCTCCGGCTCTGATCGCCGGTACAGCACAGTTCGGTCCTATGTCGCGCAAAATGAAAAAAGGAGAGATCGACAAATTCGAAAAAAAATTCGGCTACAAGCCGACGGCAGTTCCCACGTCGATCGATGCTCTGGCTGTGTACGTCAACAAAGACAACCCGCTCACCGGTCTTTCTCTGCAGCAGGTTGACGCTATTTTTTCCAAGACCCGCCGCGGCGGCTATGACCACGCCATCACCCGCTGGGGCGAGCTTGGACTCACCGGCGCATGGGCCAACAAGCCGATCAGCCTGTACGGGCGTAACTCGGCATCCGGTACCTACGGCTATTTCAAAAAACACGCCCTTTTCAAAGGCGATTACAAAGACAGCGTCAAAGAACAGCCCGGTTCTGCTTCAGTTGTCCAGGGGATTACCGAAGATAAATACGGCATCGGTTACTCGGGTATTGGCTATATCACCTCTGGAGTTAAAGCGATCGCACTCGGCAAGAAAGATGGCCAGAAGCAGTACACGCCGACAGTTGAAAATGTCACGGCCGGGAAATACCCGCTGGCACGCTTTCTCTACCTGTACATCAATAAGGCGCCGAACAAGCCTCTGGACCCGCTGGTTCGCGAGTTTTGCCTGTTCATCCTGAGCAAAGAAGGCCAGCAGGTCGTCATCAAGGATGGCTATCTGCCTCTGCCGGCCAAAGTCGTCAATAAAACACGGGCTCTGATCCAGTAATGCAGACAAAACACGCCCATGACAAACAGCCGGGCAAGCGCATGCGCATGCTCGTCGATACCCTGGCGCGGCGCGTCATAACGTTCAGCGGCATGCTGGCTATCATCAGCATCGCCGGCTTGTTGCTCTCTTTTATTCTCGAAGTCTGGCCGTTGTGGAAAAACCCACGTGTCGAAATAACCGAACGCTGGCATCCGGGCGAATTGCTGTCATCGCCGGACAACCACATCATCGCGGCGGTTACCGAGGAGTACCGGCAGGCCATGTTCCTGCTCAGCCGCAAGGGGCAGGCGTTCTTTGTGCAAACAGACACACCGGAACATACGGTGCTCGCGTCCTATGAATTTTCTCTTCAGGAGGAAGAATACCTCACCGGCGTTGAGTTTTCCATCGATGGGCACACTGCGCTGGCCATGAGCAACACAGGCAGGATTTTTCCCGCTGTCCTCGACTACAACCCGTGGTTCAACGGTGATCAGCGGGTTTTCTCCCCGAAGCTGAATCTCTTCGACCCGATCCAACTGCCGGGGACAGAGGGAGCACTGCAGGCTGTTGCCTTTTCCGGCTCACCGGAGGAGGAAAATTTCGTCATCGCTGCACTGACCGCTGAGAACAGCGTACATGTGTGGAAACGAACTGTCGAATCATCTCTCTTCGGGGATGACGAAATTACGGAAACCCGGATCGTCGTGCCGCCGACTGATGCCGTTGCAACAGCGCTGAGCATCGAGGGCCCGGCACAGGCGCTGTACGTGGGGGCGCGGGACGGCTCGATCAGCAAATTTTCCCTTGATGTCGAGGATGAGGCTGTTTTGCTGCAAAAATTCCAGGCCGCCGAAACACCGATCACGCTGCTGGGCTTTCTCATCGGCGAGCGTTCCCTGGTCGTCGGTGATGCAACCGGCAATGTCAGCGTCTGGTTTGAGGCGTTTGATCCGGAGCAGGCCGGTGTCCGCACCATGCTGCGCGCGCACACCCTGGCCTCCCACAACACAAAAGTCATCCGCTACTCACCATCACAACGAGACAGGACGTTCTTCACTGTTTCTGCAGATGGCGACCTGATCATGCACTTCTCGACCAATGAGCGCACCCTGTACCGGCGCAAGCTGGAGCAGGGCAGTCCGCTCTTTATGCGCTTCACCCCCAAAGGCAACGGCGCCCTCCTGCTCTTTCCTGATGGTGAGCTGGTCGAGCTTGCGATCGACAACCCGCATCCGGAAGCGAGCTTCAAGGCATATTTTGGTAAAATCTGGTATGAAGGCTATTCCCGGCCCGAGTATGTCTGGCAATCCAGCGGTGGCAGCGATGAATTTGAGCCAAAACTGGGGCTGGTTCCCCTGATCTTCGGTACCTTCAAGGGCACGGTGTATGCGCTGCTCTTCGCTCTGCCAGTGGCCATTTTCGCCGCCCTGTATGTCTCGCAGTTCATGCATCCACGGTTGCGCGGAATCATCAAGCCGACGATCGAGTTGATGGCTGCGCTGCCGAGCGTAATCATCGGCTTTATCGGCGGGCTGTGGCTTGCTCCCCGTATCCAGCCGGTTATCCCCGCCCTGCTGCTGATGCTTGTGCTCGTTCCTGTTTCTGCCGTGCTTCTGGGCTGGCTTCTTCGCACCCTGCCGCTCCCTGCCTTCGTGAAACAACGCAGTGGAGGCATGGAGTTTATCATCATGATGCCTGTTATTCTGACCATCGCGTGGTTCAGTTTTTCCCTCAACGATGGCCTGCAAAGCTGGCTATTCGCCGGCAACTTCCAGCAGTGGCTGGTTGAAACAGCAAACGTGACCTATGACCAGCGCAATGCCTTTGTCGTCGGCCTGGTCATGGGTTTTGCCGTCATCCCGATCATCTTCACCATCTCCGAAGATGCCCTGTCCAACGTACCGGCGACCCTCACTGCCGGCTCGCTGGCTCTGGGCGCTACGCAGTGGCAGACAGCGTGGAAGATCGTTCTGCCATCTGCCAGCCCGGGTATTTTTTCCGCCGCCATGATCGGACTCGGCAGGGCGGTCGGTGAAACCATGATCGTGCTCATGGCGACGGGGAACACACCAGTCATGGACTGGAACATATTTAACGGTTTTCGCACCCTTTCAGCCAATATCGCGGTAGAAATCCCTGAAGCACCTGAAGGCGGTACCCTGTTCAGAACACTCTTTCTCGCAGCTCTTTTGCTTTTTCTCATAACATTTGTGGTGAATACCGCAGCTGATATCATCCGAACCCGTATGCATAAAAAATATCAAAGCTCATGAAAAAAACGTTTTTCACAAGTGGCACACCCTTTATCTGGCTCACCGGCCTGGCGACAGCACTCGGACTGCTGATGATCGTTGGCCTTCTGTTGCTGATTCTGGTCAATGGTCTCGGCATTTTCTGGCCGCAGAGTCTGCAACAGTTTACTCTCAAGGACGGCAGTGTGGTTTTGGGTGAGATTTGGGAAAAGGAAACCCACGATAACTACGATACAGGCCGGGAAGAAACACGGTACCGTATCAAAACCGCCAATCGTGATTTTTATGGGCTGGATTTCCGCTGGCTGAAGGAAGAGGACATCAGCAAAACGCAACTGCCGGCCACTGCCTGGGTACTCGAACGACAGGCCTGGGGCCAATTTTTCGGCTTCATCATCCGGTTGAGCAACAATGGTGTCGCGCTTGCTTCCGATGAGCTCAATGTCGCCGCCCAATTGCCCGAATGGCATGAAAAAATGCTGGCAGTGGCGGATGAAATCCATCAACTCGAAAAAGGCAGCATCGCCCGCATCAGTATGCAGATCGAGAACATGCGCCTGGAAAGACGCAAGGTCATTCTCCGCCAGGATACCACGACCGCGAGCGGTCGAGCTGCCCTGCGCCGCGTAGATGCAGAACTGGCCTCCCTGGAACGACAATACCAGGAGCTCGAAAAAGAGCTGATGCAACGGATCACAGACAGCCGGGCCATTACCATCACGCTGCGCACGATCGACGGACAGGAAAAGGAACTGCCGTTGATCGACGTCGTGCGCATGTGGCAGCCAAACCGCATGTCTGCGCCGGAAAAGGCAGGATTATATGCCGCGCGGGTGTGGGAGTTTCTCTCCGGCGAACCCCGGGAAGCGAACATGGAAGGCGGTGTATTCCCCGCCATTTTCGGTACCGTGCTCATGGTCATCCTGATGAGCATCGCTGCTGTCCCCATCGGCGTACTCACTGCCGTGTACCTGCGCGAATATGCAAAACAGGGTCCGGTTGTTCGGGCGGTGCGTATCGCGGTCAACAACATGGCTGGTGTCCCGTCCATCGTTTACGGGATTTTCGGGCTGGGCTTTTTCGTGTACACAGTGGGCGGCACAATCGACCAGCTCTTCTATGCCGAAGCTTTGCCAAGCCCGACATACGGCACCGGTGGCATTCTCTGGGCTTCCCTGACCCTTGCGCTGCTGACGCTGCCCGTCGTCGTCGTTGCAACAGAAGAAGGCCTGGCTGCCGTACCGCGCAGCATCCGCGATGGCTCCCTGGCCCTGGGCGCAACCAAGTTCGAAACCCTGTGGCGCATTATTCTGCCATCGACCTCGCCGGCGATTCTCACAGGAACGATCCTGGCAATCGCCCGGGCTGCAGGCGAGGTAGCACCGCTGATGGTCACCGGTGTCGTCAAACTGGCGCCTTCGTTGCCCCTGGATTCCACGTTCCCGTATCTGCACCTGGAGCGTAAGTTCATGCACCTGGGCTTCCATATTTACGATGTCGGTTTTCAGTCGCCGAATGTCGAAGCTGCGCTGCCGATCGTGTATGCAACCACCCTATTGCTGGTCCTGATCATTTTGATACTGAACCTGACAGCAATTTTGCTGCGCAACCGGTTATATGCCCGTTTCTCGGTAACAAAAATTTGATCCTATGAGCAACCGTACAGCCTGTACGGCCTTACGGTTGCCGAAGTTGGTATGGTTTATTCAGCAGATGCGGCACTCATTGCTAAATTCTAGCTTATCCGGCGTTCCCTGAACACAGCACGGATTTTTTACGCATAAACCATGACAGATTGTGCTATGTCTCGAATAAATAACAGACTACAGACATGACAGGAAATACCATGGATATCACCATTGCAACAGAAATGCCTCCAGAGCAAAATTTGGTGGACGGCAAAGATTCGGAAAAAGGTGAAGCAATCATCAGCATCAAAGGCCTGGATTTTTACTACGGTGAAAAAATTGCTCTCGAGTCGATCACCCTCGACATACTGAAAAATAAAATTACCGCCTTCATCGGGCCATCAGGCTGCGGAAAATCCACCCTGCTGCGGTGTATCAATCGTCTGAACGACCTGATAGACATAGCCCGCGTGGATGGTGAAATTACCTTTGAGGGACGCAATATCTACGACCCGGCCGTAGATATCATCGATCTGCGCCGCCGCATCGGCATGGTTTTCCAGAAATCCAATCCCTTCCCGAAATCGATCTATGAAAATGTCGCCTACGGCCTGCGCATCGCCGGTGTGAAGGATAAAGCCACCCTGGACGACGTTGTGGAGAAAAGCCTGCGTGGTGCGGCTCTCTGGGATGAAGTCAAAGACCGGCTCAATGAGAGTGCTCTCGGACTTTCCGGCGGGCAGCAGCAACGCCTGTGCATCGCACGTGCCATAGCTGTGGAACCGCATGTCATTCTCATGGACGAACCCTGCTCTGCCCTCGACCCGATCGCCACCGCACGTATTGAGGAATTGATGTTGGAATTGAAGAAAAAATATACGATAATTATCGTAACCCATAGCATGCAGCAGGCCGCCCGCGTATCCGACTATACCGCTTTCCTCTGGCTCGGCAAGGTGATCGAATACGACGTCACCCGAAAAATTTTCACCACACCTGCGGAAAAACTCACAGAAGACTACATAACCGGCAGATTTGGTTAATATCACTACCCTGACGGCAAGTGCGAATATACTTAGAGCAAAAACAGGAAAAAACATGTACCGCTCGTTTGAAGAAAAAATCAATGACTTGAAAAACGAACTGCTGAAAATGGCTTCAGCGGTTGAGCTGTCGCTGCACAATGCCATCGATGCGCTGAAAAAACGCGATGACGACCTGGCCGAAAAGGTCATCGAAGAAGATGCCCTGATCGATGAATTCGAGACACGCATCGACAATGCCTGCATCGAATTGCTGGCACTGCAGACGCCCGTAGCCAGTGATCTGCGCCTGATCACCTCTGCGATGAAAATCAACAACGACCTCGAGCGCATGGCGGATCACGCTGTCAACATCGCGCAGAAAACCCTGGAATTGAACCGGGAAAAACCGCTCAAACCGCTCATCGATATTCCGCGCATGGCAGAGCTGGCACAGGCAATGGTTAAAAATGCCATCGATGCCTTCCTGCATCGTGATTCCGAGTTGGCTCTCAGCGTTTGCAAAAGCGATGATGACGTCGATGACCTGAACACGCAGATAATCCGCGAGCTGATGACCTACATTGCCGGCGATCCGACTGCCGTCAGCCGAGCCCTGGGTCTGATCATGATTTCCAAAAACATCGAACGCATCGCTGATCTTGCGACCAACATAGCCGAAGAGGTCGTTTTCATCGTCGAAGGCAGAACCATAAAACACCTGCTGGGTAAAAAAGGGGACAAGACGCGAGCACGGAGTGGGTGAGTCAGTTGAACAGTTGCCTCAAAAACATGTAAAACGATCGCCCTGCCGGATTGTCCCGAACCACGGGTAAGAGCCGGCAGAGCAGCCTGTCCGCGAAGCCTGGCACCGGCATTTCCCTCTATTTGTTGCCTGCTTGCGGAAGATTACAGCCACCATATTCATACGGTTTGTACTCAACCTGTGGCAAAAATAAAACTTGTATTGCTCGGTTCAGATCAATACATTGTTGCTGCATTGTGCCCGATGTTCGGGCTGCGCAGGTCTTTCATTCATACCTTCCCGGGTTCCCATCTGTCTGATTCCTCTGGTTTCATTCCGCTGATTGCTCAAGGAACACTTCGCGAACCGTATGTGCAAAGCCTGATCTGAATTTGACAACCAATTCCTAAATACATTTTTTCGTGAAAGGACATTTTATGTCGCAAGCAAAAAACGGTGATACCGTCAAGGTACACTATACCGGCACCCTGAAAGACGGCTCGGTCTTCGATTCTTCGAGAGAACGCGAGCCTTTGGAATTCACCCTCGGCTCAGGCCAGTTAATTCCCGGCTTTGAGGAAGCCGTCGTCGGTATGAATATCGGCGACAGCAAAACCGTCACCATCGCCGCCGATGATGCGTATGGCCAGTACCGCGATGACATGCGCATGGAAGTACCCATGGAGCAGTTCCCGGATAACATCACACCGGAAGTTGGGCAGCAGTTGCAGCTCAGCAACCCGGACGGCAGCACGTTTCTGGTTGTCATCAGTGAAATTTCCGACTCAGGCGTCACCCTTGACGCCAACCATCCCCTGGCCGGCAAAGACCTGACCTTTGAAATCGAGCTGGTCGAAGTCGTCTGAGCCCTGCACCAGAACAAATTTGAAAAAGCCATGCCCTGCACAAAGCAGAGCATGGCTTTTTTGTTGGCTCTTTCTCAGATTATGTGGATTGGTAAAATTATGGTTGCAAATCCGTTTGGTGATCGCGGATTTAAATCCGCCATGCTGGAACCGATGGATTGCGATTCCGGCCTGGGTATAATATACTGGCGAGCCCGACTCGTACCGCGACATTTATGTCGCGTCTCTGCCCTGGCACTGGAGCATGCTGAATAACGCACAGTATCGTGCTTCGCGACATGAATGTCGCGGTACAGCCTGGGCGACCCGCAGGGTGCCCATATTCGGTTTTGCCACGCTGTTCGGCACACCTGTCGTGGTGATCGTTCTGCTTATTCTGACCGTGAGTATCCCGCTGCTTCTGTTTTTCACGGCAGTAGAACAACTTTACCACTCATCACACTCTGCCTGCCGGCAAAATGCAACACGTAAAAATACATACCCGGCGGCACGCGTACTCCGCTGTCGTTCCGGCCGTCCCAGCGCCGGCGATGCGCGCCTGCAGGCAAACGTTGCTCTGCGAGCAGGCGAACCTGCCGGCCGAGTACGTCGTACACCACCAGCTTGACGCTCTGTGGCCGCTGCAGGGTGAAATGGATGAGTGTCTGCGCACGGAAAGGATTCGGTGCACTGCGCAAACGCCAGGCATCGCCATCACCGGCTCGGGCCGGTTCCCGAACAGATACGGTGAGACCTGCCGCCGGGCCGATATACGTACGGGCGATGACGACGTTATCAATATAGAGATAAATATCCTGCGGTGCCCGGGCCGAGCCGCCATGATAGACATTCATCCAGATTTTCTCAATTTTCAACGCCCCTGTATCGCGCCAGCGCCAGCCTGTCTCCTCATAGGCCAGCCGGCCATCAATCCAGCCGCGCAAAACGCCATCATTTTCTCCCGGCGTATTCAAGCGGAGGTACTGCTCAATGCAGTACCAGCGATTTTTTTCCAGAAAACCCAGCCAGCCCCGCTGCCAGACGCGTGAATCGCCGTACGTCCCGGGCATATCGGCATGATAGACATAATTACCGATGGGGATACGCGACTGCAGTGGATTACCATCCGGGGCGATCATGCGGAAAAGGCCTCGTGCCGACCAGCCGTTTTCACCGTTCGACGGGCGCCCGCCCCAGCCACCGCGGTTGTAGGTGCCGCTGATACCGGGTAATTTGCCATTATGGCTGGTTTGCCAGGCATCAGAAATACGCAGATAATAGCGGAAATAAATCTCCTCCGGCTCTTTGCCGGTTTCTTCGGCAAAATTAAATCCGGCATTCATCCCCGTATGTTCGCCGCGGGGAATCTTCACCCGCAATGCACGCCCCTGCAGGGGCTTAAACCGGCGTTTGCTGTCGGAGGATATTGCCTTCAATGTTCCGGCTCCCATACCGTAAGACCAGTCCGACTTCCAGTCCGAATTTTCAAAATCCGAAAAGAGCAGGACATCGGGATTATTGCGCAGTTCGGGCTCACTACCCAATTCCGCTGCAAGACCTGACATCTGTTGTGAGGATGCCCCGGGGTCAGGCACCCTGCAGGAAAAAACATCGACGACAAGGGTATCGACGCTGCTCATTTCGAGCACATGCAGGTGCAGGGAAGCAGCGATTACCTTCTCGTTCTGAGCATAGTTTGACAGATCAAAACGGATGAGCAGGAAATGTTCAGAGGAGACGAGCAGTTCAGGGCTATCACCGGGGCTGGTGTTTTCTTCTGCAACAAGGTAAGTGTCGGCTGCAGCAGGCAGGCCTGTTGTGGACTGTTCCGTGCGAACATGCAGGAGCGGGCGTAATGCCGGGTCAGCGTGGTCCCTGGCAGCAAAAGTAAGATTGCCGGATGCCGACCTCAAACGCAGTAAAAAGCCATCATTTGGTAGCGAGCGGGAAATCCATGCCTGGACGAGTTCCGTAGCTTCAATCTCGACAGCAGAATTTACTTCTGCTGAGACGATCTGCCTGCGGGAGAAAGGCACCACGCCGTTCGTAATGCCTTCAGCATCCACCCAGTCACCCATCGTATTTTGCCAGCGCAACAGCCCAGCGCGATTGTAAAACTCCGCCGTAGCACCGTCATTTCCCGCACGGCTGCCTTCAGCCCAC
>WFTM01000283.1 GCA_015485525.1 Candidatus Zhuqueibacterota bacterium | reverse complement strand
CTGCTTTGCCTGCTCCCCATTTGAATGAAGGTGTGCTCCCGGTGTAGGCATCGGTCCGGGCATGCCGCTTTAACAAATCCTTGATCTGTGCTGCCGTATAGTCAGGATTTTGCTGCAGAAGCAAAGCTGCCATACCGGTCACATGAGGAGAACTCATGCTGGTGCCGGACATGATCAGATGAGTCAGGTCACGATTTTGTTCGATCGCACCAACCCAGCCGGAGTTTGTCGACAGGGCTGAGATCACTCCAAACCCGGAACCGGCAATATCCGGCTTTTGCGCTGTCAGCAGACCGCTGCCGCCATCATCCGTGCGCACACCGTAACTGCTGAAATCCGCGAGGTCATGCAGCACTGCGCTGGTATATGTATAGGTATTGCCATCCTGGGAGTCGAATGTGGTCTTGGTGCTGTAGGCGGCGACGGTAATTCCTCCCGATGAAGTGCCGGGGATAGAGACAATTTCATCATCATCCCACCCTTTGGTAAACCAGGCTTTTGTTCCGGCAGCTCCCAGGTTGATGCCTGCAATCCAAACATCAAAATGGCCGCTCTCGTTGACAGCATTGCCGATCACACGCACAGTCCACACGCCGGCAGCAGGAGCCCCGGCGAGCGACTGATCCCAGATTTCGATCGAGCAATTGTTATCGCCGTTGTTGGCGTTCGGGCCGGTATCTGCATTAAACAAACCGATATAGCCGTCCGAGTCGATCGACCCGGTTGAGTTGCCCGTCGTCGCAGAGGATGATGTCCCATTCGGGCGGACCACTTCGACCTTCAAACTATCCTGCCCCTGATACCACATCTCCAGCAGGATGTAATCATTTCCGGCACCGGGGAGCTCGGTATAAGTCGGAACGGTAAACTCGACGACTGCCGTGTCGCCCACTCCGACGGTTCCTTCTGCGTGGATGTACTCTGCGTCCGCTGCAGTCGTACCGGAATTACCGGCAGACTTGACGATCACTTTCCCCTGCCCGACAGCATTGTTGATCGCCATCTCCAGCGGTGAGGTGCCGTCGTGAGCGCCGAAATGTGTCCCAAGACTGATGTTGATCACAGCCGGTTTCCCCTCGGCAGCAGCTTTGGAAAAAATATAATCGATCGCATCGGCGACAACATCTTCAAAGCCGCCACCGCCGTATTTGACCATGATGATGTCTGCTTCTGGTGCCATACCGGTGTACGTATAAGCCGGTGCATAACTGGCATCGCCGGTATCTGAGCCATCCCCTGCCGCTGTGCCGCTCACATGCGTACCATGACCGTTGGTATCCTGGCTGCGGACATAGCCGGCAGGCGTGCCGTCGATTTCATCATTGATATGTGTACGGGTATATTCCACACCGTAGGCATAGCCGGCAGGCGTGCTCTCGCCGCTCCCGGCCGTCAGGGTTTGGTCCCAGATGCTGAGAATACGCGACTGCCCGGTTGCATCGTCGATAAAATCACCGTGATCCCAATCGATTCCGGTATCGATGACGCCGACGATAACACCCTTGCCGCTATAGCCGGCGTAACTTGGCAGCGTGCTGATGGTGCGCTGCCAGACTTCCGGCACACGCGAATCTGTGCGGGCAGAGTCGTTTTCCGGATACAGCTTGCGTGCCGGTGTGACCGAGATAACATCCGGCAGCAAAGCCAGAGCAGGCAGGGCATCGATCGGCACGGTCACGGTGAACAGCTCGCCGAAGCGGGAACGGACTTCAACTCCCGGGATCGCCTCCAATTGCGCTCGCGTTACTTTTCCCCTGACAAATACACCAACCTTCGGACTGCCGCTATCCAGAGCCAGCAGGCGCACGGCCCGAGACTTCAGCAACAGCGTTTCCTTGTCGGCACCGAGCAATGAATAGGCAGCTCCGGCTAATTTTGTTCGTGCCGCTGCCGTGAGGCCGTATCGATCTACCTGTTGCCGTGACTGGCTTGCGCTCGAACGGGTCTGAGCCTGGGTGAAGCTGGCAAAAACCGTGAGCACAACCATGCCCGCGAGCATCTTTTTTAAAATCGTGTTACTGAACATTTACCCTCCCTGTACTTGAATTGGTCGTACACATCACTCCTGCAAACACACCGAATCTGCTGCTATCAAACACACGCTCGCTGATGTCGCACTATTTTGACAACAGTCGTTTCCCCCCTGCCCAGGTAACCAGCTCACAAATGTGCCAGAGCGAGACGCCTCTTCGTAAAGGCGCTCTGGCCATCCTTCTGCAAGGCAGGCAATGAAACGGTAAAAACCGTTCCCTTGCCTTTCACTGAGCTGATCTTAAATGTCCCGCTCTGCGATTCGATAATTTTCTTGCTGATGAACAACGCCAGCCCGGCCCCGGGGCTGAGTTTGCTGCCGCCATAGAACAGATCAAAAAGATGGTCGAGTTCGTGCTTATCCAGCCCGGCGCCGCGATCTTCGATAACCAGCGAGACCGTGCTGTGCTTTCTGTCAAAACACGTGCGCAAAACCGGTACGCTGTCATCGTTGGAAAACTGTACGGCGATACGAACGAGATTCTGCAGGGCAGACTGCAGCAGCATGGCATCCCCGACAGCGACAGGCAGTTTTGAACTCAGATGCGTGGTGAACGACAACCTGCCTTCATTTTCGCTCTCCCACGAATCGACGAGGTCGCGAACCAGCTCATTCAGGTCTAAGTGCGCTGGCATGGGCACGGTCTGATGCGAAAGCGCGAGCAGGTTGTGCGCCAGTGAAGATATCCGGTAACTCTGGCTGATGATACCATCGAGCTGTTTGCGGATCATGCGGGCTCTGCCTTCGCCCAGCAGCGTCACAATCTGCTCGACGAGCTGGCCGATCTGGTCCAGCGGGGTTGTCAGCTCCTGCGCCACACCGACACTGAGAACACCCAGAGTCTCCAGGTGCTCCTGTTTTTCGCGTTCTTTATAAAGCCTGTGGCCATCAGTAGTGTCGATAAAAGACAACATGATCAGTTTTTCCACAGAGCCGGCGGGAAATTCGGTGAGCCGATAGCGAAAGGCAAAGCAATCATTGCCCCGGAAGCTGTGCCGGAATTCTCCGTCCACAGTCTGGCCGTCTTTGAGAAACTGTTCGAGATGAGGGATGAGATGCTCCTGAAAGGAGTGTGGCAAGAGGTCAAAAACCGGTTTCCCGCAGGCATCGGCTTTGCTGACACCTGTGAGCATTTCCATAGCAGTGTTCCAGAAACAAACCCGCCGCGATGGCGAAAGGACACAAACTGCTTCCTGCACCAGATCCAGCATTTTAGCTGCCTGCGAACCAGGCTGGATTTTTCTGTTTTTTTTCTGAACCGTCTCGGAGGAGGCGACACCGGCACTGCCGTTTACCAGCCCGAGAACGGAACTGCTGAGGTCGTTTCGAAGTCCGTTCGAAGATTGAATGTGTTCCACTGTTGCACGTCCCTGATGTGTGTTCTCTGGATGAATTCATGGAAAATCAGCGGCCCGGCTATTTCAAAAACGGTGCCAGCGTCTAAGAACTATCAATCCGTGCCACAGGCAGGGGAAAGGCGGGAAAACGCGACAAAGTGGAGGCAGGCACAGAGGCCTTCTGTATCAGCAGAGTACAAATAACAAATTTGGAAACAGGAGATGGCACATCACTGGAATGCGCAGCAATCCATGCGTGCGGTACGCCGTGAGGATGAAAGAGGGCAACGATTCAGTAATCAGGAAAAAGACCGGCAGGAGTATTCTGAAAAATTTATACTCACGAGGAATTCACGAGGCGAAAAAAGTTGAATTTTTCCGGCATACAGGATGGGATAGCGCTTGTCAACGCAGCGGGCGTACAGTGGGTGGGGACTTTTTCAGGTTTTCATTGT
>WFTM01000282.1 GCA_015485525.1 Candidatus Zhuqueibacterota bacterium | reverse complement strand
GGCAGCAACCCCCGGCGTTTCAACAGCGGTGTGATCTCCGGCTCACGTCCACGGAAATTGATGTACATTTGCATGGCATCTTCAGTGCCGCCTCGCGAAAGGATGTTGTCGCGAAAAGACTGTGCGGTCGCGCGGTCAAATATGCCGTTTTCTTTGAATGCTTCAAAGGCATCAGCGTCGAGCACTTCAGACCAGAGGTAGCTGTAGTACCCGGCCGAATAGCCGCCGACGATATGCCGGAAGTAGGTGGTGCGGTACCGGCTGATAATTTCCGGTATCAACCCGATTTTGTCCAGCACAGACTTCTCAAAGGCATTGACGTCGCGTTCCTGCTCCTCAGTCAGAGTGTGCCAGGCCATGTCGAGGTATGAGGCCGCCATGTATTCCACGGTAGCAAAGCCCTGGTTGAACTGCCCGGCTTTTTTGATTTTGTCGATCAGAGATTGCGGCATGACCTCGCCGGTCTGGTAGTGGAAGGCATAGAGCTTGAGCATCTCCGGCTCCAGCACCCAATTTTCCATCACCTGGGAAGGGAACTCGACAAAATCACGCGGTACGTTGGTGCCGGATATCGATGGATACGTGCATTTGGAGAGCAGGCCATGCAGGGCATGGCCGAACTCGTGGAACAGGGTGTTGGCCTCGTCAAGGCTGAGCAGGCTGGGTGTATCGGCGGTCGGTTTGGTGAAATTACCGACATTGACGATGATCGGCAGAACGCGCTTGCCGTCCATGTTGCTCTGTTCTCGGTAGTTGTTCATCCAGGCCCCGCCGCGCTTGCTGGAGCGGTAGAACCAGTCGGACAGATAGATGCCGATGATATCGCCCTTCTCATCGCGCACGACATAGGTTTTGACCTCAGGATGATATTTGGGGATGTCCTGCTTTTCTTCGAAAGTCAGGCCATAGAGTTTTTGCGCCAGGATAAACGCCCCTTTGATGACGTTGTCGATCTGCAGATAGGGCCGGACTTCGTCTTCATCAAGGTTATATTTCTGCTGCCGGATTTTTTCCGCATAGTACCACCAGTCCCACGAGGCGAGCTTGAAACCGCCACCTTCGGCGTCGATCATGCTCTGCATCATGGCGCGCTCTTCTTTGGCCTTGTTCAGCGCTGCAGGCCAGACTTTGTCGAGCAGCTCGTAAACCTTTTCCGGTGTTTTGGCCATGCGCTCTTCGAGGACATAGTCTGCGTGCGTTTTATAGCCGAGAAGATGAGCTTTGCGGATGCGCAGATTGGCGATCTCGTTGAAGATTTTTTTGTTATCAAAGGCGTTGTTGTTGTCGCCGCGCATGATGTAGCCGGTGTACAGCTTCTCGCGCAGGTCGCGGCGGTCCGAATATTGGATGAACGGAATCAGGCTGGGCTTGTGCAGAGTAAACAGCCACTTGCCCTCGTAGCCCCTGGCTTTCGCTGCCTCGGCAGCCGCTTTTTTGACGCTTTCGGGCAGGCCGGTGAGGTCCTTTTCATCCAGCAGCAGTTTAAAATTGTTGTCCTCTTTGAGCACGTTCTCGCTGAATGCGACTTGCAGAGAGGACAGGCGCTCGTTGATTGTGCGCAGCTTGTCTTTGTCTGCTTCGGAAAGATTGGCGCCGCCGCGAACGAACTGCTTATACCTGTCTTCCAGAAGGCGTTTCTGTTCGCCTGTGAGGCCAGGCGTATTGCGCTGCTCGTAAAGCGTTTTGATGCGCTGGAACAGGCGCGGGTTGAGAAAAATAGTGTCGTTGTGCTGCGAAAGCAACGGGCTGATCTCCCGTGCGATAGCCTGGCGCGCATCATTGGTGTTGGCAGAAACGATGTTGAAAAAGACGCCGGCAACACGGTTCAGCAGTTTCCCGGCTCTCTCCATCGCTGCGATGGTGTTGTCAAAAGTCGGCTGTTCCGGATTTGATGCGATGGCCTCGATCTCAGCGAGATGCTGTTTCATCCCTTCGCGAAAAGCGGGCATGTAGTGCTCGTCTTCGATCTGATCAAAGGGGGCGACTCCATAAGGGGTATCCCATTCCTGGAAAAAGGGATTGCTCTTCTCCTGTGCCTGTGCTGTCAGTCCCATAAATAAAACTCCGGCAAGTAATCCGATTCCTGCATTTTTTCTTTTCATTAGTTTCCTCCGCTCTTGCGCAATAAAAACGAGTGATCACTCCCTTCTGCACATCAGCCCGAACGGGCCTTGTGAACCGGGCAATATACTGAGTTTACCGGAAAAATGACACAACTTTAGCTGTTAATTTTATTTCACGGCCTATAGAAAGATTGACCGCCGACGATCAATAGGGTTGATATCAGACATCAGGCTGATGAATTCCGGCATGTTGCTAGACATGTACAGTACTGATCCCCAAAAAGCAGACAGGAGCTATCGCGTTGAATCAACTGCAGTCACTCCGGGAAGAATTCCGAAATTATCTCGATACGGTCCGTTCTGAGACGATGAGCTGCGAAAATGTTTTGCAGAAGCTGCAGATCTATACTGCGGATGTTTATGAGCGCATCGCTGAACAGTTGCCGGCGATCATGGAAACGATCGAGAGCAATAATGATGAGTCACGCGTTCTGGTTTCCTATTTCATCTCCGGCGATTCCGAGCTGAACCAGGACAGCGTGGTCAGTGAGGAGCTCAAAGATGTGCAGGTGAAACTAAGTGACGCCGCTTCTTCGATGCGCCTGATGCGCACAGATGACAAGGAGCTGTTTCAGCAAATCGAAGAGCAGGTTGGTCAGATGAGCGAAATCCGGGATTCGATCTCAGAGATTGCCCTGATATCTGATGATATCGAACTGCTGTCCTACAACGCAGGCTTTGTCGCCAGCCGGGCGGGTTCGTCCGGAGCTGCTTTTACCTATATCGCGAGGGAGATAAAAAAGCTCTCCAACCGCACGACCAGCCTGGTCGAGCGTATGCGGCGCAATACCGAAGAGCTCGTCGAAAGCTATCGTCAGTTCAACGAGCGAATCGAGAAGATCAATACTGAAACAGATGAGCGCCTGAATAACATCGAAGATCATCTCGGTTCGATCTTCAATAAGTACAACACCGGCCTTAAAAATATCGCTGGTCTGCTGATGGAAAATCTCGACAGCGTGAACTCCATCAAGCAATATGTCCCCAAGATCATGATTTCCCTGCAGGACCAGGATATCATCCGTCAGTCTCTTGAGCAGGCTTCTTCGATTAACCTGGATATGGTACAGCAGCTCGAATCGAACCTGCGCCTGTACAGCAATCAGCGTGTCGATGAGGTGGATACCTCGATGATGGAGGGAACCAGTGCGCTGACGATCCTGATGTCCAAACTGGCCAACGAGCTCATCGGCAAGATTACCCAGAACCTCGATGAGTCCCTGCACAAGCTCAGCTCAGACCTGGGTGAGTTTGAACAACAGCTTCGCGATGTTGAGGAAGATCGCAAATCCCTGGTCGATTTTTTCGCTAATGCACAGGAAGGGCTGGGCAATAAGAGCAGTATAGAAATGATCTTCGATGAGTCCAGCGAGATGATCACCGACTTGTTGCAGTTTATCAGGAATTCCATCGTCCAGAAGCGTGAAGCCAGTAAGCTGGGAACGCTGCTGATCGATAATATGGAAAAAACCATCCGCTGTTTTGATGAGATGCATGATATCGTCAAGGGGTTTTCTCTGATCAAGGTTGCATCCAAGATGGAGATTGCCCGGGAGATGGAACTGTCGCGCAACATCACAGCCTCTTCCGAAATGTTCGAAGAGCTGACTGAGAAAATGGAGACAACCATTCTGCAGGTACGCAAACAACTGCACACAGCGGATGTTTCCATTCGTGAAAATCTGATGACGCTGTCGGCCAACCTGGCTCAGCAGCAGGATGACGTTGCTGCCCTGACTCATAATATGGAACAGTCTGTCAGCAACCTGGAAACCATGCGCGAAAATCTCAACGATGCCATCCGTGCTGTTGGTGCAAATTCTACAGAGTTGTTTGCCCTGATCGAAGATTCTCTCAACGGTGCGCGCACGATCAAAGGGCTGATCGGCCAGGCAGAATCGATCTCGCGCCAGTATGGCCAGATTATCTCCCAAAGTGAAGAATTCCGCGTACAGGGCCATCAGATGGGCTTTACGGAGTTTCTCAGTCCGGTGATCCCCGAACGGTTCCCCGGTTTTATGCGCATGATTTCCAAATTTACGGTTTATTCAGATAAAGAGATTGCCAGCGAAATTTATGACGTGGATATCGAAGAAGGCGATGCGAGTGGAGAGTTGACGTTATTTTAATCAGCTCCAACATCGTCCGCTACAGGTCGATAATGCAAGCGTGATCGGAGTTAGTGGCTAAGATCGGAGTAGAGTGTATATGGAAATTTCAACGGTGAGCACAGATGAGTATGCCTATATCATGCTCAGTGGATCGGTCAATGATGGGGAAATCGCGAAACTGGAGACAGCGTTTCGTGAAGTACTCGGTCAGAAGGTCAGAAAGGTCGCCCTGGCCCTGGAGTATGTTCCCAATATCTGCAGCGCAGGTTTGGGCGTTATCATGAAGTACCAGCGGCTGCTGAAAGACCAGCACAAAACTCTCGAAGTGCACGGGGTCCATGATTCCCTGTACGCACTGCTGTTGTCGATTCACTTCGATAAGCTGGTTAAAATTAAGAAGAAAGCGACGATACCAGTAATCTGATAAGGGGGGATGGTATGGCCAAATATAAAAAACGGCCAGCCTGCTGTCCTTTTTCGAAGCGTTAATTCATGCAGAATCGGGGTAAATGAAAATAATGGAAGGAAGATAAGATGGATGTGACGATCACAAATGCCGGCGACGCGATTCGTGCCAAACTTGTCGGCCCCATAGCAGACTCTGATGCCTCATCGCTGAAGGAAGCATTCGCGCGCTTGCAGCAATCCAATGAAAAACAAGTGGTCATCGATCTCACTTACGTGCCGACGATCACCAGTTCCGGAATCGGCAAGCTGATCTCGCTGTATCGCAAGGTGAATGCCCAGAACCGTGAGTTTCGCATCGAAGGAATCCACGAGAGCCTGAAAACGCTGTTTGAATCCATTCATCTCGACAAGCTGTTCAAGCTTGCCTGAGCCGTTGCCGGATGGTGATATGGCCTGAAGTGTCAGGTGGATGCAGTGTTCTGAATATCCCGCTTTATTCTAAACGTGCGCCTCGCGCACAGCGGTGTAACTGAGAAATTTCACGAAGTATGAATTTTTCAGATTATGTTGGTCTCATTCAAAACAGTAGGGTAGGTAAATGGGAAAAGTAATCCTGGTCGTTGATGACTCTGCGACAACACGCTCTTCAGTAGAATTCGTCCTCAAACAAGCCGGATACGATGTTGCTCTGGCAACAGATGGCTCGGACGGGTTATCGAAACTGGAGCACCTCGCCAATTCGGGTGATCAGGTTTCGATGATCATCACGGATGTCAATATGCCGGTTATGGACGGCATCACATTTACGCGCAATGTCAAACAAGGTCGTTTCAAAGATACGCCGGTTCTGGTTTTGACGACGGAATCTCAGGATACAAAGAAGCAGGAAGGCCGTTCCGCGGGTGCGTCCGGATGGCTGGTTAAGCCGTTTCAGCCCGAGCAGATTCTCGAAGTCGTCAAGAAGCTCGCAAATTAGACCTGTTTTGTTCAAGGAAAGAAGGAGACGTTGATGGGCCAGCACGATGATCTGATTCAGATTTTTATCGAGGAGAGCCGTGATTATATCGACCTGCTCGATCAGGCGATTGTGAAATTTGAGAACGAGCCGGACAATAAGGCTTTGTTCGACGAGATTTTTCGCGCATTCCACACATTGAAAGGGAATGCCGGTTTGGTCGGCATGAAAAAGTTCGAAAAGATCGCCCATGTGACCGAAGAAATTCTCACCGATATCCGGGATGGTAAAATCGAGATTTCCGCGGATATTATCACCTTTCTTCTCGACTCACTGGATCGTCTGAAAGTTCTCCATGAGGCGATCGAGGAGCATGAAACCGATGCCGGTGAGGAAATTGAAAGTCCCCAGGCCCCTGTGGTTGTGCCCAGGGAAGCGACTGCACCTGCCACGGATCGTACAGAGCAACCAGATACTGAGCAGGCCGCAGATGCGAAGAAAAATGCACCGGCCGCTGATGGCGCTGTTCCGGATGAAATCGTCGCTGAAGATGGCAGCTGGGGGCTTTTCCCGGAAAACCAACCCAACGCGGGGGCACCGTCGGGCGCGCAGCCTGAGGAGATCGTTGCCGAAGATGGCAGCTGGGGACTTTTTACAGAGAACATCTCCAAACCGGGCCAGCAGCCGGCCGCAGCCGCGGACACTGCCCCCCCTCAGTCCGGGAACACAACACCGACTCAGCAGGGAGAAGCAAAGAATAACGGTTCGACGCAAAAAACAGATGTCGGCTCGAAGTGGAACAAGGCGGAGTCAGCGATCCGGGTCGATGTCGGCTTGCTGGATAAGATGATGAACCTGGTCGGTGAACTGGTGCTGGCGCGCAATCAGATCGTACAGTTTTCCACCTCGCAGGAAAACGCCAACTTTCATGCCACGACGCAACGCCTCAACCTGGTCACCAGCGAACTGCAGGAAAGCGTGATGAAGACACGCATGCAGCCGATCGGCAATGTGTTCAACCGCTTCCCGCGCGTGGTCCGCGATGTCGCCCGTGATACGGGTAAACGCGTTGCCCTGAAAATCGAAGGGCAGGAGACAGAGCTGGACAAGACTATCATCGAGGGAATTCGCGACCCGTTGACACACCTGGTGCGCAATGCCATCGATCATGGCCTGGAAGACCCGGAAACGCGCACGAATCTGAAAAAAGACGCTCAGGGCACGCTCATTCTGCGTGCCTATCACGAAGGGGGACAGGTCAATATCGAAATTATCGATGATGGCCGAGGCATCGATCCGGAAAAGATTCGCAACAAAGCGGTCGAACGTGGCTTGCTCTCTTTTGATCAGGCAAAGAATCTCAGTGACCGCGACGCCATCAACATGATTTTCCGCGCCGGGTTTTCCACAGCAGAAAAAGTTACGAACATCTCCGGCCGCGGCGTGGGGATGGATGTGGTCAAAACCAATATCGAAAAAATCGGGGGCACGGTTGAGATCATCAGTACTCAGGGCAAGGGCACGACGGTGAAGATCAAAATCCCTCTGACCCTGGCAATTATTCCGGCCCTGGTTGTGACCGCCGGCTCACAACGCTTTGCCATTCCGCAGATCAATCTGCTCGAGCTGGTCAGTCTCGAAGGCGAGGACGTCAACGCCATCGAGAATATGGGTGATGCGGAGATTTACCGGCTGCGCGGCAAGCTGTTGCCGATCATCCGGCTGAAAAACATCCTGCAGCTCGAGGATGATGACGATACCCCCGGCGACACAGTGAATATCGTCGTGCTCGGCGCTGACGATACCCAGTTCGGCCTGGTCGTGGACCTGATTCACGACACAGAGGAGATCGTCGTCAAGCCGCTGGACAAGCACCTGAAGGAAATCGGCAGTTTTGCCGGCGCCACGGTCATGGGCGACGGCAAGGTCGCGCTGATCCTCGATGTGGTTGGCCTTGCTGAAACGGCACGCGTGGCTCTGGAAAAGAACCAGTCTTTTGCTGACCATAAGGAGGGCACAGACCTCAGTGATGAGTATAGCCACACGCTGCTGCTTTTCTCCGTCGCAGATGAAGATCAATATGCTCTGCCCCTGTCTCTGGTTTCACGTCTGGAAACCTTCCCTGCCTCGGCTGTTGAGCAGGCTGGCAACCGCGAAGTGATCCAGTACCGCGGCACGATCATGCCGCTTCTGCGTCTGGAAAATCACCTGCCTATCCGGCCGATGCCACAGAGCGAGACCATTTCCGTACTCACGTTTACCGTTGACAATAATGACGTCGGCTTTGTCGTCAATGAGATTCTCGATGTTATCGAAACGAGTGAGAAGGTCAACAGTTCAGCCCTGCAGCAAACCGGTATCCTCGGCACGATCATCATCGATGGCAAAATTACCCTGCTCGTCGATGCGTTCAGGATCATACAGGCAGAGTTCCCGGAATGGTTTAACCGCAAGGGTGAGGACATCGTCCGCACCCGGCCGCGTATTCTGGTCGTCGATGATTCCCATTTTATCCGCGCGACACACCGGGCCTATCTGGAGTCGGTCGGTTATCAGGTCGTCGAAGCGCGGGACGGCGAAGATGCCCTGGAAAAACTATCCTCCGAGGATGTCGATTTCATCATCACGGATGTCGAAATGCCGAAGATGGACGGGCTTGAGCTCGGACGAAATATCAGGGCGAACAAAAAATTCGGACATATTCCGATCATCGCAGTATCGAGTCTGAACGATCCGGAGAAGATCCAGGCCAGCCAGGAGATCGGCATCGATGATTACCTGATCAAGCTGAACCGCGAGGAGATTCTCAGCTCAATCCAGCGCCTGCTGGAGGAAGCGCAATCCGTAGCCGCCTGATGGGGATGACAATGGACGCCGGAAATTGAACAGCAGTGAGGTTTGAAATGACAGGATTGGAGCAAGATACATATCAGTTTGAGACGGATGAGGGCAAGATTCAATATGCCACGTTCCGCCTCGAAGGCGAATTTTTCGGTGTGGATGTCCTGCGTGTGCAGGAAATTCTGCTCGGCCAGGAGATGACACCGGTACCGCTGGCTCCGGACTATGTATCCGGACTGATCAACCTGCGGGGCCAGATCGTCACAGCGATCGACCTGGGCCGCCGGCTGACGAACCGCCCGGATGCGGCGAGCACGGACAGCAACAATCTGGTGGTCAACACCGGTGATGGCACAGTGAGCTTGCTGGTGGATGAAATCGGTGATGTCATCGAAGTGGATAAGCACTTGATGGCGCCGGTGCCGCCGACGATCAAATCCATCCACATCGAGTATCTCAAGGGCGTCTGCAAGCTCGATGATGAGCTGCTCATGGTGCTTGATGTCGAGCGTATTCTCGATAACCGGCAGGAGTAAAGTCTGCTGATAACCGCAACCGCTGAGAAAGGCCTGAGAGAAGACCATGCTTCTGGGCAGCAATGAAGAGAGACTCTTGCAAAACAGTTTTTCGGTTATCGAAGATAATTTCAGCGATGTGGTTGATGCCTTTTACGAAGAGTTCTTCCGCCGCCACCCGGAATATGCCGGCTTATTCAAGAAGGGTAATGCTGATGCCCGGAAAAAGCAGATGGCACGGGCGCTTGTCAATGTGGTGAAATATGCCAGTGAACCTCAAAAGCTTCGTACCTCTCTTGCTCGCCTGGGCCGGCAGCACGGGCAGATGGGTGTCAAGGCAGTGTATTACAACCAGATGATCGAGGTGATGCTGGATGTCCTTGCGGTTTTCTGCGGCCGCTATTGGAACGAACAGGTCAGGGCTGCGTGGCACCATGCCCTGCTGGATGGGGCAAAAATAATGATTATGGCATATCGGGGGGGAAAGACAGGGTAAAGAGTATGACGACACAGCCGCCGGAGAGTACACCAAACAGCTTCCCGGGGGAACTGGGGAAATTCATGCAGATCGGCACGCGGGGAAAAGAGTTGCTTCTGGAGAACCTGAAAGAGCTGCTGAGCAAACAGGACGAGTTGGTGCCGGGGTTTTATGAACGTTTCTTTGCGCAATATCCTGAAGTCGAGAGACTGTTTGTCAACAAACACAGCAAAAAAATGCAGACAAAGATCATGCAGTCTCTGATTCATCTGGTCAAGCATCTCGATCGTCCAGATATCCTGGTGCCTACACTACTCGAGCTCGGCCGCAAGCATGAGCATTATGGCGCTCTTGCGGTTCACTACCCGATTGCGATAGACATACTGCTGGATACCATGGGGGTGGTTTGCGGCAAAAACTGGAATAACGAAATACGATCCGTCTGGAATGCAGCCTTGCAGGCAGCGTCCAGGGTAATGCTGAATGGTTATCATCAAGGAGAAGCACACGATGCCGGAAGTCAAAACAGGAAAGAAAACCACGGCGAGGAAGCCGCGTAGTCGGCAGAAGAAGCCGAATCCGTTGGGGTTACAGGTTGAGCTACTCGAGAAAACCTTTAATGCCCTGGCACCGCAAGGAGAACAGCTGGTCGCGCGTTTTTATGAAAATATGTTTTCGCGCCACCCCGAGGTCAAGCCTCTGTTTGCCAACACCACGCCGGAAGAGCAGCGCAAAAAGCTGCTGGCGTCGCTTGTGCTGGTGGTCAATAACCTGCGCAAGCCGGATAAGCTGGTGCCGGCCTTGACAGCAATGGGAGAGCGTCACCAGGCCTATGGTGTGCTGCCGGAGCACTATCCGATTGTAACCAACACATTGCTGGAAACCATGCAGGAGTTTGCGGGCGAGCTCTGGACAGATGAAGTGCAGGCTGCCTGGAGTGAGGCTCTCAATACCGTTTCGACAACAATGCTGAACGCTTATACAAAGGAGAACGATGATATGGCAACAAGAAACAGCAATCCAACTGATGCCGGCGTGCAGGTCGTCAGCGAACAGGCCACCGCACAGGCGAGAAAGCCGATGAAAGGCGCTGCCGCGGAGCCGGCTACTGATACTGTGCTCGGCATGTCCAAGGCTGCACTGGATGCCCTGCAGACCAACGTCTTTATCGGTGATCTCGATTTCAAGCTGATCTATGCGAACGATAAAGCGGTCAAAACTCTGCGTTCGATCGAGAATGAAATCAAGCAGGTCTTTAACGTCACTGTCGATGAAATCATCGGTGGTTCGATTCATCGTTTTCACCGCGATCCGGACCGTGTCGAACGCATTCTTAAAAATCCGGCATCGTTCCCGCATGCTGCGCGCTTTTCTTTTGGTAATGTCACCTTGGAGACCAACATCAATGCTGTTTACAACGACAGCGGTGCTATCGTCGGTTATGTGGTCAATTGGGAGGAGATCGGCGAGCTGATCCGCCAGCAGAAAGAAACAGCGCGGCTGTTCTCTTCGGTTGAGGGTATTACCACGCCGATCATGATGGTGGATCGTGATTATAATATCACCTATTTGAACCCGGCCACGAAGAATCTGCTGCGCAAGCATGAGATGGCCTTCCGGCAGATTTATCCCGGTTTTGATGTGGAAAAACTCATTGGCTCGAGCATCGACCAGTTTCACAAAAATCCGGAACATCAGCGCCGCCTGCTCGATGACCCGAACAATCTGCCCTACAATACGGTGATCAGCGTCGGTGATCTCAAATTCCGCCTGAACGTGACGGCGATGTATGGCCAGAATGGCGACTATGTCGGCAATACTCTGGAGTGGTATGAAGTAACGGATAACCTGGCTGTCAAGGAATCGATCGAGAAAACGGCCCTGGAGCTGAGCGCGTCTTCGGATGAGCTGGTTAATATCAGTAATCAGATGGCCGGCAATGCGGAAGAAACCTCGGTGCAGGCCAACAACGTTTCCATCGCCAGTGAGCAGGTGAGCCGCAATATTTCGAGCGTGGCTTCCTCTATCGAAGAGATGAACACCGGTGTTCGCGAAGTGGCACAGCGCGCTGCAGAAGCAGCCAATGTTGCAGATGAGGCTGTGAGCGTGGCCCGCGATACCAACCAGATCATCGGTAATCTCGGCGTCAGTTCTCAGGAGATCAGCAATGTGATCAAGGTGATTACTTCAATCGCCCAGCAAACCAACCTGCTGGCGTTGAATGCTACCATCGAGGCGGCGCGGGCAGGTGAAGCCGGCAAGGGCTTTGCCGTCGTCGCCAACGAGGTCAAGGAGCTTGCGAAGGAAACCGCCAAGGCCACAGAAGACATCACCCAGAAGATCGAGAAGATCCAGAAAGACAGCCAGGCTTCGGTTGAAGCAATCGAGTCGGTCGCTGAGATCATCAACAAGATCAACGATATTTCCAATACCATTGCGGCTGCGGTGGAAGAGCAGGCAGCAACCAGCAACGACATCTCCCGCAACGTTATGGAAGCCTCCAAAGGTGCTGAGTCTATCGTTGAGAACATCTCTCAGGTCACGCAGGCAGCCAACGAGACTTCCGGTGGCGCTGCGAAGACTAAGGACCATGCAGAAAGCCTGACAGACCTCTCCCGTCAGCTCAATGCACTGGTCAGTAAAATTAATATCTGATCTTGTCAACGGACTGTGACGACTGGCAGTGCCTGACGGGGACTATACCCCGGCAGGCCTGTCGGGAGAATTCTGATCTGTCTGGAAAAACAGCGTGCTGGTGAAGTTTGTTAGGCATACGACATCAGAACAGATTCCGGAAACATACTGGGATAAACGAGGTGATCGCGCCGGATTGCCGGAAAGGATCCATGAAATCATCGGTTTTCAAACTGACAACGCTGAAGACCTCATTCGTTTTTCGGCTGTACAAGAAATATATCATCGACAGTATTTTGATCGTGAAACGCGATGGGTTCAAAGCGTTGATTCGTGAGAGAGGGTGGAAACTGTTTGCAGTGGTTTTTACCTATTATCTCATTCGCGATTTGATATTGTACGTGGCTATCCCGCTCTATATTTCCCTGTATGTTACCAGATAAATCAGGATTGAACGAATAATATAAGGTCAAAACATGAAAGTACTTACCGTAGATGATTCGTTGACTGTGCGCACCATGGTCCGCAATATTCTCGAGGAAGAGGGCATCAAAGTCGTCGAGGCGGAAAATGGTCAGGAAGCCCTCGATGTCGTTACCAGCCAGCAGGATATCAACGTGATCCTGCTCGACTGGGAAATGCCGATCATGGATGGTTTCACTTTCCTCACCGAAGTGCGTACAAAAAATTTGGCGCCATCTACCAAAATCGTCATGCTGACGACGCTGAACAAGATGTCGAACATTCTCAAGGCGATCGAAGCAGGTGCGGATGAATACATCATGAAACCCTTCACACCAGATGTTGTGCTGGAAAAAATTCATGCTGTAGCCGGATAACTCTTTCTGAACCTTGAAAATAAGAGCTCGCATATGAAAGTTATGGTAGTCGATGATTCCGCCCTGTACCGCAAGACGATAGCGGACGTTCTGGCAGAAGACCCGGCAATCGAGGTCGTGGGCAGTGCACCCAACGGGCGCATCGCGATGATGAAAATTCCGGAGCTGCAACCGGATATGCTGACCCTTGATATGGAAATGCCGGAGATGGACGGCATCGCAACGCTGCGCGAACTGACCCGGAAACACCCCCGGATCAAATCTGTGGTGTTCAGTGCGCATACGGAAAAAGGTGCAGAGCTCACTCTGGATGCCCTGAAACTGGGCGCTGTGGATTTTGTCACCAAACCGTCCGGTGGCCAGTCGATCGAACTGAGCATGCGCAAGATGCGTGAGGAACTGTTGCCCAAGTTGCAGGCGCTGACACGCAACCGTCAGGCACAGATGCCGCGCCGGCAACCCCTGGCAAACCACTCAGGAACCGGGCTGCAGAAGAGAAGCATGCAGAAGCTGTTGCCCAGAGATGTGATCGCTATCGGTGTCAGCACAGGCGGGCCACCCACGCTGCACAAGCTGTTTTCCCAATTCCCGCGTGAACTGAAACAGGCTGTGCTGATCGTGCAACACATGCCACCCATTTTTACGAAAAAGCTTGCGGAGCAGCTCGACAAAGTGGGAAGGATGCCTGTGCATGAAGCCCGTGCGGGTGAGCCTGTCAGGCCCGGGCATGCCTATATTGCCCCGGGGGATTATCACATGGAAGTGGCAGAGCGCAACGGTGTCAAGGCAATTCACTTGCATCAGAAACCACCGGAGAACTTTTGCCGGCCGGCTGTTGACGTCCTCTTTCGTTCTGTGGCGAAAAGTTACGGGGAGAGGGCGATTGGTGTCATTTTGACCGGCATGGGTGAAGACGGGATGCGTGGCATGCAGGTGATGAAGGAAGCTGGAATTCCTATCATTGCTCAGGATGCTGAGACGAGTGTCGTTTGGGGGATGCCCGGTGCCGTTGTGCAGGCCGGCCTTGCTGATGAAGTGGTGCCGATCGAGAAGGTTTATCAAACCATATCAGAGTTTATCATTTAAACGAGACGATATCCATGCTTGAAACAAAAGAAAACACCACGAAGCTTTCGACTGAAGATCTGCGGTTCGTGTCTGAGTTTTTCTATAAGAAAACCGGTATCCAGCTCGGCGAAGAAAAACGCTATCTGATCGAGAGCCGCCTGAAAACAGTCCTGCGAATTGCCAACCTGAACACGATGGATGAGCTGTGTCAGGAATTACGCAAAGGCTTTAATGTTCAGGTCGAAACCCTGGTCATCGATGCATTGACGACCAATGAGACCTCCTGGTTCCGCGATGGTAAGCCCTTTGTAGCTCTGGAGAAAACCATTCTGAAAAAAATGGCTGAGTTGAAAGCAACGACGCGGACGCTGAATATCTGGTCTGCTGCCAGCTCCACCGGCCAGGAAATATACACCATCGCCATGATCATTCAGGAGACCGGGTTGTTTAACGGCTGGAATGTGAAGATAACGGGTACGGATATTTCCCAGTCGGCTTTGCAGCAGGCCAAGGAAGGGGTCTATTCCCAGCTCGAAATCAGCCGGGGTATGCCGGTCAAATTGCTGATCAAGTATTTCGATCAGGTCGATGACAATACCTGGCGGGTCAAACCGGTGATCAAAAATATGGCTCGCTTCTCAGCCCATAATCTGAAATCCGACGCGACGTATCTCGGCAAGTTCGATATGGTCTTTTGTCGCAATGTTCTGATCTATTTCGATTTGCAGTCAAAGCAGCAGATCCTCGGTCATATCCGTAAGGTATTGCATCCCAGTGGTCTGCTCTGTCTCGGGGGCTCAGAAACGACCTATGGTGTGGATGATTATTTCCAGCCGATTTTCATCGACAACGCGGCGTTCTATGTCTCGGAAGAGGGCAAAAGTCTGTGGATCAAATAGTTCATGGGATTTCAGAATATGGAAGAGGATTTACCGGTTTGCCCTGCACAGCACTTGTTTGTGGATAAATCGGGATAGTAACAGAATCATGCAATTTGAGCTCAGGCTCAGCCAGAAGGGTTAGGATAAAGGATGCAAAAGGTTCTCGTGGTTGATGATGATGTGCAGATAGTGAAAATGCTCACATCGATTTTGTCTAAAAATGGTATCGAAAGTTACAAGGCCGATAATGCGACCTCAGCGCTGCAGCTCCTGCAGGATGAAAACGACATCGACCTGATACTGTCGGATATCTATATGGGGGAAGATGAGACCTCGGGGATGGAAATGCTGAGAGTGTGCCGGCAGGTTTATCCACAGATTCCCTTTATCCTGATGACCGGCTATGCTGAAGATGAGATTTTTATCTCTGCGTTGCGCGAAGGGGCGTTTGATTTTATCATCAAACCTTTTGATCAGGATAAGGTGCTCGACGTTATCGAACGGGCGCGCAAGCTGATAAAGGGGAGTACGGAGAACCAGGACCTGAGCACATTTGTTACGGAGTTTTGCCTGCATCTCAGCATCAAAGCGCGGGATTTCTCTCCTTCAGGGATGCAAAATCTGGTCAAGGATGTCCTGCGCAACTACATCGGCTGCAATCAGAATGATGAAACCAATTTGCTGCTGGCTGTTGAAGAAGCCGGGATGAATGCCCTCGACCACGGCTGCCTGGAGCTGGATTCACGCTGGAAGGAAGAGTGCATTGATGAGGCAACTTATTGCACGCGTTTTGACAAGATCAAAAAAGAGCGCCTGGCAACGCCTGAATATGGCGGGCGCCACATCGATTTTGATCTGAAGTATCGGAAACCCGAGCTGCACATCGTCTTTCATGATGAGGGTGATGGTTTTGATACCAGCCATATCCGCGACGCAGCAACCGGCGAGGTGCACGGCATGGGACTGATGATCATCAATAACCTGGTCGATAAAATCCTGTTCAATGAAAAAGGGAACGAAATCACTCTGATCAAGACCGTCTCACTGCGTGCGGCTTAATTTGCGGCCAACCTCCCCGGAAGATATCCGCCCTCTTATTACTCCCCCTTTGGCAGTACCCTGCTCATCCTCCGATTCATCCTCTGCAGGATGTATTCTGACTTTTTTCTTTCGATTTTCCCCTGATTTTATTAATCTGCGCAGTACATGACTCTGCTCTGCGCATGTGCCTGTTCACGCCGGCCTCCGGCGAGGCAGAACGCCGGGCCTGCTTCAGGCTGTTGGGCGGTGCGAAGTGCTGGCATGTGTGTTTATCACCGGGGTTGCATCAGGAATGATGCAGGCCGGGATGCAGAAAGCAGTTTGGCAACATGGCTATTGAAAAAATTCCGTTGATTTTCCCTGAAGTTGATATCCTGTCACCATACAGAGTGCACAACCGCGATGATGAAAAAAATACTCCTGATCCACAAAAACGATAACCTGCTTGCGAAAGTACGGGATATCCTGGAGCATCATGGGTATGAGGTCACAGCCCGAAGTGCCATCGACCGGGAAGTCAGAGAAGCGATTCGAAACCACGCCGCAGACCTTGTCATTTGCGATATTCTCGAAGACTACGACAATGGCTTTACGGTTTTGCGCTCGTGCCGTTTGCTCAGTCCGCCCGTTCCGGTTGTGCTCATCGCCAGCCGGCACTATGACGAGCGCATCCTGGAGGCTATTTCCCTGGGCATGTTCGATTGCCTGTCCCGCCCGATCGATACGGATCATCTGTTGCAGACGATCAAGCGTGCGGAATATTTTTTTAACAAGCAACGTGAAGGCTCGATTGCATCGGAGCTGGTGCAGAGGTTCAAGATCGAAATGGTCATGCATACCGGAGATTTTCAGCTCGAAGCGGTGCAAAAGGTGGTGCAGGATATTTTGTTGAACTATACCTATTTCGAGACCGACGCTCTGCTGAACATCTGGCTGGCTATCGAAGAAGCGCTGCAGAACGCTCATGAGCACGGGAATCTCGAGCTGCTGTCGGAATGGAAGGATGAGAGCGGCAAGGTAGAGGGGAAGGAAGTCTCGCTGTTCGAGGTACGCAAACGCGAGCGCCTGCGCGACCCGGTCTATGCAGAGCGCACCATCCGGCTGTCTCTCGCCAGTGACGAGGAATGGCTCGATGTCCGCATCGAGGATGATGGCCCGGGCTTTCGCAAGCGTGAGGTTTCAGGCAGTGTGTCGATGAAAATTTACGGTCGCGGCCTGCGCATCATCTACAACCTGATGGACCGCGTCAGCTTTAACAGAAAGGGCAACCGCATCCGCATGCGCAAGCGGCTGCCGCAGAAAAAAACGGCGTGAAAGAGCTGCCTCAGGCAGGGACCTCATGCTCTGACTCCTTCCCGGCAGCGATGCCGAAAAGCTTTCTCACGCTGTCCTTTTGTCTTCCCGTCTCTTTTTCATCCCAACCGAGTTCATTTGCCATAACCCGGGCCGCACGCTGCACAGCCTGCTCCCCGGGGAAGCCCGCTGAAGCCAGCTCAGTACGCCGCATGATCGCATCCGTAAGATTGATGGCCATTTCCTCACGCACTCCATGCAGAATTTCCGCCAGCACGACCTGCTCGTGCTCGCACGCCTGCTCGGCCAGGCCCGGGTTGTCGTCGATGGCTGCGAGAACCTGCGGGTAAAGCGTGCCATAATTATAGATGAGATGCTCGATGGTTTGCGGCGCCAGCCCCCAGGCGCGTTTGGCTTTTTCCTCTTCGAGGTAGGTGTCAAAACTGGGGATGTCCCCTCCGGGGATCGGAGTCTCCTCCGTGCGTGTGGGCTGTTTTTGCTGCAGCTTCTTGCACAGGAGGTCAACACTCCGCGTGGCGACATCACGGGCAGTGGTATATTTGACGCCGAGCAGACTGACCAGCCCCTCGAGTTCATCCTGCCGGGCGTGGTCGATGAGCCGGTAGTGTTTGCTCAGAGTGACATCCCGGCCATTGGCGGCAACACCATCCATGGGCAGCAAGCCGCCGTACACATGACAGATGTCTTCGCGCTGCACGGCTTTGGCCGGATAAGCTGCATTGAATTCATCGAGGAACGTCGTGATATCCTCTTCGGTGATGGCAAAGTCATCCGGATCGCCTTCGTACGGCACATGCGTCGTACCGATCAGGGTGTAGTGCCGCCACGGTGTGAAGAACAGCAGGCGGGAACCCTTGTTGATCACGGCATCGGCATCTTTGAATTCGTATTTGCTGGGAATACCGGCGCCATAGCGGGCGATGAGCTGCCGCCGGACGACCAGGTTCATGGCCTTGGACAGCTTAAACGGTTTTTCCGGCGCAACATCCGCCAGCCCGAGCGTTTTGTTGATCCACGGTCCCGCAGCGTTGAGTACGATTTTGCCGCGCACATCGTAGTCCCGGTTTTCGAGAGCATCGCGAACACGCACCCCCTCGATGCGGTTCCCGCGACGGAGAAAGCCTGTCACAGGTGCATAATTTGCCAGCTCAGCGCCTTTGTTAGCCGCGCCTCTGAGCACGCTGATCAGCAGGCGTTCTGAATTATATACCTGGCAGTCATACCACACCGCGCCGCCGGTGAGTTTGTTTTCATCGATGCCGGGCAGGATGTTCAGCAGTTCTTTTTTGGATATAACTCCACCGCGGGGCATGAATTTCTGTGGTGCTGCGCCACGGTTGCGGTCAAAGCCGATCAGGTCGTTGAGGAACAGGGCGATACGCATGACCTCACGCCCCTTGATGCCGTGGCCGTAGGTCGGCATGACGCAGGGCAGGGGGTGGACGTACTGCGGGGCAATGCGCATGAGCACAGCCCGTTCGTGGATGGATTCGCGCATGCGTTTGATATCCGCATGCTGCAGATAGCGCAGACCGCCGTGAATGATTTTCAGGCTGTTGGAAGAGGTCGCGCCGCCAAAATCATCTTTTTCCAGCAGAGCCACGGTGAGGCCGCGCAGGGCTGCATCCCAGGCTGCCCAGGCACCGTAAATCCCGCCACCGATGATGATGACATCATACTGCTGGGCTGCAAGTCGTGCTACATTCCTTTTCATATCCGTCCCTGGATTATTTTTTTCTGGCAAAGGCCATGATGTGCCACCCGAGCGGGCGGACGATAGCTTTGGGCAAAATAGTGAAAGCCGGCACAAAAAGGCCGTTGTACAGCGCACCTTTCCAGCCTTTATGCAATCTGCTGGCTACAGGAAAACGCTCCGGGATGATTTCGATTTCATCGAAGGGAGAAAGGATATCCCTGAACTCTCCGATGGTGTATTTTTCCAGTACAGGAGCGTCCTCGTGCTCGAGATCAACTTTCATCACTTTTGACAGGGCATTGAGCCAGGAAATCCGGTTGTAAACCATTCCTATCGCCTCGCCCCCCTTGCGCAGGACGCGGTACATTTCCCGCGCCATCTGATGCGGGTCGGCAGTGTACTGCAAAACACCGTGCACATAGACGACATCGAAAGAAGCATCGGGGAAGTCGAGGTCTTCACCATTCATCACCAGAAAGTTGCCATCGAGCTTGCGGTGGGCGAAGTTTTTGCGCGCCAGGTCGATGGCGGTTTCCGAGAGATCGACACCGGTGACGTGTGCTCCATTTTCAGCAAATTTCACCAGATCGATACCGACACCGCAGCCGATTTCGAGTACAGACTTGCCCTTGTAGGAAGCAAAGTCCACGACTTTGGGCAAATAGCGGAGTTTGTCAAAGCGATATTCTGCCAGGTCTTCGAAAAATCCCGGCGTGCCCACGGGGTGTTTGGCCAGCTCGAGATCGTGGATATGATCATTCCAGTAACGGCGAACCTCTTCGAGTTTCCCGGTGAGGTTCAGTTTCGCCGGCCCACCGGCTGGGGGATTGGCGGTTTGTTTCTCCTGTGTCATGCTTGCATCCATTTTTCCCTCGTTTTCTTTCAATGTAAAGCTGTGTGATGCGGTCGCTCCGGATTATTGATCAATCAGCACGTTGTGCCGGAGAGCCCGTCTTTGCTGCGCAAAGGCGCATTTGCGAATAAACCGGTGTGAAAAAAACGGCTGAACGGCGAACTTTTGCCCAAAAGCTCCGTACGCGGGCGAGTTGGCATACGTTACCCAGAGCATCGGCTGGAAGCCGGTTTGATTTAGCAATATTAATGCCATTTTTTATGGCCGTAACTTTTGTGTAAACTTCGGGTTAACATTTGTTCTTCCTGATTGTTCGCCTTCTCCCCGGCGCATACACGTCTGCAGCATCTGTTTTGGGGGGAGAAGCACCCCGGCGCACTGCGGTTCAGTTATGCCGTTCTCCGGCGCAGGAAGATGTGAATCCTTGCGGCTCTACATGGTGACAGGCCAGAATGCGGTTCGTTTTGTGTCAGAATGAAACGGCACAGCCCGGTACGAAACACCCGGCGTGAGGCTGTTTTTGCTTGCCTTTTTGATGAATCAGCATTTACTTGCTCGTTTTAATCCGATTTTTTCGCAGCGAATCGGGCTTCAGATTCCGGTGCGGTCGTGGTAACAAAACGTTAAGGAATGATTTCGATGGAAAACTGGCACTTGTGGATTATTACGGCTGTGATTTTCGGCATCATCGAGATGCTGACACCGGGGTTCGTGGTTCTGTGTTTTGCACTCGGTGCTGTCCTGGCAGCTCTTGCCGCCGGCCTGGGTTTTTCCCTCACCGTGCAGGTTGCCGGGTTTGCCGTGGGGACATTTATCGCTTTCCTTTCTATTCGTCCTATCGTCATGCGCTGGCTGGAAGATAACGAATCCGCTCAACCGACGAATATTGACCGCCTCATCGGTATGACCGCCCTGGTTCTGCAGGTAACGGATGAGTACAGCGGGCTGGTCTCGGTCGGCGGTGAAGAGTGGTCTGCGCGCGCTATCGACGGACAGAGCTATAAAAAAGGCGAGCGCGTCCGGGTTGTCCGCATCGACGGAAACAAGGTGCTCGTGCAGGGAATGGAAGCATGACCCCTGCGTGAGCATGGCCGGTATGCCGTGTTAACCTGCTTTGTTCATGAATTAGCCTGCGGCGCAAATTTGTGAATAAACAAAATAGTGAAGAAACCGGAATAGCGAACCAACAGGAGGTATCATGGAATCCTTCTTTGTCATCGTTCTCGCATTTGCCATCCTTGTGCTGCTTCTGGCGGTCAAGGGGCTGGTCATCGTCAAGCAGGCTGAAGTGGTCATCGTCGAGCGTCTCGGCCGTTACCACACCACGCTGCAGAGCGGGATCAACATCATCTGGCCGTTTATCGATACCCGCCGGAAGATCATCTGGCGCTATCTCAAAACCGATGTGTCCAACCAGAATATCATCATTCAGAAAGAAGTTGACCGCATCGATCTGCGCGAAACCGTGTATGATTTTCCGCGCCAGAATGTGATCACCAAAGATAATGTCGGCATCGAGATCAACGCGTTATTGTATTTTCAGATCACCGACCCGGTCAAGGCCGTGTATGAAATATCCAACCTGCCCGACGCTATCGAAAAGCTGACGCAGACGACGCTGAGGAACGTCATCGGTGAGCTGACTCTGGACGAAACTCTGGTCAGCCGCGACACGATCAACCAGAAGCTGCGCACGATCCTCGATACTGCAACCGACAAATGGGGCGTGAAAGTCAATCGGGTCGAGTTGCAGGATATCAGCCCGCCGGAGGATGTCCGGGTTGCCATGGAAAAACAGATGAAGGCTGAGCGGGATCGCCGCGCGACGATTCTCGAAGCAGAAGGAGAAAAGAAAGCGCGCATTCTGCAGGCCGAGGGCCTGCGCGAGGCAGCGATCAAGGAAGCCGAAGGGCAGCAGCAGGCAGCAGTGCTGCGCGCAGACGGCGAGGCACAGGCGATCGAACGCGTTGCCCAGGCAGAACGGGAAGCGCTGTTCCGCGTCGCTGAAGCGCTGAAAGAATCACAAGCAGACCCGACACAGTATCTGGTCTCGATCAAATACATCGAAGCGCTGAAAGAAATGGTGCAGTCCGGCCAGTCGAAAGTGGTTTTCATGCCTTATGAGGCCACGGGAGTGCTCGGTGCGGTCGGATCGATCAAGGAATTGCTGCACGAAAGCAGCACCGGAAAATAGTCGGGTAACAGAGTTTGCAGCTCTCCCTGCTTTCCGTGCCTTGCGCATTGATTCCTGAAAAAAACGGGACAAAAGGAGTGCAGGCGATCGGGCGGTGAGCGAGGTTTATCGGTTCACCAGCCGGACGTTCACAGCACGGTCGCCCTTCATATCGCTGCGCACATCAAAACCGACACGCTGGCCGGTTCGCAGGCGTTTCCCGGGTACCGTCGGCGTCAGGTCCCCACGTTGGACGAAGTAATCCACATCATCATCGCCCTCGATAAAACCAAAATTTTTTTCCTCATTCCAGAGTTTGACCGTGCCGTAGAGCATTTGACCTCCTGTTTGTCGATGATCTGAAAAGTTGATATCCGGGCTGAGCGCGGCGCTGTGCTAGTGCGTGCATAGTGCGGGAGAAAAATGCCGGGCACCGTGCTCAGGGATAAAGTGGATCAAAAATGCAGGGGTGAATCGTCCAGACCGTCTTCGCTGTCGCGAATGACGACGAGTATCGCAGACTGGGGGATGAGTTGGTATGTTTTGTCTTCCCAGCGGATTTCGACGGCAGCTTTTTTGAGATAGAGGGCATAGTCGCCTTCTTCAACCTGCATGGGCAGAAAACGCAGGTCTTCGTGGCTGGATGCCTTCCATGGCTCATCAAATGAGGAACCGGGATCAGGCAGAGGGATGCCCGGCCCGACAGCGACCACACGCCCTGCGCGCACCTGCTCTTTTTCCAAAACCGTCTGCGGCAGATACAGGCCCACTTCCGTCCGTTGTTCGCTGTCATCCGGTATGAGCAAAACCCGGTCTCCGATGACGATCAGCTCTTTGTCCCCGTTTTTATTTCGCATGCTTACTCCGATGATGGGATCGATTTTGCGGTTGAAAATAATCAGAAAATCCCTGTATTGCAACTGAAAATCATGGGGCGGGAGGCGTGTTTGCTGATCGCTCGATAAAACCGGATGACGCCGGCCATCGCGTCCCTGTCAGGGGCAATTTGAACCTGACCTGAGCGATTGATTTATTATTTGGGACAAAAAGCAGCAGACAGAGCTGTTTGAATGGATTGTTCCATTCAAGTTTCAGTACCTGCTGTCAGGGCGTCATGGATATTTTTATCTCTATCTGTCCGCATTGTGTCTGGTTATTCCATTCTCACAGCTTTGGGCTGAAGCCGGGTTGCACCACGAAGTTCGCGAAGCGCACGAAGAGAGCTGAAGTATCGTAAAACCAATGCCAGCAGTTCCTGCCTTTCTTCTTGTTTTTCTTCGAGTTCATCGTGCACTTCTCTGGCTATCCATTTAACTCAGCTTGGTTGCTTTTTTTCAGCCAGCCCGTTAGAGCACGGCACGTGCCAACCTCAGAACCGCCATTTCGGTTTCCTCACAGCGGAAGACCGGTACCCCCCAGACTCCGGCACGTGCCCGAAAAGATGAGATTCCGGCACTGCGCTTCGCCTGGCCGGAATGACAAATGTCGGAAACTGGGTCAGGCCTGGTTTGCTGAGTAAACTGGATACCCAGAGTGCACTTCGTGTTTCACCCAAAAAGTACAGATGACATTCAAATCTCAGGAGTCAGAACATTTCCATCGTTTCTGGCATGAGCATGAAAAGACCAGCAGGCCAGCTCGCTCCTTATTTTGCAGTGCACTGGTGCGATCAACTGTAAAATATGATTATTGATACTACGCCCTGACAGAAGATCGAGCGCGCTGACGAGGGGCAGCGAAGGTAACAGGGCAGTGGACGCCTATATATCGCACCGTGCAGGGATTACCGGAACCGCTGCAGAATGCGCAGATATTTGGGGTCAGCGGGGTAGCCGAGGGAACGCGCCCGGTCACAGTAGCGGATCGCCAGCGCATACTCCTGTTCGTTGTAGTAGGTTATAGAGAGATGATAGGTGGCTTCCGGGTGTCTGGGTTCGCGTTTGAGCACGTTCTTGTAAGCAGCGATAGCATCGGAGGTTTTTCCGGCTGCGCTGTAGGCCAGGGCCAGGTTGAACCAGCTGTCTGCTGTATTCAGGCCGTTGCGGAGAGCGCGTTTGTAAGCACGGATTGCCTCTTTGTACTGCTTGCGCGAGTAATAGATGATGCCCAGATTCATGTGCGCCTCAGCCAGCTCGGGCTTGTGGCGGATCGCCTGTTTGTAATAGCTGATGGCCCGGTTCAGATTGCGGTCGTCCTGGTGGTAGAGCAGGGCGAGATTATAGTACGCCTCGGCGAAATCCGGATCATGGCGAATAGCTTCCTGGTAGGCCAGAATCGCCTGGTCTATCTTGCCGAGATGTTCGGCGTACAGGATGCCGAGGTTGTAGTGCACGGCAGGCAGGTTCGGGTTGAGGCTTACGGCCTTGCGGTAGGCGCGGATCGCTCTCTCATTCTGGTTCTGTTTTTTGTAGATATTGCCCAGCGTGATGTAAATCCCGGGGCGTTCCGGAGCGATATCCCGTGCCTGCAGGTAGTACTGCGATGCCTCGGGGTAACGCCCAAGGCCGACAAACAGATTGCCGAGGTTGATATAGGCCTCGACGAGTTTCGGGTTCAGGCTCAGGGCGCGGCGGTATGCTTTCATGGCCTGTTCCGGCTTGCCCATGGCGTCGTAGGCTGAGCCGAGGTTGGACCAGGCTTCAGCCGAGACCGGCCGCATGCTGATGCCGGTGGTGAATGCACTGATGGCAGCAGGGTAATTTTTCATTTTCAGGTAAATATTGCCCAGGTTGATGTGCGCACCGGGGAGATCCGGGTTGAGTTTCAGGGCTGTGCGCAGTTCACGGATGGCGTCTTTGTATCGCCCCACCTCTCCGTAGGCACTGCCAAGGTTGATGCGTGCCTCGGGCAGGTTGGCGTTGAGGGCGATCGCTTTGCGGTGTTCGATCACCGCACGTTTGTAATCACCGAGATCGAAATAGGCGATACCGAGGTTGGTATGCGCTTCAGCATAGTCAGGATTGATGCGCGTGGCGCCATCCAGCGCCAGCAGAGCCTCCCGCGTTTTTTCCTTCCTGCGGTAGCAGTTGCCGTAGTTGTTGAGAAAGACACCGACGACCTGGCGCGGGGTCAGGTTGCGCATGTAAAAGGAGGTATCGTCTTTGAGCTTGTATTTTTCGAGATAGTAATCGTCGTCGATGATCTGCCCGCCGGCAGTGGTCTCGATGTTGATGGCGATCACGCCGTCATCGAAGCGGACGAAAAAATGCCCGGGCGCAGCCACGCCATAGATGGGCAGGTCGAGTTCTTCGGCGATGATCAGCCAGGGGAGTGACAGGGACAGGCAGTAGCCTTTTTTACGGTCGAGAACAGTATTCAGCAGCAGATTGCGCGGGTTAATGCCGTTGGTGTCCGCATAGTCTGTACGGAATCCGATTTCGTCATAGAGGTAGGAGCTGATGGTGCTGACAATTTTACGCGGAGGGTCGTTGCGGTCGATGCGCATGCCGACTTTCTGCGCCATCTTGCGGATATAGAGCAGATAGGCTTCGCTGTCGAAAGGCTCCCCCAGCAGGTCTTCACTACCGTCCCTGGATAGCGCGATGATGGTTTCAGTGAAGCGGAATGCCGAGTCATCGGTTTCGATGATCCGGGCCAGATTGCGTGCGCCGAAGCGCGTCTGGCCGGACAGGGCAACGGTCAACAGGGTGAGGAGAGTGAAAGCGAGAAACGTCTTGTTTCGCAGATGATCAAAAATCATTCTTTACCTTTTTATGGACACGGATGAACGCGGTGCCTGTGTAAAAAATGAACTCATGCGCTTGGAGTCGTGGGTTGCTTGTCCTGCAATATTCATAAATTATCGCTTCGCGCTGAGGGAAGTCGGGAAAACAGAAAATTTTCTTTCGGGCCGGACAGGTGTCTGCACCACCTCGCCGCTGCAGGCGCGATCGGGAGTACCCCCGGCGAAGCGCGATTTTTGCAGAAGAGACGTGAAGTAGAAGAAATGATAACAATATACTCTGAAAACAGCAAGGTTTTATCCTGCTTTCCTTCATGTGATGCGTATTTTTATCCTGAATTTTCTTGCGCACAGCGCTCACGTCTGCAAAAATCGGGGCCGCCTGGCTCCTTTCCTCTGGATGCTGTCATAGATCGTCGATCTGCTTTGCAGAAAAAATGCCACGATCGCTCGTGTGCCGCAGAAGAAGACCTGCTGCCAGCACCGGGCTGGTGAAAGCAGTTCTGCGCTGCATGGGCCCGGTGGCGGGTGTCCATCTGTGGGGCGGTGACACAAGTTGAAGCAAAATGCCTTGCGCCGGAGTGATGCGGCTTCATACATTGCCTGCTCAGTCCGCCCGCAGCATCGCAAAATCACTCTGAACAGAAAGATGAAAACCGTGCCGACACGCCGTCCCGGGCCATTCAGCCGCAGCCGGTATCCCCTGCACAGCCAGATACTGCTGTTTTTTATCCTGCAAATGCTGATCGTTTTGGCAGGCACCGGTATGTACATCGACTGGCGTATGCGCACGATGGTCGAGCATGAGCTTGGCAGGAAGCTGCTCGTGGTCGCGGAAATGCTGGCAGAACAGGTGCGCGATACCCGTGCTGTGCTGCTGCAGCCCGGCGATGATGAAACGCGCACCATGAAACGCCTGCGCGAAAAACTTGCTATCGTCCGGACCAGCCCGGAGCATGTCGCTCGCGTGCTGCTGCTCGCACCGGATCTGCGCGTGATCTACGACAGCGCCGGCTCGTTGCGCACCGGCGATGAGTACGTTCGTCTGCGTTTCGACCGTGTGGAGCTGCAAAGGGTGCGTGAGTCTGCGATCCCGGTGACCTCGAAACTTTTTCGCGACAGCCGGGGCGAGCTTTTCAAGGCAGCCTATGCCCCGGTGCGCATCGATGAGAATCCTGCAGGTGCCATCGTCTGCATCGAGGGCAGTGCTGCGAGTCTGGCTGCTGTTGCCGAAGTCCGGCGCATGCTGATCAGCATCGCGGTCCTGGCCGTATTGCTGACCATTCTTCTCGCCGGTGTGCTCGCGCGCCGCATCACCCGCCCGCTTGAAACCCTGTCTCTCGCCGCCCGCGATGCCGGCCGGGGCGAATTCGGCACGCCGCTGCCGGCAAAGGGCAGCAGAGAAATCGTCAGCCTGGCGCAGACCATCGCGGAGATGCGTACGGCTATCGAGCAGCGCCAGCGCCAGCAACAGATGATGCTGGCGGGAATCGCTCATGAGATCCGCAACCCCCTCGGCGGCATCGAGCTTTTCGCCGGATTGCTGGAGAAGAAAAAGCTCGCAGGTGGCGAGCATGAGATCGAGAAAATCCGCCGGGAAGTGCACCACCTCAAGCAGATCGTCAGCGATTTTCTCGATTATGCCCGCCCCGTTCAGGCGAAGCCGGAACCGGTTGCTGTTGAAAAAATCATCGATGAGCTGCTTGCCCTCATGGCTGAAGAACTGGCTGATATTTCCGTGCGCACGGACTGCAAGCCCGGCGTGCGCGTGCAGGCAGACCCCGGCCATGTACGCCGGATGATGATGAACCTGCTGCGCAACGCAGCCGAGGCGGCACGCTGCGGGGCAGCACCCGCGGTTGAGATCAGCGCGCAGCGGAGCAGCGGATACGCATGTATTCGCATCGCAGACAATGGCCCGGGAATTGCTGAAGACCAGATGCAGCGAATTTTCGAACCCTTTTACACGACCAAAAACGAAGGCACAGGCCTGGGACTGGCCCTCGTGCGCTTGCTTGCACTGGCTAACGGCGGGCGCATCGAGCTGGAGCCGGTTTCACAGGGGGCCTGTTTTGCCCTTTACCTGCAAGAAGCCTGAGCGCATGCTTGCCGGTATGGCTCCAGGAACAGGGTAATGTGGAGAAAAAATGACACGACAGACCGCTGGTTTGCATATCATCGTCGTCGAGGATAACCAGACTATGCGTGAGGGGCTGCAACAGGTGCTCACGCATCTCGGGCATTCAGTGAGCAGTTTTGAAAAAGCTGAACCGGCCCTCGCGTTTCTGCAACGGGAAACAGCCGATCTGGCGATCGCAGATTATAAATTGCCGGGCATGAATGGCGTCGATTTTATCGGGAAAGCCAGGGCTGTTCGCCCCGGCATCGAGCTGGTGCTGATCACTGCTTTTGGTTCCATCGAGCTGGCTGTTCAGGCCATGCAGCAGGGCGCTGCGGATTTCATCACCAAGCCCTTTTCGGTTGACGAGATCGGCGTCAAGATCGATCGCATTGCCGAGGCTATCCGCAGCCGCAGGGTCATGCAGCAGCTTCAGGATGAAAACCGCTACCTGCGCGAGGAGGTAGCGCAGGAGTTCAACCAGGGCGAGATCATCGGCACCTCGGTGCAGATGCAGGAAATTTACAAAATCATCGCCCGGGCAGCCCGTAGCGAGGCCTCTGTGATCATCTACGGCGAGAGCGGGACGGGCAAGGAGCTGGTCGCGCGCGCTTTGCACAAAAACAGCCCGCGCCACCACATGCCGTTCATCAAAGTCAATTGCGGCGCGCTGGCCGAGGGGATCATCGAGTCCGAGCTCTTTGGCCATGAAAAAGGAGCATTTACCGGTGCATTGCACCGCAAACGCGGCCGTTTTGAGCTCGCTGACCACGGCACGATTTTTCTCGATGAAATCGGAGAAATCACCCCGGCGATCCAGATCAAGTTGCTGCGCGTGCTGCAGGAGCAGGAGTTCGAGCGCGTCGGTGGTGAGGAAACCCTGCGCGTCGATGTGCGCATCATCGCGGCCACGAACCGGGATTTGCAAAAAGAGGTCGAGACCGGCCGCTTCCGCGAGGATTTGTACTACCGCCTGCATATCCTGCCCATCACTTTGCCGCCTTTGCGCGAGCGCCTCGGAGATGTCCCGGAGCTGGCGCGATTTTTTCTCGAAAAACTGAAGCGCAAACACGCGCTCATCGCCCGGGAAATCGATGCACACGCTCTGGCGGTCTTGCAGGAGTACCATTGGCCCGGCAACGTACGCGAGCTGGAAAATATCATCGAGCGCGCCGCAGTCCTCTGCGATCACGAAGTCATCGGTGTGGATGACCTGCCGCCCCTCAGCCGGGATGCCGATGCCTTTCTGCTGCAGGATTATGGCGACAGCGACCTCACCAGCATTCTGGAAAAAGTCGAGAGCAGCCTGATCCGCCAGGCCATGCGCCAGGCACACGGTGTCAAGGCCGAAGCTGCCCGCCGGCTGGGCATCAAAACCACGACATTGCTGTACAAGCTGTCGAAGTACGGGCTGGACTGATGGCGAGGTTCTGTTCTGCTCCAGAGTAAAATGACTAAAAAACTGTTTGAATGGATTGTTCCATTTTGCACAGATTTGGGCAGATGTCTTTTGTTGTCACCGCGAAGGCGCGAAGAGCACGAAGGGTGTTGAACTGTCGAAAAAATCAGTACCACCAGTACCCGGCCTTTCATTTTTTTCTTAGCGTCTTTGCGCCCTGGCGGTTCAAAAAAATGCACAGATACTCGGAGCCTTAGCTGAAGTCCGGGTTCACCACGAAGGCCACGAAGAGCACGAAGAATATTGAAATGTCGAAAAAATCAGGGCCAGCAATTTCAGGCATTTCTCCTTGTTTTTCTTCGTGTCCATAGTGCACTTCGTGGTTCAAAAAAATGCACAGATGACATTCAAACTCAACAGCCAGAACGTTTCCATTATTTCTGATATGAGAATGAAAAAAGGTAGCCCGTTCGTTCAACGGAAAGCACGAATCGGTTATAGCCGGGCAAGAAGGCGCGTTTCAATACCTTCGCAGCTAAAATAATAATACTGTATTGCAGTATTAAAGGGATTCTGTCCCCGGCGGCAAATCGTTCGGTTTAGGCAGGAATTTTTCAGGCGGTCAAATGAAAGCATTATTACGGATTCCATGCGCACTTGCTGTGCTGATCTTCTGCAGCACGTTCATCTCGGCACAGACACCTGAGCTGCGCACTGTTGCAGCGCGTTTCGATTCTCTGGAGCAGATCGTGCTGCAGCATGACGGACGGGTGGCAGCTCTTTCCGCGCGTGCAGACAGCCTGGCTGCCATCATTGCCGACCACAAAACCGCCGGCCGCGGCGTATTGCAGGATCGTGCCCTCGAAGCAGCGCTGCACCGCGCGGATGTTCTGGCTGAAGAACTGCAGGCTGCAGAAGCAGCGCGCGACTCTGCACAGCAGGAAATACGGCGCATGGCGGTGCGCGTTCTGCGCTATCTTGCCGTCAGGACCCGCACTCTCGAGCATGAACTCCGGCAGGCAGAAAAACGCGGCGATCAGGCCCTGGTGCCGCACCTGCGCCGGTCGCTGGCTGCTGCTGGAGCACTGCGTCGTAGAGCGGAGAAATGGCTGCAATCGGAGAATGCTGCCATTCTGCTGGCGCCGGTGCACATAGCGCCCGGTGACTCGCCGGGGCTGCTGGAAGAAAAAGCCGATCTGCTCATGGATCAGGCCGATGGCCTGCGCCGCAAAGCGCGGCTGTTGCAGCAACAGGTGCAGCAGGCCGAGGCAGAGCAACGGCTGCACAGCCGGTTGCAGGCCTTTGTCGAGGATGTCCAGCTTTTTGATCCGCTCTCCGAATCGGTCGGCAGGGAGGAAGGAGCCGGGCAGGAAAGTTTTTCTCCTGATATGCTGGACCGGGCTGCGAATAAAACCGGTGCCGGCGAAAATCTCCTGTTCTCAGACGAACTGCTGCTCAGTGTCGGGCTGGCTGAGTTGACAGGCCAGGCCCGCGAAGAAGGCCTGCAGAGCGCGCGCGCCAGAGTGCAGCAGATGCTTTTTCTCGCCGACAGTCTTTCCGCCCGTGCCCGTGATGTGCTCGCGAAAGCCCGCGCGCAGCAACAGGAGGAACGATGAGCCGGCCCGGGGTTCTGGTCGTATTTCTGGCCCTTTTGACCGTCCCTGCTACAAGCCAGACTGGCGGGAAATGGCAGTTTCAGACGCGCATGCAGGTGGGCAGTGAATACGACAGCAATATTTTTGAATCGACCCGGTTCCCGGTTGAGGCCATGGCAGCGCGGGGACTACTGAAAACCAGTGCCAGCCGTATGCTGGCGCAGGGCAAGCTCGCTCTGGGCTGGTCTGCCGGTATGCAGCTCTATCCCGCGTGGACAGCGGAAAACAAACTCAACCATCTGCTCTCTGCTGCATGGGGCCGCGCTCTGTCGCGCTGGTGGAGCATCTCCCTGAAAGCAAATGCGCAGGCGAAGCTTTTTCTGCGCGCGCCTTATGATCACGTCTGGACATGGACGGCTGCCGGCAGTACGTTTCGCCTGCCCGCGGGCCTGCGTCTGAAGGTGCAGGCAGCCAGCGCACGGCTGGATTATCGTGCCTCGGATCGTTTCGATTTTCTCGAACGCAGCCTGGTCGCAGACCTGGGCCGCAGATTTGCCCGCCGTTGGCAAGCCGGAGTCGGGGTAGAGCAAGGCCGGCTTGAGTTCCTGCGGCCCGCATATTTCGCCGGCGAAAACGGAGTACGCATCATCCGCGCCGCCCAGCAGCAGGATACCCGCCGGACGTTTTTCCTGCGCCTGGCCTATAGCGGCTCGCGCGTCATCCAGATTCGTCTCGAACTGCAAAGCAACGATTCGAACAGCGAAGGATATTCCTGGCAGCGCCGGCGTCTCTACCTTGTCGCCGCTCAGCCGCTGGCGACGAGCTGGCTGTTGCGCATCGCGCTCATGGGCCAGCGCAAACGCTACACACCGACTGATCTCGCCATCCCCCTGATCGAGCTCGACCTCGAACGCAGCGAGAGCAACTACCTCGTCATCGACCTCACATACGATCGCAGCCGGCAGTTCTCGTGGCTCGTCCGCCTGGCTTTGTATAATAACGAAGCCGCCTTCCGCGGTTTTTATTACAGCAAAAGACAGCTCCTCTTCGGTTCCGAGTACCGTTTTTAAGCCGGTGAATTTCTGACAAGGCAGTCGCCCTGGAAAAGCCGGCCAGCCGGACTTTTCGTGTCACGGCTGGCATGAAATCCGTCTTATGGCGTATGCAGAATTTTGAAGATTCCTGCGGAAATCTGAACATTTTCACGCGTAAAAACCGGTGCCGGCAGAAAGGGGAACTATCCTGCATTATTCTCGCAGAGACGCAGTGAGCGCAGAGAAAGAATGGTTAATTTCTGCTAAAACAATAAACTGCGTGCTCTGCGTCACTGCGAGATATACAAGTCTTTCAAAAACTACGTTTGAAAGGGTTACAAGCCGTAACATATAAAATATTAAAGTAGTTGCTCCTACTCTTAAAGTATTTTGTGAATAATACAGGCTATATTTTCTCCGGCAGAAAGGAGGGAAAAAGAATATGGTGCGCGCGTGGCACCGTACTTGCGTTGGTGTTGCCCGAAGTGTTGCCACTTCGGCTACGTTTTACGTTTTTGGAGGGAATGAATTGAGAAAGGGATGCAAAGATGGAACGAAGAAAAATATTGAGGAAAACGCAGTCACTTTTGATCATTGCCTTTGTATTCGGGCTTGCAAGCTGCGAGCATCCTGCGGTGTTTGCACCTGCTGGTTCTCAGGAACTGGTTGATAAAATCGCGGCAGACAGCACCGTGATACTGCAGGTGGATATCAGCGGTGGTATCGCCGGCATCCAGCAGCAGTTGCGCGTGTACGAAAATGGTCTCGTAGTTCTGGAAGATGGTTGGCGCAGCGGCCGAATCTGGTGGGACCGGTTCAGTCGCGAGCAACTGACGGCGATGCAGCAGTATTTCATCGGAAATGGGTTCTTCCTGCTCAACAGGAAGTATGTCAATGATCGGGTTAAGGATGCGTTGTATTATGATATTTTCTTCCGCCATGCAGACCTCGCCGGCATGGTTACGGCCGATGTTTTTGATGCCCCGGAAAACCTGAAACGCCTGATTACATGGATAGCTGAGCTCAATACCCGCCTGATTACCGCTCTCGACTATCGTTTCGTGGCCTCTGCTGATACGTTGGCCAGTGGCAACAGCGTACAGCTCAGTCTCACCGTTTACAACCGCACCAATAGTACAGCGCAATTGAATTTTTCCGACATGCAGGAGTTCAACTTTCTCGCTTTCAGAAAGTATGACCGTGACCGGCAACAAAAACGGGGCCAGCAGTCGGCGGTCTGGCGTTGGGATGCCGACAAGGCGTTTGCGCAGGTCATGCATGAGATTGATCTCGCGGCCGGTGATTCGCTGGAGTTTTTCACAACCTGGGATGGCCGCGATAATTCTGGACGCTTTATCGCAGGTGAGTATCTGCTGGCCGGGGAGCTGGTTTCTGCGCCAGGAGGGCGCTCTCCCTGGCTTGCGCTGTATCTGAAAGACGAGGATTAAGCCGGCCTGCTCATCAGTCCGGCGCCGCGCCGGAGTTCAGAATAACAGTACCGGGAACTGTTCGGGCTGATGGAACTTAGCAGGCTTTACACAGGAGACCGTATGAACCCCAGAAAAGTCACCATTGCCGTGCTGCTCGCCAGTTTGTTACCGGTCGCGGCGTTGCCGGCGCAGGAGAACAGCCGCTGGCAGGCCCGGCTGCAGGCTGGAATGTATTATCCGGCTTCAGCGGATATTCAGGACATTTATGCCACAGCCAAAGCGCTGACAGCCGGCCTGACCATGCCTCTGGGCACGAAATCCCGCATCCGCGCCCAGGTTAACCTCGCCTCGGCAAGCGGTGATCCTTATTTCAGTACACCAGATTTCTACGCAGGCGATGTAGCGCATCTGCGCATGCGTACGCTGGGTTTTATGCTTGAAACCCGGGGGCATGAGGGTGCCGGCCCGGTGCTCTGGCCCGGTGTCGGCGTGGTCTTTGTCACAGGCTCGGAAAAGATCGATGGCGTCAGCGATAGTGCATTGCTCGGTGTCGGCGGCGTCGTGGGAATCAATCCCGAGATCGCCCTCACCAAAACGCTGGTGATACAGGGGGAAATCGCCTTTCGCTTTCTCGAAGGCTCGTTTCGGGAAGGCAAAACGCGGTACCGCCAGAATTTGAGTGGCGTGGTTTTAACCCTCGGCCTTGCCTGGCGATTTCGGCAGGAGTGACGATGCGGGTGCCGCGCTTCGGCCGCCCTCATTGAACCGGCTGGCAGGGGCAGGCGCGCAGCGGTTGTAATGGAATGAAAAAAACAACACGCATCCGGCTGCTTTTACGGCGTGTTTACTGAACCAGTGCGTTGCGAAAGGTCTCATCATGCGAAAAGCGTTTTCTGTCGTGTTGATGGTCGCGGCCCTGCTGCTGTCATCAGCGACGCTCTACGAAACCGGCAACGGTTATTGTGTGCTGTTCCCGCAAAACGGGCGTGACATGTTCGGTGTTGAACAGCGCAATGTTTTTCTCCTCAGCGAAAATCAGGTCTCTCTGATCCCGCAGGTCGCTTTTGAAGGGAATGCCCGCGATTTCGGAGTGCTCATCCCCGTGCCCTCCCTGCCGAAGCTGGCGAGCGCTGATGCCGGGATTTTTTCCCAGCTCAGTTTCATGACCCAGCCGCTGGTTCGCAGCAGAAATGATGGCTGCGGCTGCGATGGCGAAACCAATGTCGTCTCGCCTGCTTTTGCCACCATGCGTGAAGACGGTGCTGTCGTGGATACCCGGGACAGTGGGGTTGATCTGGTCTTCGAGCAACTGGTCGGGATGTACCAGGCTGCTGTGCTGCAGGCAGGTAATGCCGCAGACCTTGCGGAGTGGCTGCAGCGCAATGGCTACAACTACCGCGCGCAGGATTCCCTCGCCCTGCAGGACTATGTCGAGCGCAACTGGTATTTTGTCGCCATGCGCCTGGATACAGCGCAGGTTTCCGGCTATATCGGCGGATGGTGGGGCGCGACCACGACACCGGCTGAAATCACCTTTGCCGCCAACCCGGACAGTATTCTCTACCCCCTGAGCGTTACCGCCATCAGTACTCAACGCAGCGCAGACGTGCTGGTGTATGCCATCGGTGACAAGCCTCTGCGTTTCGGGCAGGCAAGGCTCGAGTACGCCAATGCCATCACTGCGGATGAATACGATGCGATCGAACGCAACTGGCCAGCCGTTGCCGATGTCCTGCGCCCCGGCCAGTTCGTGACCAAGCTGCGCCGCAAATTCAGAAAAGATGAGATGGACAGGGATTTTGTCGTCTATTCAGTCACGGACCGGCGCGAGTATCGGGAAATTATCTATCAGGACAGCGGCGGCTTCGGCTTTGCCGCCCTCGTCCTGTTTGTGTTCGCTATCCGCCTGTTCCGCGATGAGAAAACAAAAGGCCGTATCCGTCCGGGGGTGTCCGGAGCAGTCGGGGACTGAGCCGGTTTTTTATTTTGTGTCAGAACTGATGGAAACTTACTGCCTGCTGAGTTTCCCTGTCGTCTGTTGATTAAAATGCTGTTAAATGGGGTCTATGGAGTTCCCAGGCTATGACTAAAAAAATCTCTGTAACACTGCTCGCTGCCGGCCTGATTGCCGGCGGCTGTATCTTCGCACCGGTAGAGAAAGCATCTTCCGGCGATGAGCTCCTCAGCATTCGATTCGGGACGTCCTTCGGTGAGTGTCTCGGCTACTGCGTGAATACTCTGATGATCGATGAGC
>WFTM01000281.1 GCA_015485525.1 Candidatus Zhuqueibacterota bacterium | reverse complement strand
CCGAGTGTTCCGGCCATCGAAGGACTGGGCTGGCAAACGCGCATCCCCCGGCTTGCCGATCACGGCCGTTTGTGCCAGCTCGATAGTTCCCTGGCCGGTTTACTGCAAGCACGCGGCAATATCCCGGTCGGTGCCGGCATGCACGACGCCGCTGCATCGCTCTACCCCTATCTCGAATCTCTTGACGACCCTTTTATCCTGATCACCACCGGGACTTGGGTTATTGCCCAGAATCCCTTTGCAGGCTTTGTGTTGAGTGAGCAGGACCTGCAGCAGGATCGCCTGTACTATCTCACGCCACAACTGCAACCTGTGCGCGCGGCACGCATCTATGCCGGACAGGAGCACGAGCTGCAACTGCGGCGCATCTGCGAGCACTTTGGCAGAGCTCCGGATGAGAAAAATGCTGATATCGAAACGCTGCTGGCAGACTTTTTCGCCAAGCCCAATGAGGGTGTGCTTACCGCCGAAACTCTGCACGGTAGCGGGCCCTTTCCCCATGTCCCGCGCGGAACGTGGGACCTGAGTGTGTTCTCATCACCTGAGCAGGCCTACGCCCGTTTGTGCCTCGATCTTGCTGTACTCACGGCTTATCTCATCGACAATGTCGCCGAACCCGGGCAAAAACGCATGCTCGTCGATGGGGGATTCACGCGCAACCCGTGGTTCCTGAAAATTCTCTCCATGCTGGTGCAGCCCTGCCAGCTTTACATCGCAGATATTGCCAACGCCACAGCCCTTGGCGCAGCTCTGGCGGTCCACCATTTCTGGGTACCGGACTTTGACTCTTCCTCCCTGCTCCAGCTCCAGCCTGTGGAAACAGAACACATCGCCGGGCTGCGGGTGTATGCGGAATGGTTGCTTGCCCTGTATGATCAGCAGAATCATGCCTGACCTGATTCCATGACAACACCGGACATCCATAAATTTTCGCAAGAAAAACAAGGCTCAATTATATATTTATCATTAACTTATAAAATTCACCCCGGGCATCCGACATGCAGACCCGAGCGTAGCGCTCTGCAAGCCCCTGCCAGGCAGACACATGCCAGATACTGATGGGAACCGTCTTTCCTGTGGGAAAACCGGGGCTAGGGTTTCGGTATAAGTGCGGACTTACAGCGCAGGCGACATCTCATTTCGCTGGTGCATTGCAGCAGGAGCAGCAGCTCGCTGCGTCTTTCCGGCTGAAGTGATGCGGAGTGCCCGAGTCTTCCGGGGTGGCGATTTCTTAATTTTCTGGATTTTCAGGACTATGGAACTTTTCTACCGTCGCTACGGGGAAAGCGGGACGCCACTTTTTATTCTGCACGGCCTGCTCGGCTCAGGCAGAAACTGGCACAGCATCGCCAAGGCTTTGGCAGGCCGGGCACAGGTTGTCGTCCCGGATATGCGCAACCACGGGCGGTCTCCGCATTCGCCGGAGCACACATTCGCGGCCATGGTTGAAGACATCGTTGCTCTGAAGCAGCGCTTATTTCCCGGCCGGCACGTCGTTGTCCTCGGCCACTCCATGGGCGGGCTTGTGACGATGGAGATGGCATTTCAGGCAGCCGAACACCTCGCCGGCGTGATCATCGTGGATATTGCCCCCAGGCCACATCTCGGTGGCGTCCATGCGGTTCTGGATGCCATGATGAAAATCGACCCGCAACAGTTTGCCGACAAAAAAGCGATCGATGCTGCCCTGGCCGCGGATATTCCCAGCGCGCTGGTACGCCAGTTCGTGCTGACCAATATCAGCAGTGACGCGCATGGCATGAGATGGCGCGTTAATCTGCCGGTGCTGCGGGAGTTTCTCACCGTTTCACGTGCCTACCAGCCTGCACCCGGCGACAGCTACGCAGGCCCGGCGCTGTTCATTCGCGGCGAACGCTCAGACTATATCCGCGACCAGGATTTTGAGACAATTCGCGGCTTCTTTCCACAGGCAGAACTGGTGACGGCTCCTGCCGCGGGCCATTGGGTGCATTATGAAAACCCGGAGATTCTGCTCCGATCAGTACGCGATTTTCTTGCAAAAACCGCAAAACACGATCCGGGGAATTCCTGATCATTGTTTCTGTAACGCATCACCATACAGCTCCGGTTAATGCAGCTAGGGTTTTCGGGGTAGAGGCGGTGTCTCGTTTCGTTTGGGTGCTGCCGCAGGAGCGGCAACTCAGGCGTCACACCGAAGGAGCGGTGTGGCGAGAGCGGAGGGTGACAAAATTTTACAGGCGAAAGCAGCCGGCACATTGCTCATCAGTGTATGAGAAAATAAATTCTTCCGGCAGATGCCCATCTACCGGTAATCATTCAAGATATATCAGGAGGCGAGAACATGCCGCAACAACAAATCAACCTGAACGACATCCGGCCGCCGCAGATGCCGCCGGGCGCCGTACGGCTGATCATCATCGGCATCGTGGTGCTCTATGGAGTCTTCACGAGCTGGTTCACCATCGCTGCAGAGGAGGTCGGGGTCATCCTGCGCTTCGGCAAGTATGTCCGTACAGTGCAACCGGGGCTGAATTTCAAACTGCCGTTCGGGGTGGAGAAAGTGTACAAAGTGGCTGTCGAAAAGCAGCAAAATGAGGAATTCGGCTTCCGCACAGAGAAGGCCGGGACGCGCACGTTGTATTCTTCAAAAAATTTCACCGGCGAGTCTCTCATGCTAACCGGTGACCTCAATGCAGCGGAGGTGGAATGGGTGGTACAATACCGGATCAGCGACCCGTATAACTATCTGTTCCGCGTGCGCAATGCCAACCAGACGTTTCGCGATATGAACGAGGCTGTCATGCGCGCGGTGGTCGGCGATCGCACCATCAACGAGGTGCTCACCGAAGGCCGTCTGGAGATCGAGTCCACGGCCGAGCGCATGCTGCAGGAGATGTGTGATCAGTACGAAGTCGGCTTGAAAATCATCCAGGTTGTGTTGCAGGATGTCAATCCGCCAAATCAGGTAAAAGATGCATTTAACGAGGTCAACAAAGCAGAACAGGAAAAAGAGAAGCTGATCAACCAGGCGCGTTCGGCCTATAACCAGGTCATTCCGAAAGCACGCGGTGAGGCACAGCAGACGATACAGGAAGCCAAAGGTTATGCTCTTGAGCGCGTCAACAAAGCGCGCGGGGATGCAGCCAACTTCAACGCTGTTTACCGTGCCTATCTGAAGGCACCGGAAGTCACGCGCCAGCGCATCTACCTGGAAACGCTGGGTAAAATCCTGCCGAGAGTCGGCAAGAAAGTCATTATGGATGAGAATGCGAGCAACGTATTGCCCCTGTTGCAACTGCAGGAAGGAGGCAAGAAATGAGTGAAGTCAAAAAGACCGTTCTGACCTTTGTGTCGGCATTTGTGCTGCTGCTGGCGTGGTCCTCCGCATATATCGTCGATGAAACGCAGCAGGTGATCATCACCCAGTTCGGCAAGCCAGTAGGAGACCCCATCGTCACCCCGGGTCTGCGTTTTAAGCTGCCCTTCATACAGGAAGCACACTACTTCGACAAGCGCTTTCTGGAGTGGGATGGCGATCCCAACGAAATGACCACCAAAGAAAAACGCTACATCTGGGTGGATACCTACGCACGCTGGCGCATCTCTGATCCACTGCTGTATTTCCAGCGCCTGCAGGATGAGCGCCGTGCCCAATCCCGTCTGGATGGAATCCTGGACGGCGAAACGCGCAAGGCTATCGCCAACCACAGCCTGGTGGAGATCGTGCGCTCGACAAACAGGCAGCCTGTGGTGATGGGCCCTGCTGATGAGCAGACGACTTTTCTCGAAATCGCCATCGGACGTGAGAAGATCACGCGGGATATCATCAAGGCAGCCAGGCCCCGTACCGAGGAGCTCGGCATCGAGCTTCTGGACCTGCGCTTCAAACGCATCAATTATCGGGAAGATGTGGAGCGCAGTATCTACGAGCGCATGATTACCGAGCGCAAGCGCATCGCTGACCGCTTCCGTTCCGAAGGCCAGGGCGAGGCGCTGAAAATTCTCGGCGATAAAGACAGAGATTTGAAGAAAATCCAGTCTGAGGCGTACCGTACGGCACAGGAAATCATTGGTAAGGCCGATGCCGAGGCCACGGCGATCTATGCCAGCGCGTACAACCAAAGCCAGGCCGCGCGCGATTTTTACAGTTTCCTGAAAACTATGGAGACGCTGGAATCCACCCTGTCGGAAAAGGATATGCTGATTCTGTCCACCGGCAATGATTTCTACAAATATCTCCAGAAAGCCGGCGGCAGATAGATGGCACTCCCGCTTCAACTGCTGCTGTTGTTCACAGTTGGCATGCTGACCGGTTTTATCAATATCCTCGCGGGCGGAGGCTCACTATTGACTCTGCCCGTGTTGATATTTCTCGGACTGCCAGCCTCTGTGGCCAACGGCACCAACCGCATCGCCATACTCATCCAGAACTTTGTCGCCATTTCCAGCTTTCATCGCTTTAAAGTACTGCCTTGGAAGATGGGCTTTTACGCGGCCTTTCCCGCACTTGCCGGCAGCCTGCTGGGTGCCAGCCTGGCCATCGATATCCCCGACGCGATGTTCAAACGCATCCTCGCGCTGGTGATGGTCGTGGTTCTGCTGGTGATCACCATCGATCCATCCCGCCGTATCACAGTGAAAGAGGGTGAGATGACCACGGCGAGGAAATTCGCTTTTGCGGTGGCGTTTTTTGCTATCGGTCTGTATGGCGGTTTCATCCAGGCGGGTGTCGGTTTTCTCATTATCACCGCAGCGCTGTTCGCCGGATTTGACATGGTTGCGACCAATGCACTGAAAGTACTGGTCGTCTTTCTGTTCACAGTGCTGGCGCTGGGGGTGTTCGTTTATCACGGCAAAGTCAATCTCCTGCTCGGTCTCGGTCTCGGCGCCGGCAATGCCACGGGCGCATGGATCGCGACGCATTTTGCCGTCAAAAAGGGCCATGCCTGGGTGCGGGGATTTGTCATCATCATGGTGATCGTTTTTGCCATAAAGCTGATGCTGGAGCCGTGATTTTTTTCAATTGGCTCTTCCTCTGATTGTGTGTGAGTTGGGGAATTATCATCTTGCAAATCCGGCCCGTGGTGATGGTTGTATAATCATACTTCGCGACATGAATGTCGTGGTACAATCTGGGCTCGCGCCCCGGTTGCCCATACTGAAAACAACCCACACGATTTGAGGGAGAACTTCCCAATTAAAATCGAGCCTTGCTTTTCTCTCTCCGGATGTCTAATTTTTTCGCTTTGCATCTCCGGGCAGATTAAAGGCGGGCTCCGGAAACCTGCATGGCAGTATGCCTGCAGCGGCAGGAACTAACTCAGGACTCTCGCAACAAACACCATGCACTCAACAGCACTGAATGAAACCATGGCCTCAACAGCTCCGGACACGACGAAAAAAAAGAAAAAACGCTCGCGCGTGATCCACATCCCGCGCTATCACGTCATCCTGCACGATGATGACGACCATACTTATGAGTATGTCATCGAGATGCTCATGGATATCTTTCACCACTCGGCTGAAAAAGCCTATCAGATGGCCGTGGAAGTGGATACCAAAAGCCGTGTCATCGTCGATACCACATCCAAAGAACGTGCAGAACTGAAACGGGATCAGATTCATGCTTATGGAGCAGACTGGCGTATTCCACATTGCAAAGGCTCCATGAGCGCATCGATAGAACCGGCTGAATAGAACCGCTACCGAGAAAGATTTGAACGGATATGACGTTAGACAAAGAAGTAATGGATGCCCTGGTCCAGGCGCGACACTCAGACCCTTTTGCCGTGCTCGGCCAGCACCTCATCAGGCAGGGCAATAAAACATCAGTGGCAGTTCGTGCGTTTGTCCCCGGGGCCCAGAATATGTACGTACGCAGTGGTGCAAACGGCTCGCCCGAGCCCATGCAGATGCTGCATGCGGATGGTTTTTTCGAAGCTGTCTTTCCACGCCGCAAAAAGCTCTTCCCCTACACGCTGATCAGCGAAGACCATGACGGAAACCAGCACGAGTTCGAAGACCCTTACCGCTTCCCGCCCGCCCTCAGCGATTTCGACCTGCACTTGTTTGGTGAGGGCAACTTCTTTCGTATGTATGAAAAGTTCGGTGCCCATGTCATGGAAATAGACGGCGTCAGTGGTGTACACTTTGCCGTATGGGCACCCAACGCCGAACGTGTCAGCCTGATCGGTGCCTGCAACGGCTGGGACGGGCGGCGATACCCCATGCGCCTGCATCCGGGCGTCGGCGTTTGGGAAATTTTCATTCCGGGGTTAGGCGAAGGTGAAATTTACAAATATGAAATCCGCACCCGGGACGGCCATCTGCGCATCAAATCAGACCCGCTGGCGTTCCGCAGCGAGCTGCGCCCGGCAACGGCCTCCATCGTGCATACCATCGATCAGTTCACCTGGAACGATGAAGACTGGATGCAACAGCGGCGCAGTGCCAGCGTGACCGATGCCCCTGTGGCGATATACGAAGTACATCCCGGTTCGTGGCGGCGTGTTCCGCATGAAGACAACCGCCCTCTCACCTACCGCGAACTGGCGCATGAACTGGCTGACTACGTCAAATCCATGGGCTACACCCATGTCGAGCTCATGCCCATCACCGAACACCCTTTCGATGGCTCCTGGGGCTACCAGACGACTGGTTATTACGCGCCCACGAGCCGCTATGGCACGCCGGATGACTTCAAATATTTTGTCGATTACATGCACAAAAACAACATCGGCGTCATCCTCGACTGGGTGCCGGCCCATTTCCCGAAAGATGATTTTGCCCTGCGCCGGTTCGACGGAACAGCATTGTACGAACACGAAGACCCCCGCCAGGGCGAACACCCGGACTGGGGCACGCTCATCTTCAACTATGGTCGCAATGAAGTGCGCAATTTTCTCATCGCCAACGCCCTGTTCTGGTTCGATGAGTACCACATCGATGGCCTGCGCGTCGATGCTGTGGCTTCGATGCTTTATCTCGACTACTCTCGCGAGGAAGGCCAGTGGATTCCGAACAAGTATGGCGGCCGCGAAAATCTCGATGCCATCGATTTTCTGAAAAAGCTCAACGAGACCGTGTACGAAGCGCATCCGGACATCATGATGATCGCCGAGGAATCGACGTCGTGGCCGGCGGTATCGCGGCCGGTCTATCTCGGCGGCCTCGGCTTCGGGCTGAAATGGAACATGGGCTGGATGAACGATTTTCTGGAATATATCGAGTACGACCCGATCCACAGAAAATACCACCAGAACCTGCTCACATTTGGCCTGCTGTATGCCTTTACCGAAAATTTCGTGCTCGTGCTGTCACACGATGAAGTTGTACACGGGAAAAAGGCCCTGCTGGATAAAATGCCCGGTGACCTGTGGCAGAAGTTTGCCAACCTGCGGGCGGCCTATGGCTTCATGTATGGACATCCGGGGAAAAAGCTGCTGTTCATGGGCGGAGAGTTTGGCCAGTGGCAGGAGTGGCAGCACGACCAGAGTCTGGACTGGCACCTGCTCGAGTACAAAGAACACCAGGGCCTGCAGCAATATGTCCGCGACCTCAACCGTCTCTACCGGCAAACACCGGCGCTGTGGCAAAAAGATTTTACCGGCGAGGGTTTCCAGTGGATCGATTTTCAGGACGCAGAAAACAGCATCATCTCTTTCATCCGCCGGGGTAACGATCCTGATGATTTTGTCGTCGTCGTGTGTAATTTCACGCCGGTACCGCGATTTAACTACAAAGTAGGCGTGCCGGCGCCCGGGCACTATGCCGAGCTGCTCAACAGCGATTCCGAGCACTATGCCGGCGGCAACATCGGTAATTTCGGCGGCGTGGATAGTACAGACGATGCCTGCCACGGGTTTCCGCACTCGATCCGGATTGCCATCCCGCCGCTGGGAACGATTTTTTTCAAGAAAACCTGAACGCTTCATGGATGAGGTTGTGCGGCAGGGAGAGATGGATGGGTGCCCCGACGCATCAGTCCGGCCGGTGCGAAGTGCCGGAATCTCCCCGGGGATAACAGCACCTTCCCGGAATGCGGTGCATAGACAGGCTGGCTATCCATTTAACTCAGCAATATTGCATTTTTTCAGCCAGTCCGCCAGAGCACAGCAGGTGGCTACACCAAAGCTGTCATTCCGTTTCCCCGCAGGGGAAGACCGGAATCTCCCTGACTCAGGCACGTGCCAGAAAAGATGAGATTCCGGCACGGCGCTTCGTGGTACAACCCGGCTACCGCCCACAGCTGTGAGAACGGGATAACCAGACACGATGAGAACAGATAGAGATTAAAAAATTTCATGAGGCGCTGACAGCAAATTCTGAAAATTGGACGGAATGATCCATACACATAGCTCTGTCTGCTGCTTTTTGTCTCAAAAAAAATCGCTCTGGTTAGAAAAAATAAAACTTTTCTGGTTAGCCTGAATTATTCACAAATTTCCGGCAAAAACAGCATAAAGATTTATAAATCAAACAATTAACATGGAAGCCCATTTTAAACTCAGTTTTTCCATGACGATTCGCACGCAACGCCGCAAAGCCCGCAACGTATTGTTTTAAATTAATT
>WFTM01000280.1 GCA_015485525.1 Candidatus Zhuqueibacterota bacterium | reverse complement strand
GGCTCCCTGATCCTTTCTGGCGTGATGATGCTCGAATATCTCGGTTGGACAGAAGCAGCGCGCCTGGTCGAAAGCGCGATGTCCAAAACGATTCAGCAGAAAAAAGTCACCTATGATCTCGAACGGCAAATGCAGGGAGCGACGCTGTTGAAATGTTCTGAGTTTGCCCGGGCGATCTCGGAAAACATGTAGTTTGGGATATATCATTTCATGCCGCAAAACATGCGGATTATCGTCAGAGCATCAAAGGGCAGGGTTGGTTTACCTGCCCTTTTTTATCGCTCTGCGTATGGATTCTGACCGGAGTGATTTATTATTGGAACAAAACGGCAGCACGCAAGGCTGTTTGAATGGATTGAGATATTCAATTATCAGTATCTTTCCGCGTCGTATCTGATTATCCCATTCTCTCAGCTTGTGCTGAAGTGGGGTTGCACCACAAACAAAGGTCACGAAGCGTACGAAGAAAGCAGAAGTGTTGTAAAAAACAGGGCCGGCAGTTCCTTGCCTTTCTTCTTGTTTTTCTTCGCGTCCATCGGGCACTTCGTGGTTCACAAAAATGCACAGATGATATTCAATCTCTGGAGCCAGAACGGTTGCGTCTTTTCTCCCAGACTGTCTGGATATAGCACGTGCATGCCCCAGAACGCTCATTCCGGTTTCCCCGCAGGGGAAGACCGGAATCTCCCGGACTCTGGCACGTTCCTGAAAAGATGAGATTCCGGCACGGCGCTTCGCCTGGCCGGAATGACAGATACCGGTATCTGAGCCGGGCCCGGATTGCTGGGTTAACTGGATACCCGGAAGGGCACGCGCACATCTAAAATAAAAACAATAACTTGCTATATGCCCAAAAATTTTTGCTATTTTGGGGTAGATCGCACAGATTAGATTTCAATTGTTCCGTCCTGCTCGTCCGGGCCGGGACATGAGTTTGTGAATAAACCGAGGCAACTCAATGTTTGTTGACCACGCAAAAATATATGTTTCTTCCGGCCATGGCGGCAGCGGCTGTGTCAGTTTTTTACGGGAAAAGTTTATGCCCAAAGGCGGTCCGGATGGTGGTGACGGCGGCCGTGGTGGTGATGTCATTATCCTCGGCGACCCGCACATGCGCAGTTTGCTCGATTTTCGTGGTGGCAAACATTTCCGGGCCGGGCGCGGGCAACATGGCAAAGGCTCTAACCGCCATGGCAAGTCTGGTAAGGATGTCATCATCAAGGTGCCACCAGGGACGATGATTTATAATGCCGAGACGGATGAGCTGATCGGTGATATTCAGCAGCCGGGAGACCGGATTGTCGTTGCCAAAGGTGGCCGCGGAGGCAAGGGCAATGCCCGCTATGCCAGCTCGACGAATCAGGCGCCCCGGGATTGGCAGGTTGGTGGCAAGGCCGAGGAATATGTACTGCGTCTTGAGCTGAAGCTGATCGCTGATATCGGTGTCGTCGGTTTTCCGAATGCCGGTAAATCAACGCTGCTGTCACGCATTTCCGATGCCCGGCCTAAAATCGCCGATTATCCCTTTACGACCCTGAAGCCCAATTTGGGGGTGGTGAAATATCACGACTTTTCCTCTTTTGTCATGGCCGACATCCCCGGCCTCATAGAAGGGGCGCATCTGGGAAAAGGGCTTGGCTTCGAGTTTCTGCGCCACATTGAGCGAACTCGCGCGTTGTTGTTTCTCATCGATGCGCAGGCAGAAAAACCGCGCGAGGAATTTGAAACGCTTTTGAGTGAGCTGGAAAATTATGACTCCCGGCTTTCAGAAAAACCGAGACTGGTCGTGCTGTCGAAGTCCGATGTTGTTGATGAGACCATGCGTAAACGACATAAAAAAGAGTTACAGGGCCTTGAGTATATGTACATCTCTTCGGTCGTTGGAGAAGGGCTTACGGAGCTGAAAGAAAAGCTCTGGGCCATGCTTGAGGACGTTCGGCGCGCTGAGGAAACTGCGGAGAAGTAGTCGATCAGCATAAATACAGGGGACGGACAGATGGGGTGGGAGGAATCCCTCGAAGAACAAAAATTACTCCTCAATTTATTACGCGTCGATGGTATCGGGCCGGCGAGGTTACGAGCGCTGATCAATCGCTTCCATCAGCCCTCTGCTATTCTCGGAGGCAGCGTGGCTGAGCTGAGTAAATTAGCAGGGATCACGCCAGAAACAGCCGGTGCCATCCTCGATTGTGGAAGCTCCCGTTTCGGGAGTGAGCAGATTGAAAAGCTTGCATCAGAGAGAGCTGTTTTGCTGACACCGTGGCACCGTGAGTATCCGGAGTTGCTGCGGCGCCTGGTCGATGCTCCGGTCTGCCTGTTCATGAAGGGAAAAACGGACTGGAAAAAGGCTTTTTCACTGGCGATAGTCGGAACACGGCGTCCGAGCGAATATGGCCGCAGGGCAACGGCACACCTGGTCAGTGATCTGGTTGCCTCTGGTGTGACCATCATCAGCGGGCTGGCGCGGGGTGTGGATACGATAGCGCATCGTGAAACACTCCGCCAGGGAGGCCGAACCGTTGCTGTCCTTGGTTCGGGGCTGGATAATATTTATCCGGGCGAAAACCGCAAGCTCGCTGAGCGCATTGCAGAGCAGGGTGCGTTATGCAGCGAATTCCCTTTTGGCACTCCCCCGGACGCCGTCAACTTTCCGCGCAGAAACCGTATCATCAGCGGTTTGTCTGCCGGTACCATAGTCATCGAGGCAGGTGAACGAAGCGGTGCCTTGATCACAGCGTATCAGGCGCTTGATCAGAATCGAGAGGTTTTTGCTCTGCCGGGGAGTATTTTTTCACAGAACAGTATTGGTTGTCACCGGCTCATTCAGCAGGGTGCCAAGCTGGTTTCAACCTCTGCGGATATTCTGGATGAGTTCCCGGCGCAGGGTGACTTGTTCGATCAGGTGGGCTATGATCCGGCAGTGACAGAGCAGCTTTCTGAAAAACAGAAGCAGGTTTTCAATATGATTTCAAGCGATCCAGTTCACATCGATGCTCTGACGAAAACGCTAGGGATGCCCTCCGGGGAGTTGCTGGCCATGCTACTGCAATTTGAGCTGCAGGGTATGGTTGTCCAGCTGCCCGGCAAGCTCTTCGTGCGGGCGTAGATGCGTGCTGACACCGGACATTTTCAGGTTGAGTTGAGATGCAGAAAATACCGAAAATCAGGTATGCCCGGGTCTTAAAAAGCTGTTGACAAACCGGGCCGTTTTTTGTATATTGGCTGTCCTTTGGGAGGGCTAGTCCTAATTGGTAAGGCAGCGGTCTTGAAAACCGCCGGGTTCACACCCTTGGGGGTTCGAGTCCCTCGCCCTCCGCGAGAGAAGGAGAGGTGGCTGAGTGGCTGAAAGCGGCACCCTGCTAAGGTGTTATACTGTTATCGGTATCGAGGGTTCGAATCCCTCCCTCTCCGCTGTTCGGTTGTAGAATGAACCGACGTAATACAAGAAATCTGGTTTACAAAACCATGTGCGCCCGTAGCTCAAGTGGATAGAGCGTTTGGCTACGGACCAAAAGGTTGGGGGTTCGAATCCTCCCGGGCGTACCATTTTTCTAAACAAGGAATCCGTCAGATTCCTTGTTTCATATATGGCCTGAAAGTTTCACGACTTTCGAAATCCGGATGAGAGTTTTTGTGCAGACGCCTGTTGTTGTGCGGGTGTTTTTTTCGGTTGTCCCGGTTCGCATATGATACCTGATTTGTGTTGGTAAAATTATGGAGATGCACCAGAAATGGATGCAGCTCGCCCTTGCCGAAGCGCAAAAAGCCGCTGACCGCGGAGAGGTCCCCATCGGTGCGGTCGTTATTCATGATGACCGGCTCATCGCCCGCGGGCATAATCTGATCGAAACTCTGCAGGAACCAACAGCGCACGCAGAGATCATCGCTCTGAATGCAGCGGCCAATGCTCAGGTGTCGTGGCGATTGGAAGACGCAACACTGTACGTTACCCTGGAGCCCTGCCCGATGTGTATGGGCGCGCTTCATCTGGCCCGGATTTCGCGCCTTGTGTTCGGGGCGCATGATGCACGCCTCGGAGCGTGTGGCTCAAAAGTTGATCTGACGCAACTCGACGCCATGGGGCCTCCTGTTGAGGTCATCTCAGGTGTTGAGGCCGAGAAATCAGCACATATGCTGAAAGCGTTTTTTCAGGAGTTGCGCAAAAAAAACAAACGTCCGGCCTGAGGCGGAAATAGATAAGGCAGTGCCTGATCCGCTGAAGTGCAATGCAGACCCGGGGAGAGGTGCCGGAGCTGGCTTAACGGGACGGTCTCGAAAACCGTTGTGGTCATCGATCACCGAGGGTTCGAATCCCTCCCTCTCCGCTTATAATCCGAAAACTTCATCCGCCAGGGATGGTGGGAATTCAAAGAAGAGATGACATCCGCCCTCAGGGTAGGATTGTGATGCCCGGCTGTGCCGGGTTTTGTGGTAACTGGAGAGATGTCCGAGTGGCTGAAGGAGCACGCTTGGAAAGCGTGTATAGGGTTTCCCTATCGGGGGTTCGAATCCCCCTCTCTCCGCTTGATGTTATGCATAGACTGGCAGTGTTTCAGGGGAATACGGGCGAGTGTGGTTGAGCACCGGTTTGTGTTTCTTGTCTTCAGCATAAAACTTGGCTTACAGATCAAAGCAGGTGGTTCTTGATATTAAGCCCCACGCAATGGAAACGTGCCCAACCCCGTCAGGACCGGAAGGTAGCAGCGGTAAGCATTGTTTTCATGTGCCGTGGGTTCCCTTGTATCGCCGGCCACCTGCTTTGATCTGTAACATGCGTGCAGACAAGGTACTGGTGCTTTCAAGTTCAAATGAACCGGAGGCGGGATGTCCTATCTTGTCATAGCCAGAAAATGGCGTCCTACTACATTTTCCGAGGTCGTCGGCCAGGAGCACGTGACCACGACGCTGGAGAATGCCATCAAGAATGACCGCCTCGCTTCAGCGTATATCTTCTCCGGCCCCCGGGGGGTAGGCAAAACCACGACTGCAAGAATTCTCACCAAAGCGCTTAACTGCGAAAACGGACCCACGCCAACTCCGTGCAACACATGCGCCGCCTGCACAGAAATCACGGCAGGCAACAGCATCGACGTGCTGGAAATCGATGGGGCTTCGAATCGCGGCATCGACGAAGTACGCAACCTGCGCGAAAGCACTCGCTACACGCCTGCTCGCAACCGCTACAAAATTTATATCATCGATGAAGTACACATGCTCACCACCGAGGCGTTCAACGCCTTGCTGAAAACCCTGGAAGAGCCGCCACGGCACGTGGTTTTTATCTTTGCGACCACTGAAGTAAACAAGCTGCCTGCAACCATACTCTCCCGTTGCCAGCGTTTTGACTTCCGCAGAATTTCCGCTCAGAAAATCGTCGCACAGCTTGAAAAAATCTGTTCGCATGAAAAAATCACCATCGATAAAAGCGCTCTCTTTCTTATCGCGCGTAAATCTGAAGGGTGCATGCGCGACAGTCAAAGTCTGCTGGATCAGGTTATTTCTTTCTGTGGCACCACAATTCAGGAAGATGATGTCGCCAATCTTCTCGGTGCTGTCGGCCAGGATGTATATTTTGAAATCACCCGGGCCATCTCAGAGCATGATCTGCCGGCAGCGGTCTCCATTGCCCGCCATGTCTATGAAAAAGGCTATGAAATCAAGGAGTTGATCACCGGTCTTGCCGAGCATTTCAACCTGATGCTGACCCTGAAAACCACGGGTTCTAAAGAACACTTCGTCGGGCTTGAGCCCTTTGTCGATGAATTTGAAAAGCATGCCGGTCGTTTTTCCGAAACAGACCTGATCCGGATGATGCAGGTTATTATCGAAGCTGCAGCAGATGTCCGCTGGAGCATGAACCCGCACCTCCACCTCGAAATGCTGCTGTTACGATTGGCCAAAATGCCGGCATCTGTTGAGTTGCAGCAGGTTCTCGATGATATCGAGGAGCTGAAAAAAAAAAGAGTAGTTGAACCGGCCGGGCCGCAAACCAACAACGTCCGCGTACTTCCACAGTTCACACCACGTTCGCAAACCACCAGCCTTTTCCAGAAGATGAGTCGTCAAAATGCCGTCCGTGATCAGGATGAACCTGGTCCGGCCCAAACCGCTGCGGGTGATGAAGCAGCATCTGGTTCCGAGCCGGTCGATCTGGAGGTCATCAGGAACAAATGGGCCGGAGTGGTGGCGGCGGTCAAGAAAAAGAAAATATCTCTCGGTTCCATGCTCGCCGTCGGCCAGCCCTATCATTTGTCTGGTAATCAGCTGGAAATTCTTTTTGGTGAAAAAGATACCTTCCATGTCAATACCTTGAATGAGAACCAGAAACTCATTCAGGAAGCGATTCTGAGCGAGACGAACATGAAGGTTTTCGTCCACTGTCTCAAGGGAGCAAATGCGAACGGCCATTCTTCCGCCAGTGAACACCCTGCTGCAGAGAACACCTCGCGACCAGAGGAGAACGTCGCTGCAGCCGAAGAACCTGCACCGCAGCCGCAGCCTGAACACACGGCAGAGACAGTACGCGAACCCACTCCGATTCAAACTCAAACTCCTCCCCCGGAGACTGTACCGGATACCGGCGACTGGTTAAGCGCCTATCCTTTGGCCGGGCAGATCATCGAAACTTTGGGAGGCGAAAAGCTCCGCTGAGGCGAGCAACTCCGTGCTTTTCTGCCTCGCCATGACTTCGCAGGCACGCTGAGGGCACGGATCAAAAACAAAAGACAACCAACGCTTGAAATAATGAAGGAGAAAACGATATGGCTAAGCCCGGTTTGGGAAATATCATGAAACAGGCCCAACAAATGCAGGCCAAGATGCAACAGATTCAGGAAGAGCTGAAAAACAAACATGTGGAGGGCAGTGCCGGCGGTGGTATGGTGACGGCTGTGGCCAATGGCCAGGGCGCGCTGATACGTATCCGCATAGAGCCGGAAGTCGTTGATAAAGATGATGTCGAGATGCTGGAAGACCTGATCGTTGCGGCGGTAAACCAGGCTGCTGAAAACGCAAAAAATCTCGCAGCCGAAGAAATGTCAAAAGTGACGGGTGGTTTGCTTTCCGGCCTGCCGGGCGGTCTCAATCCTTTCGGAATGTAAGAGTATGGATTTCACTTCGGATGTTGTCAATATCGCAGTTGAGGAGTTATCCAAACTTCCCGGGATCGGTAAAAAAACCGCGCAACGGCTTGTTTTTTTTCTTCTCAAGCAAGAGGGAGAAAGTGTTAAGTCTCTCGCCGCAGCCCTTGTCGCCCTCACGGAGCGCGTGCGCTATTGTCCGGTCTGTTTCAATATCACCGAGCAGACGCCATGCGCCATTTGTGAGCATCCGAAGCGGGATCGCCACATCATCTGTGTTGTCGAGGAGCCGAACGACGTCCTGGCCATCGAACGGACCGGCGAATATCATGGTTTATACCATGTCCTCGGCGGAGCCCTCTCTCCTCTGGAGGGTATCGGGCCGGATAATTTGCGCATCCGCGAACTCATAAAAAGATTGCAAGATGACGTCGATGAGCTTATATTGGCTACAAATGCCAGCGCTGAAGGCGAGGCAACAGCACTCTACATCAGCAAGCTGACCAGAGATCTCGGCATCAAAACGACGAGAATTGCCAGAGGAGTTCCTGTCGGTGGAGACCTGGAGTACACCGATGAGGTAACCCTGGCTCGTGCACTTTCCAATCGAACAGAACTGTGACGCATCCGGTCGCGTCAACAAAAGGGCAATCATGACTTTCCCGAACCAACTCACGATTTTGCGAATCCTGTTAACACCGGTTTTTGTCGCGACGCTCTTCGTGGAATCGTTGAATTATCGTATTTTAGCGTTCGGGATCTTTTTTGTCGCCTCGCTGACCGACTGGTATGACGGATACTTTGCACGCAAGCTCGGCTCTGTGAGTGCATGGGGTAAGTTTCTCGACCCGCTTGCGGATAAAGTTCTCGTATTATCAACCTTTATCGCGTTCTGGGTCATCGGACAGGTCGAGCTCTGGATGGTCATCATCATCGCTGCCCGGGATGTCGTCATTACTGCTCTGCGCATCTATGCTGTACGCAGTCAGAAGCCCGTCGTAACCAGCTCGTTCGCCAAGTGGAAAACCGCCAGCCAGATGGCATCGATTTATTTCATCCTGCTGTATCTGATCATCAAACATAAAATGATGCTGGCTGCGGAGTCATCCAACTGGTTCCAGAGGCTGGAATCCTTCCACGTGGTCGATAAACTGATGTATTTTGTGACGATCATCACTGCTACCAGTGGCGTACATTACCTGATGGAGAACCGCCAGCACTTTAAGGGTATGCTTTCTTCCATGTGGCGTTTTCTGTTATCCGTGATTACCCTGTTCCTGTCTATATGAAAAAAACAGCTTTGTTTCTCGCCACCGGAGTCTTCACAGGGTTTTCCCCTGTTGCCCCGGGGACGGCCGGCAGCCTGCTAGCTGCGTGTATTTTGTATTTTGTCCCGGAATTCTCTTCTCCATCTTTTCTCGTCATTACTGTACTGATCATCATTGTGGGAATCTGGGCATCAGCTGAGGCAGAGCGCCATTTTAATAAAACCGATGCTTCCCAGATCGTCATCGATGAAATCGCCGGTATGTTTATCAGCCTGGCTTTTGTACCATACAGCCTGCAGAATATCATCATTGCTTTTTTTCTGTTTCGGCTGTTCGATATCATCAAACCACCCCCTGCGCGGCAGGCTGAAGATGCCGGCACGGTGTTGCTCAAACCAGGCACGCCGCTGTACCGCTTGTCCGGGGGAGTGGGTATCATGCTCGATGACGTTGTTGCTGGAATTTATGCGAATATTGCCCTGCACCTGCTGCTCGCGTTGCGGTGACGGGCCAGCCGGGTTACACCATGTTGAAATCCAGAATCATATCCATCGGTGATGAGTTGCTGATCGGGCAGACCGTCAACACCAATGCCGCATGGTTAGGCCGGAAAATGTCGGAAATCGGCATCCCGGTCGTTTCTGTAATGACGATCGCAGATGAGCCGGGTGCCATCCGAACGGCTCTGCACGAAGCCATGCAATCTGCAGATATCGTGCTGATGACCGGCGGGCTGGGCCCGACACATGATGACATCACCAAAGCTGTGGTGGCAGATTATTTCAGGCGAAAGCTGGTCCTCGACGAGCAGCTTCTCGAAAAACTCCGGCAGGCTTTTGCCAGCAGGGGGCTGGAGTTCGTGGACAGCAACAAAGGGCAGGCTATGATCCCTGAAGGGGCGCAGATTTTTCCGAACCGTGTCGGCAGTGCCCAGGGCATGCTGTTTGAGCAGGGCGGGCGGTACTGCCTGGTTATGCCGGGGGTACCGAGGGAGATGGAGTATATCATGACCCGCGGTGGTGGGCTGGCATTTTTTGAGAGCATCGCCACAGGCGAGGTTATCGTGCATCATACATGGCGCACCACAGGTATCGCCGAATCGATTCTGTACGAACGGCTCGGGGATATGGCCGAGTTGGAACGCTACGGTAAAATCGCCTTTCTGCCCAAATATACCGGCGTGGACATCCGGCTGACCGTGCATGCCCCGACACGCGATGCGGCACAGGAACGGATCGCCGCTGCTGATCGCCTCATTCGTGCACAGGCCGGGAAATACATCTATGGCACGGGTGATGATCTCATCGAGGCTGCGATTGGCAGCATGCTGGCAAAAGATAAGTTACGGCTGGCACTTGCAGAATCCTGCACCGGCGGGTTGATCGCCCGGCGGATCACCGATATTCCCGGCAGTTCGGCCTATTTTACCGGTGGTGTGGTTGCGTACAGCAACGAGCAGAAAATAGCCCTGCTTGGCGTTGCGCCGGACACGCTGGAAAAATATGGTGCCGTCAGCGAGGAGACAGCGCGGGAAATGGCTGTTGGCGTACGCGAGAACATGCGGGCGGATTGTGCGTTGAGCATTACCGGAATTGCCGGGCCCACGGGTGGTACTGAGGAGAAACCGGTTGGCCTGGTCTTTATCGGTTTGGCGCATCCCGGCGGCGTGGAGGTCAAGCGCCGACAGTTTGGCAAAGACCGGACGATCAACCGCGAGCGCAGCGCACAGGCTGCTCTGCATCTCTTATATCAGGTACTCGTCGATCGATGAGCAGAGAAACCATCCGCGCATTTGTGTGCTTTGAAATTCCGCAGGAGCTGCGCGAGGCGCTTGGAGTTGTCATTTCAGCCGCGAAAGGTGCCGGCGAACGGGTCAGCTGGGTTCGCCCGGAAAACATCCATCTGACCGTGAAGTTTTTGGGTGAGATGCCGCGCACTGAACTTGCGGAAGTCTCCGCGCTTTTGCGTGAGATCGCCGGGGCAACACCGCGGTTCAGCATCTCCATCGACCGGCTTGGCGCGTTTCCGAATCAAAGACGCCCGCGGGTGCTGTGGGCTGGCTGCAGCACGACACCGCCGGTTGCGCGAAACCTGGCCGCGCGCATCGACAAAGGCATGGTTGCATTCGGCGTCGCGGCAGAAAACAGGCCTTTCAGACCGCACCTGACCCTCGGCCGTGTGAAGCAGGGCGGCGAAAAGACCATGCAGGCCCTTTTGCAGCAGCCCTTCTGCAGCTACGAGTTGCCATGCGAAACCCTGGTGCTCATGCGCAGCGACCTGCGCCCTGGTGGCCCGGTCTATACACCGATTGATAAAATCATGCTACACTCAACATAAAAGGCGGGAAGAAACGTGTCAGAAAAAAATGAAAAACTCAAAGCTCTGGATCTGGCCATAAGCCAGATCGATAGTCAGTTTGGCAAAGGGTCCATCATGCGCCTTGGCGCTGAGGGGGCGCTTGTCTCCGTCGAGGCGATTCCGACCGGTAGTCTGTCCCTGGATGCAGCGCTTGGGATCGGGGGCGTTCCCCGCGGGCGGATCATCGAGGTGTATGGCCCGGAGTCGAGCGGAAAGACGACGCTGACCCTGCACATCATCGCTGAGGCTCAGAAGGCCGGTGGCCTGGCAGCGTTCATCGACGCTGAGCACGCTCTGGATGCGGTCTATGCCGGTAAGCTGGGTGTAGATACCGACAACTTGCTGATCTCTCAACCAGATACCGGAGAGCAGGCGCTGGAAATCACCGAGACGCTGGTGCGCAGCGGTGCACTGGATATCATCGTTGTCGATTCGGTGGCAGCGTTGGTGCCGAAAGCAGAAATTGAAGGCGATATGGGGGATGCGCAGATGGGGCTGCAGGCACGATTGATGAGCCAGGCAATGCGCAAGCTCGCCGGCGCCATCAGCAAATCGCATACGACGGTGATCTTTATCAACCAGATTCGCGAGAAACTCGGAGTACTTTTCGGCAACCCGGAGACGACCACGGGCGGGCGGGCGCTCAAGTTTTATGCCTCCGTGCGCATCGACATCCGCCGCATCGCCAGTATCAAACAGGGAGACCAGATCGTCGGCAACAGAACGCGCTGCAAGGTGGTGAAAAACAAAGTGGCCCCCCCGTTCCGTGAGGCCGAGTTTGACATCATGTATGGCACCGGTATTTCATCAGAGGGTGATCTCATCGACCTGGCGGTGAAAAACAAAATTATCGAGAAAAGCGGCACCTGGTTTTCCTATGGTGATGAGCGCCTCGGACAGGGGCGGGAAAACGCCAAGCGCTTTTTGCAGGATAACCCGGATGTCCGGTCGGAAATTGAGAGCAAAGTGCGCGAAGAGCTCGGCTTGAGTTCGCAGAAAAGCAGCGCTGAAACCGAAGCCGCACAACAGGGATAAATATCGTGCGCGGGCGGGATAAAAACAGCGACTTACCCGCTGCGGGCAGGGTGACGGACATCAAAACGCAGAAACGTTACCCCTCCCGTGTTTCGGTTTTTATCGATGGCGAGTTTGCCTTTGGCCTCAGCGCAGAGCTCTGTGTGCAGTACGGTATCCGTGTCGGTGAGGACGTCGATGATGAGCGTCTGCGGCGGATACTTTTAGACGAAGAGTACAAACTCGCTGAAAATAAGGCATGGCAACTGCTCAGCGGCAGAGCGCATACCCGGCGGGAGCTCGAGCACAAACTCCGGCGCTATGAGTTTGCAGATGCGCTGATTGCCAGGGTGCTGGATAAACTCAGCACTGCCGGCTATCTCAACGACCTGCAGGTTGCCCGCGACTATGTCCGTTCACGTTTGCAGGTTCGCCCGATGGGCAGAAAACTACTCCTGCGCGAACTGCAGCAGAAGGGCATCCCGGATGCGTTGTGCGAAAAGGTGCTGTCCGAGAGATTTGCTGAGGAGAGCGTAGAACGCGAGCTGGCGATGCAACTTTATGCTAAGAAGAAAAAACAACTGCGTGGGCAGCCGGCTCATAAAGCCCGGGAGAAGATGGCCAGAGCACTGGTGGCACGAGGATTCTCCCGCGAAGCCATCCGTGCTGTCATCGAGGATGACCCGGATGGCCTGTTCGACACAACGGAAGAACACGGGTTCACGGATGAACACAATTCCCTGCCTTGAGAGATTTGCTGTTCCTGCCAGGATTTCCTGCCGTCCCCGAGGTCGCCTTCTGCCCGGAGTTTAATTACGCACCCGATAAGAACGGGATATATATCCATTTGGTAGGTTTTTTACCCGATAGGCTCACGCAGTCTCGCTACACCGTGATCGTCGGGGTCGAATACACCGCGGACTACACAATCTAATCGGTAAACAGGTTCAACCATGAAAGCAGCAGAAGTACGTCGTAGTTTTCTCGAATTTTTTCGTGAAAAAGACCATAAAATTGTCCCCAGCTCACCGGTCGTCCCACAGGATGACCCAACCTTGCTGTTCACCAACGCGGGGATGAACCAGTTTAAAAACATCTTTATCGGACTGGAAAAGCCGGACCATCCACGAGCGGCAGACACCCAGAAGTGTATCCGTGTCAGCGGCAAGCACAACGACCTCGAAGACGTGGGCTTTGATACCTATCACCACACGTTTTTCGAGATGCTCGGCAACTGGTCCTTCGGTGATTATTTCAAAAAAGAAGCCATCGAATGGGCCTGGGAACTGCTGACAAAGGTCTGGGGCATTCCCCCGGAGCGGCTGTATGCCACAGTATTTGCCGGAGATGAGAGCGATGGCCTGGAGCCGGACATCGAAGCGGAAAACCTCTGGAAAGAGGTCACGTCTATCGATCCTTCGCACATCCTGCGTTTCGGCAAAAAAGACAACTTCTGGGAAATGGGTGAAACCGGCCCCTGTGGCCCGTGCTCGGAAATCCACATCGACACTACCCCCGACGGCTCGGGCGGACATCTGGTCAATGCAGATGATCCGCGTGTGATCGAAATCTGGAATCTGGTCTTCATTCAGTACAATCGCGAGAAAGATGGCTCGCTGCGGCCGCTGCCGGCCAAGCATGTCGATACCGGCATGGGCTTCGAACGCATCGTCGCAGTGCTGCAGAAAAAAGCATCGAACTATGACACGGAAATTTTCACTCCACTGATCAGTACGATTGAGCAGATGTCTGGCGTCGCATACAGCAACGACGAAAAAGGCATGGCGCACCGTGTTATCTCCGATCACATCCGCACGCTGAGTTTCGCCATCGCGGATGGAGCGGTGCCCTCCAACGAAGGCCGGGGCTATGTGCTGCGGCGTATTTTGCGCCGCGCTGCCCGTTTCGGCCGAACTCTGGGTATGCACGAACCGTTCGTTTACAAGCTGGTGCCAGTTCTCGGTGACATCATGGGTGATGTCTTTCCGGAATTGCTCGACAAGGCAGAGTATATCGCCATGGTTCTCAAAGGCGAGGAAGAGAGTTTCAACACCACTCTCGATCGCGGGATCGAGAAGTTCGAGAGCATCCAGGCGGCGGTGCGTAAAAAAGGCAGCACGGAAATCCCCGGCGAGGAGGCATTTAAACTGTACGACACCTATGGTTTCCCCCTCGATCTCACCGAGCTGATGGCGCGCGAACAGGGCATGACTGTCGATCATGCCGGTTTCGAAAAATCTATGGCTGAACAGCGCAAGCGTGCCCGCGAGGCCGGAAAATGGGAGCTCCAGGTCGAACACGCGCCAGAAGAGTGGCAGAGTTTGAGCACGGGCGAGCAGTCGCGTTTTATCGGCTACACGGATCTCGAGGCCGAGACCGAGATTCGCTCTATCCATTATGACGACGGCCAGGTGCTGCTGACCCTGGCGGATACACCGTTTTATGCAGAGTCGGGCGGGCAGGTCGGAGACCGTGGCCTGATCGAGGGGGATGGTTTCAAGATCGAGGTGCTCACGACCCGCAAAGCGGGCTCACATATCGTGCATGTTGGAAGGCTTATCGAGGGAGAACAGGTCGAAGCTCCCAGGGTCGTCGCTCGTGTCGATCGTCAGGCGCGGATGGATACAGCGCGCAACCATACCGCCACCCACCTGTTGCACAAAGCGTTGCGCGATCTCGCCGGATCACATATCAGCCAGGCCGGAAGCCTGGTCGCGCCGGACAGATTACGTTTTGATGTCACCCATTTTCAGAAGTTCGATTCCGCACTTTTGGAAGATGTCGAGGGCATTGTCAACGAGAAAGTCCGTTCGGATATCGAGGTGGAGACGTTCACGACTTCCTATGTCGAGGCGCGCAAAATGGGTGCGATGGCGATTTTTGAAGAGAAGTACGGCGAGGTGGTGCGCGTGGTCAAGATCGGCGATTACAGCCTTGAGCTGTGCGGTGGCACGCATTTGCATCATACCGGTGAGGCGGGCACCTTCCGCCTGCTGGGCGAGTCCAGTGCGGCTGCCGGCATCCGCAGACTCGAGGCCGTGACCGGGTCATCAGCCGTGGAGTTGATGCGCGCAGACCGGCGCATAGAAGAGGAACTTCGGCAGCTGTTGCAGTGCCAGCGCGATGAGCTGCCGGCCAAAGTGCTCGAGCTGCTCAACCAGAAAAAAGAGTTGGAAAAACGGTTACACGAGATGCGCCGCATCGCAGCGCAGAGTGAGGTGGAGGCGCTGGCAGGCAAAGCCCGCAGCGTGGATGGTATCCGCTTTGTCGCTGCCGAAGTTTCCGCTGACAGCGTTGATGAGCTGAAAGTGATGAGTGATCGCCTGCGTGAGAAACTGCGCTCCGGAGTCGGCGTGCTGGCTGCCCGCATCAACGGCAAGCTGTCCTTTGTTTGCGTCGTCACCGAAGATCTGGTCAAAGCCGGGACGGTGCGCGCCGGGGATGTTGTCAAGCAGGTGGCCGCGATCACAGGAGGCTCAGGCGGCGGCCGGCCACACATGGCTTTGGCCGGCGGCAAGGATACATCCCGCCTGCAGGAGGCCCTCGATCAGGTGGGGAGGATTCTGCAGCAACTCGTTGCCGGGTGATTGTCAATGGAAAGAGGCGTGTCGGTATATCATTATTTGCTCGAGGTCAGAAAGAAGCGTGGAGCCGGATATTTCGTTCTGCTCGATCCGGATAAATTGCCGCGCACAGAACTGTTGGCGCTGGCAGAGAAAGCCTCGGATGAAGGTGCAGACCTGCTGCTTATCGGAGGCAGCCTGCTTCTGAACTCCGGGTTCGACGAGCTGATCCGGGATATCCGGGATCGGGTCAGCATACCGGTCGTGGTCTTTCCCGGCAACACGATGCAGATCAGTCAGTATGCAGACGCGATTCTGTTTTTGTCTCTGATCAGCGGCCGCAATGCGCACTTTCTCATCGGTGAGCAGGTGCGAGCTGCGCCCATTCTCGAACATATCGGCGTGGAACCGATCAGCACCGGCTACATGCTGATCGAATCCGGCCGCCAGACCAGCGCCGAGTTCATGAGCAACACGCGGCCGATTCCGCGCGACAAACCCGACATTGCCAAGGCAACGGCGCTTGCCGCCGAATATCTCGGCATGCGTCTGGTCTATCTCGAAGCAGGCAGCGGCGCCCTGCAGCCGGTCGATCCTGTTATGATTCGAGAAGTTGCCGATTATGTAAATATCCCTTTGATCGTCGGTGGTGGCATCCGGACCCCGGAACAGGCGCGCGAGCGTGTGCAGGCCGGAGCCTCTTTTATCGTCACAGGAAATATTTTGGAAGAAAAAACCAACAGCTCTCTGATGAAGGAGTTTGTTGACGCAATTCACGATGTGTAAAGGCGTTCATCGCTGCCAGAATAAGGATTTCATAGAGATGCAGAAGATAGACATCCATTCGCACGTGCTGCCGCAGATCGATGATGGCTCCCAGTCCTGGGAAGAAACAATGGACATGGTGTATCAGGCATACGAAACAGGCACGACCGAGATTGCCATAACGCACCATATCCTGCGCGAGTCTGATTTTGCACTTGAAGACGAGATAATCGAAAAATTTGAGGATCTCAAAACGCGGTTGCGCTCAGCACACATCCCCGTACGCCTGCACCTGGGCTCGGAGCTGTACTATCAGCCGGATTTGAATCTCGACCATAAAATAGCGACATACAATAACAATGGGGTTTATTTCCTGGTTGAATTTCCCATGCAGACGATCCCTCGCTACGTGGATGAAAAGTTTTTCGAGTTCATCATCGATGGCAAAAAGCCAATCCTTGCCCATCCGGAGCGTAACGTCGGCATTATCGAAAACCCGATGCGGGCGTATGAATTTGTCCAGCGCGGGGTTTATCTGCAGATCAACTCCGGCAGCCTGACCGGTGACTATGGCGAGCGTGTGCGCCAGACCGCGATTGCGCTGCTGAACGCCCGGCTGGTCCACTTCGTCGGCAGCGACGGGCATAATACGGACCGCCGGCCACTGATCATTCAGAATGCCTATGAAATTATCGTTGAAAACTGGGGCGAGCGTTATGCCGCGGCCCTTTTTCAGGACAATCCGCGCAAAGCCATGGCTGGTGAAATGCTGAAAATTCCCGAACCGCAACCTGTGGAAATGCCGAAACGCCGTAAAATGGGCCTGCTGCGCAGACTCGGGTTCTGAGGAAACTTTTCCGTACCGGCAGGGTTACAGATGTGTGCCGCAAGGCACCTCGGGAATCTCGTCACAATCAACAAAACCGACTGGTTACAACGCTGTTTTACTCGGAAACACGCTTCTTATATGCTCACATTTCTCAATAGTTTTCTCGCCTGGTCTTTGCTCGCCGCTGCCATTCCCATCCTGATCCATCTTTTTACCCGTAAAAAGCTGAAGCACATTCCGTTCAGCACCCTGCAGTTCCTGCGCCAGATGCAGAAGGAAAAAATCCGCCAGGTGCGTCTGAAGCAATGGGTGCTGCTGCTTTTGCGCACGCTGATCATCATACTGCTGGTGCTCGCTTTCATGCAGCCCGCATTGCGGACGGAGTCGCCCGCTTTGGGGAAAGATGTTCGTGCATCCGTGGTGCTCATTATCGATAACAGCCTGTCGATGCACAACAGCAGCCGCGGAGCGACGCGTCTTGCACTGGTGCGCGAGGGGCTGCGCCGGCTGGCCTCGACCTTCACACCGGGTGATCGCATAACAGTCATTGCTGCTGCACGGCCCGCACGGGTTATCAGTAAATTTTCTTTTTCAGAAACCAACGCAGACCTCGATGGCTTTCTCAACGAACTCTCGTTGCGCGACAGCGAAGCAGATTTTGACGGTGCCCTGCTTCTGGCACAACAGGTGTTTGCAACATCTCCCAACCCGAACCATGAAGTGTACTGGTTTTCCGATCAGAAAATTACGGCTCCCGGGCCGGTGCCGGCAGGTTTTGCTGCCAACACGCTTTTCTATAATATTGTGGTGCCGAATGAAAAAATGCGCAACCTGACCCTGAGCGCATTGCGCGTTGATGCGGCCATTTTCGAGCCCGGAAAAGCTGTACCGGTCAGGGTAACGGTCAGCAACAGTGGCGACTTTGACGAAAAAGACCGGCTGCTCAGTGTGTTTCTCAATGACCAGCGTGTCGCCCAGAGGCAGATTTCAATCCCACGCGGGCAGCAACGCAGCGAACTGCTGCGCGTTGTGCCCAGAGAGCCGGGTTATCAGTATGTGCGGGCAGTGATCGAAAACGATCAGAACAATGCGGATAATGAGCGATTTTCCCTGTTTTATATTCCGCCGGAAAGTCGTATTTTGCTTGTCGGGCCAGGAGAAGAGAGCCGCCGGTTTATCCGTCTCGCCCTGCAGGCAGCCTCGACCACAGCAGCACGCAAAGTTTCAGAGATCGAGCCGCGGCAGTTGATGACCACGTCCCTGGACGGGATCGATGTCATCGTGCTCAGCAACGTGGCGCGTTTTTCTAACGCTGCTGCTGCGAAGCTCGATCGCTATGTTCGGGACGGCGGCGGGCTGGTGTTGTTTCTCGGCGAGGCGATCGATGCGCGTAACTACAACACGACGGTGTTGAAGAATCTGGCCGCGGGTGAGCTGGCGGAGAGCATCGGAGATATCGCTTCCACAGCTCCGGTATTGCGGATGGGAAAAATAAACCAGGGGCATCCCCTGTTTGCCTCGGTCTTCGATGATCAGCAGAAGGTTCGTGTCGAGTCACCGTTTTTCCGTTTCGCGATGCGCGCTCGTTTGAGCACAGAGGCTGTGACGATTATCCAATACAGCAATGGTTTGCCCCTGCTGGCAGAAGTGAGCCCGGACAGGGGGCGGGCGTTGCTGTTTTTCACCAGTGCTGATGATCGCTGGTCGGATATCGTGTACAAAGGGGTGTTTGCGCCTCTGGTCGATCGCTCTGTGCGCTATGCAGCCAGCAGAGGCCGTTCCCCCGTCGCGGAACTGATCGCAGGAGAAGGGCTTCGCTACCGGATGAATTCCGGTGCCGCGCGTGAGGTAAGCCTGGTGCTGCCGGACGAACGGCGTACGATGCTCAAACCGGCAGTCGAAAAAAATGCCTTTCTTGTTCAATATGATAAAACGGGCCGGAGCGGCTTTTACCGGCTTATGAGCGGAGATGAGCAGCTCTATGCTGTAGCGGTAAATTTTGCACCAGGCGAGATGACCGCACCCGTCTTGCCTGCTGACAGCCTGGCGCAGGCCCTGCACCCGTTGCATGTTGTCACCATGCCGCTCGGTGATGAACTGCCTCAGCGCATCCGTGAGCAGCGTCAGGGGAAGCCGCTATGGCGGTTTTTCCTCGCCCTCGCCCTGGTGATGCTGATCGCAGAAATGCTGCTGTTCCGCGACCGGACAGAGCAATCGTCTGTGGACATGCCAGTCGCGGCAACATGAGCGTGCAGACAGAAGGTACGAATGCTGTCTTCGAAGAAGCCTGAAATGATGCGGTCATTTATAAAATAAATCCAATGGGAAAAAAGAGTCTGTTGCCAACGGATGGCGTCGTGTTGTTTTGAATAATCCGGGTATGGAACAGAGACAGGCTCAACCTCATGGCCTGTTATCCCCGTGGTGCCCGTGCAAACCGGAGTTTGTGTTTGAGTAAAAAAGAAACAGAAAGCACCAGAGAGAAAGCGATTATTGTTGGTGTATCCGGAGTCAGCGGCGATCGCTGGGAGACGGAAGAGCATCTGGATGAACTCGAGCTGTTGGCAGATACGGCTGGTGCCGAGGTCATGGACCGGATGGTGCAGGAACGTAAAAAGCCGGACCCGGCTTATTATATAGGAAAAGGTAAGGCCAGGTTGCTGGCTGGCTTGTCTTCGGAGCTGAAGGCAAATCTCATTATTTTTGACGATGATTTGTCCCCGGCACAAACGCGAAATTTAGAAAAACTCTCCGGGAAAAAAGTCATCGACCGCAGTGCGTTGATTCTCGATATCTTTGCCAACCGCGCCAAAACCCGCGAGGCGCGCACACAGGTTGAGCTTGCGCAACTGCGTTACATGCTGCCTCGTTTGACGCGCCAGTGGACTCACCTTTCCCGGCAGGTTGGTGGCATCGGTACGCGTGGTCCGGGTGAAACACAGCTCGAAGTTGACAGGCGTTTGATCCGTAAGCGCATCGACAGCCTTGAGCGGGACCTGATTAAAATTGAAAAACAGCGCCAGCAACGGCGCAAGCACAGGCAGGATGTTTTCAAGGCAGCCCTGGTCGGATACACCAATGTCGGCAAATCCACCCTGTTGAATGCTCTGACAGAATCAGAAGTTTTCGTCGAGAACCGGCTCTTCGCCACACTGGATGCCACAATTCGCGAACTCAAACTCTCGGAACGGGATCGTGTCCTGTTGATCGATACTGTCGGGTTTATCCGAAAGTTACCGCACCACCTCGTCGCCAGTTTTAAAAGTACCCTGGAGGAAGCACAGGAAGCCGAACTGTTGATCCACGTTATCGATATCACCAATCCGGTGATGGATGAGCATATCGAAACCGTGCAACAGGTTTTGACGGAACTGAAGCTGAACAGCAAACCGACCCTTTTCGTCTTCAATAAAATCGATCAGGTCGGAAATCCCAACGTGATTGCAGCTCTGCGCGAGCGTTACAAGCCAGCGGTGTTCATTTCTGCTGCGCGCGGCCTGTTTCTCAACGATTTTCAGCAAGCATTGCTGGAGTACGTTCGTGAGGGAGACCAGGAGCTCATCTACACAGTCCCCGCTGCAGATGGTGATGTAGTGGCTAGAATTTACCGCCTGGCGGAAGTGCTGGATAAAAAGTATGAACAGGACCGGGTGGTATTACGTGTGCTCATCCGCGCAAAGCACGCCGCCCAATTAAACGCCTTGATTCAAGCCAAGGGATATCCCGTTGAAACCCTCTCCCGCGAAAATATTGCTGGCCATGCCTGACGCCCGCGTGGCGCAGGAGTATCAGGATTTATTGCAGAAGAATGGATTCCGCGCCGCAGTCTGTTCTGCAGATTTTACTGCCGTGCGCATGGCGTTGGAGCAGCAGTTTGATCTGGTTTTTTGGGAGACAGATCTGGGCGCAGAGCGGAGCTCTCAATGTGCCACCCTGCTGGCGCACGCCCCGGAGCTGGCGCTGGTTTTTCTCTCCAGCGATCCGGCTATCGGCGATGTCGTGGCTGTCGTGCGTAGCGGAGCACGCGCCGTGCTGCAAAAGCCGGTATCCGCAGGGGAGCTCTTGCAGCAGGCACACACCGAACTGTCCGCCGGCGAAGCTGATGGCAGACCTGATACGCGGAAACAACAGCAAAGCAGTGATATCCTCGGCAGCTCGTTTGCCATGCAGCGTTTGCGACGGGATATCGAAAAAATTGCCGCCAGCGATACGCGCGTACTCATCCTCGGAGAAAGCGGAACCGGCAAGGAGCTGGTGGCAGAAAATATCCACCGTCGCAGCCGTCGCCGGTCCGGGCCCTTTATCAAAGTTAACTGTGCGGCCATCCCCGGAGAACTGATCGAAAGTGAGCTGTTCGGGCACGAAAAAGGAGCCTTCACCGGGGCATTCAGCAAAAAACAGGGGCTGATGGCAGCGGCGGATGGTGGGACGCTTTTTCTGGATGAGATTGGGGATATGGCCCTTCCGACGCAGGCAAAAGTATTGCGGGCTCTGCAGGAAAACGAATTTATCCCTGTCGGAGGGACAACCCCTGTGCCCTTTGATGCCAGAGTTCTGGCTGCAACCAACAAGAACCTGCGCGAGGAGGTCAAAGCCGGGCGTTTCCGCAATGATCTTTATTTTCGGCTGAATGTGCTGCCGATAACCATTCCTCCCCTTCGCGAACATATTTCAGACCTCGATGAGCTGCTCGCCTCTTTTGCCGGCCGGAGCAGTCGCCAGGGACAGCTTCCGCAGTTTTCCGAAGAAGCACGGGAGGTTCTGCACAACTACTCCTGGCCGGGTAATGTACGGGAAGTGCATAATATCGTCGAACGGATCATGGTCATGCTGGCTGACGAGGTGATCACAGTTGAAAAACTGCTGCGCGTGGTGCCGGACCTGCAATCCGATGGTGATGCTATGCTGCCTTCAGGGGCAGGTTACCACCTTCTCGATGGCCGCCATTCGTTGCGCGAAAAACTCGATTTTTTTGAGAAGCAGGTTTTGTTGCAGGCGTTCGCCCGCAGCAGAGGCAATGTCAGCAAAATGGCGCGATTGCTCAAAACAGACAGGGCAAACCTGCATCGTAAACTCGTTCGTTACGGTATCAAATAATCCACGGTCAGCAGTTCCCCCGGCCGGAATCATGGAATGAAAAGGTGATCAGAACAAAAGTCTGGAAATACCGGATGTTGTGGCTGTTCGCGCTGTGCCTGCTCAGCAGCATGGTGTCCGGACAGGATAAGCATGACGAAGTTCGAATCCGCGGTACCAATCCGGGTTTCCGCCAGGGTGACTGGATTAGCTACACCATGACCCGGTTTGTCACCTCAGCCGGTATCGGGCCGAACTACGTTTATTTCGGCACGACCGGCGGCATCATCCGCTACGATTATTTTGCCAACCAGTGGGATTATCCGTTTACAACCAGCAGCGGGCTTGCAGATAATTACGTCACTGCCGTGGCATTTGATATGACGACGAATATTTTATGGTGCGGGACGCGGACTGCGATCAGCAATTACCAGGAGTCGTCGCAGCGCTGGAGCAATACCTTCAAAGATGAGTCCGGCATCTCGCCCTATGATGCTATCGTGTCTATCGGGTTTGGCAGAACCTCAGCGTTTTTTGAAACATCATCCGGCCTGATGTACCGCAGCGACCGCTACGGCGGCCCGATTTTCGTCGCCAGCAGGGCAGATGTGCTGAAGGACGGCCCGGTGACATGGAACGGCTGGCGCTCACTGCGCTCATTCAATTTTCCGAACTATCACATGACCAACGGCTATCTGTTCAGTATCGATGGTTATGTACAGGATACCCGGTTGCGGCGTGCCAAGGTTACCGCGATGATCAACGACAAGTGGTTGAATTCATGGATGGGAACCTGGGGGTTTGGTGTCATGCGTGGTGATCTGCGTTCAGAGTTTTTGACCATGATGCCTTATGGACTCTACAGCCCTCACGTGCGGGCTATTGCCATCGATAAAAACGGCGTCTGGTTTGCGGGTAAAAATGAAAATCCCGGAGTCAGCGAGGATATCGGCAGGGCCGGCGTTACGTACTGGAACCAGGTGTCGGGGGAGTGGCGATATTATGAATCGAAATTTGATCTCAACCTGCTCACGGACAACATCAACCGTCTGCACGTTTATGGGGATTCTCTCTTTTGTGCCACGCGTTTTGGCGTGAATATCCTCGACATCAGCAAAGGTGACTGGTATCGTTTGACAACAGCCGACGGCTTGCTGGATGATAATGTCAATGATCTGGTTCTCAGCGATAACACCCTGTATCTGGCCACAAATGCGGGCCTGAACCGTATCGATTTGCAGCGCAGCCGTTCAGACTCGTTGCGGACACAAAATCTGGCGCCGAAAGACCTTAATCTGGTCAGGGTTTTTGATATCGTCCTGCATGAAAATTTTCTCTGGGCAGCGACCGAGTTCGGGTTGTATCTTTATGAAATCGACCGCAACCGGGGTGCTTTTGTCGAATCCGCCGATGGCCCGGTTGGGGAGGTTGTCATTTCCCTGGGTGTTTTCGAGCATGAGCTGTGGGTGGGAACCGTCAATGCGGTCTATGGCCTTGATTTGAAAAACAATAAATGGCTGGATCAGCCGGAGAAGAATCTCAGCATAAACTACCCTGTGCGCAGCCTTCTGGTGACTGCAGGGCATGTGTGGGCAGGAACAGACGGCGGAGGGCTGTTCCGTTTGAATCGTGAAACGCGGGACTGGATCCGTTACACCCGTGAGGACGGACTGCTGAATAATCACGTGCTGGAAATCCGCCGCGATGGTGACTATCTCTGGCTGGGATCACCCGAAGGCGTAACCTTGTTTTTCTGGAACGACCCCAACCGTATCGATTAGAACAAGGGAAGCATAACCGCCGGGCAGCCAAGACCGGCAGGAATGAGCAATGGATTTATTTGATCAAATAGACAGGGAACAACAGCGGCAGGATGCACCGCTTGCGGATTTCATGCGTCCCCAAACTCTGGATGAGTACATCGGCCAGCAGCACCTTGTCGGCGATGGGGCGCCGATACGCCTGCTGATGGAGAACCGCCGCGCAATTTCCATGATTCTTCAGGGGCCGCCCGGGGTGGGTAAAACCTCCCTGGCGCGTATTTTCGCCAGCGAAGTCGATGGCATGTTTTTTACCCTGAGTGCTGTGTCAGCCGGTGTTGCTGATGTGCGCCGGGTGATCGACCGCGCGCGGGCCAACCGTAAATCCGGCCAGCGAACGATCCTGTTCATCGATGAAATTCATCGTTTCAATAAATCGCAACAGGATGCCCTGCTGCACAGCGTCGAGGACGGCACCCTGTTTCTCATCGGCGCGACCACGGAGAATCCGTCTTTCGAAGTGATCTCGCCGCTTCTCTCCCGCTGCAGAGTTTTTACCTTGCAGCCTCTCACAGAGCAGGAAGCGACAGCGTTGCTGGAACGGGCACGCACAGCCTGGTTGCAGAAAAACGCTGAGCATATTCTTCTCGATGATGAGGCTGCAGAGCTGCTCATCCGCTTTGCCAATGGTGACGGTCGCGAGCTGATCAACGGGCTGGAGTTGGCGGCTCATCTGAGCCGGGAACTGGACGGGGACAGACGGCACATCCGTGCCGCGCAGGTGGCCATGGCTTTTCAGCGCCGCGTCGTCCGCTACGACAAGGCCGGGGATGCGCATTACGACACAATTTCAGCGTTCATCAAAAGCCTGCGTGGCAGCGACCCCGATGCTGCGATGCACTATCTGGCCCGGATGCTGGAGGCCGGAGAAGAACCGCGTTTCATCGCTCGCAGGATGATCATATTTGCCAGCGAGGATATCGGTAATGCCGATCCCTTTGCGCTGGTGCTGGCTTCGACGACGTTCGATGCTGTGCACAATATCGGCATGCCGGAAGCGCGCATCATCCTGGCACAGGCGGTAACATATCTCGCATCAGCACCAAAGAGCAACGCCAGCTACAGAGCCATCGATGCTGCTCAGCAGGCCCTTGCCGGCAAAACCTTACCTCCGATTCCCCTGCATTTGCGGAACGCACCCACGAAGCTGATGAAGGCGCAGGGATATGGAAAAGAATACCAGTATCCGCACAATTTCCCCGGCCATTTTGTAAAAGAGAACTATCTGCCGGAAGGGTATGGCCAGGATGTCTATTACCACCCGACGGAACAGGGGCGCGAAAAGTCTATTTCAGAACGTTTGAAACAGCTCTGGCCCGGCCGGTATAAAGCAGAGCGCAAAAAAGAGAAGCAACAGTAGGCCATGATGGATCGTGCAGAAAAAAAACCGTCATGGGTGTGGTTGCTGCTGCTGACAGCGCTCCTTCCGGTTGCAGGACAGGCACAAAACGGGATGATGGCTGCGGGGGGCGCGGGTGCTGCCGCAGCGGTCTCTGCCGACAGTGTCGCGCGCAAGAGTGATGTTGATGCGCCTATCAGCTATGATGCCCGGCATTTTCATGAAGATATCAAAAATCACGTGCTCTATCTCGTGGACCGCGCGGTTGTGAAGTATAAATCCATGACCATCGAAGCAGGGAAGATCACCATCGAGATGGACCGCAAAACCCTGACGGCCGAGCCTTTGCCGGATTCTCTGCTGAGTGCTACCGAGGATGACAGTACAGACGGCAACCCCCGCCAGCTCCCGGTTCTCGAAGATGGCGGGGACAGGATCGTTGGTGAGAAAATGGTCTATAATTTCGATACCGGCAAAGGACTGGTAGTGCGCGGGCGAACGGATTTCGAGACCGGCAAGTACTCCGGACGCCAGATTAAAAAAGTCGCCAGCAACGTCTTCAATGTTTCAGATGGCGTGTTTACCTCCTGCGAAATCGAGGAAAATCCCCATTTTCATTTCTGGGCAAAACGGATGAAAATCATCGTGGGTGAGCGGGTGATCGCCAAGCCGATCGTCATGTATTTCGGCAAAATACCGGTGATGGCTCTGCCCTTTGCGATGTTTCCCACAGAAAAAGGACGCCGCAGCGGACTGGTCGTGCCCCGCTATGGCACCAGCGCGACAGAAGGCCGTTTCCTGCGCGAACTCGGCTACTACTGGGCGATCAACGATTACCTCGATGCGCGTGCCACGGTTGACTATTACGACCGCTCCGGATGGCTGTTCAAGGCCGGGTTGAATTATGCGAAACGCTATGGCTTCAATGGCAGGATTACCGGCTCTCTGACGCGCAAGAACTTCGTCTCCGGAACGGCGGAACGCCGCTGGGACCTGGTGGTCAATCACAATCAGACCCTGAGCAAGACCTCTTCGTTTCGGGCCAATGGCCGCTTTGTGTCTGACAACAGCTATTATCAGGATTTCAGTACCAACCAGAACCAGCGCCTGATGCGCCAGATAACCTCGCAGGCGACCTACTCAAAACGCTGGCCCGGCCAAAAAGCCAGCCTGAGCGTGTCTGCCTCGGAAACAAAAGACCTCGATGATGGCAGCCTGACGCGCCAGCTCCCGCAGGTTTCCTTCTCCTTTTCCCAGCGGCCGATTTTCAAACGCTCACAAAGTCGTTATGCATCAGGCCTGTCCGGCCGTTCCGGGCAGAGCACTGTACAGAGTGGCCAAACACGCTGGTACGAAGCCATCCAGTTTGGCTTTCGTTCGCAACTGCGCAGCTCATATACGCGCACCCCGGTTCAGCAATTTAATCCTGAAGACTCCCTGTTTACGGAAGTTTTCACTGAAACAAGAAACGCCACAGCCAGGCATGTTTTTAATTTAAGCATGAACAATCCCGGAAAACTGTTCGGAGTTCTCGGGATTTCACAGCGTCTTGACGTCAATGAAGACTGGTTCGATCGCGAGTTTGTGTACGCGGATTCCACGATAGAGCGGTCGGAACGCAAAGGGTTTTTCACGCGCAGAGTGTTCACCTACAGTGCGACGGCAAATACCAAAATCTATGGATTTTTCCAACCGCGCATGGGGCCGGTGCAGGCCCTGAGACATGTGATGACACCGAGCATGAGCTTCAACTACCGCCCGGATTTTTCAGCTTCGGAGTGGGGATATTATCGGGAAGTGACGGACAGCCTGGGCAATACATTAAAGCGGGACCGTTTTACCGGAACGCCGGCAGGGAAACAGGCTGGTCTGAATTTCAGCCTCGCGAACCAGTTCCAGATGAAGTGGCGCAGCGGTGAGCAGGAGAAAAAAATCGATCTGTTCACCATGAATATCTCCACGGGCTATAACTTCGCTGCTGATCAGTTTAAAATGCGCAATCTCTCGACCACGATCAGCGCCCGGCCGGGAAAAAAGCTGACCATGACTGCAACTATCTCGCACAGTCCGTATGTTTATGACAGCGAAAATAAAAAGATGATCGATAAGTTTCTGATCAGCGAAAACGGCTTTTTCAGTGCCCGCTGGCTTCGGCTGGTGAATATCAACGTCAATGCCAATT
>WFTM01000279.1 GCA_015485525.1 Candidatus Zhuqueibacterota bacterium | reverse complement strand
GATGGATGTCACATGGCAAAAAACCCGTTCGTAGTGCGCGCTTCAGCGCGCCCGGGAATCAAAGTGCCGGTATCCCCTTGGTACAGGTGTGGGTTCTTGGGGTAAGTGATATTTCCTTTCGCATGGGAAGTGCCGCCGGAGCGGCAACAAGGCCGTCACACCGCAGGAGCGGTGTGACGAGAGGAGAAGGAAACGTTCGTAGTGCACGCTTCAGCGCGCCCGAAACAGGTCAATGCGGCGGTTTGTGCTTCCCGCCGAGCAGGCTGCCGCGGGTGACGGCATCTTCGCCGAATTTGCGTTTCAGCTCATCGAGCAAAGCATCGAGGCGCTCGCTGGTGGGATTCTCCTCCGGGGTATCGAACAGGCTCATCTGCTCGCCGAAAACCGTATTCAATTGCGAAACACCGATACCGACCAGACGCACCTTTCGTCCCTGGCGCTGAAAAGAGCGGTACTGCGACACGGCAATCGCGCGCAGGGTGTCGGCGTCGTTGATAAAATCGCTCAGAGTTCGGCTGCGGGTGTGGGTTTCAAAACCTTCGAAGCGGATTTTCAGCGTGATGGTGCGGCCTTTCAGTCCTTTGCGCCGCATGGTGCGTGACAGCCGGTCGGCGATGGTGAACAGCGTGTGTTCGACGAGGGAATCGTCATCGACGTCCTCGAGATACGTGGTTTCCTCGCTGATGGATTTACGCAGGGAGCGCGTTGCCACCGGCCGGTTGTCGATGCCATGGGCGAGCTGGTGCAATTGATAACCCCAGGCGCCGAGGCGATCGATCAGCCCTTTCACGGGATAGTCTGCAATTTCGCCGATGGTTTTCAGTCCGAGAGCTTCCAGACGGGCGGCTGTTTTGGCGCCCACTCCCCAGAGCTTGCGAATCGGCAGGGGAGCGAGGAAAGCGCGCTCCTGTCCGGGCGGGCAGATCGTCAGCCCGTCGGGCTTTTCCAGGTCCGAGGCGATTTTGGCGATGAACTTATTGGCAGCGATGCCGACGCTGGCGGTCAGATCGCACTCGTCGCGGATTTTCTGCTTCAGGGTGCGGGCGAGATGTTCCGGAGAGCCGAACAGCCGCAGCGAACCGGTGACATCCAAAAATGCCTCATCAATGCTGATTTTCTGAATGACAGGAGAAAACGTGCTCAGGATATCCATCACCTGCGCTGAAACTTCGCGGTAGTAGCGGTGGTTGCCGCGCAGAAAAACCGCGTGCGGGCAGCGCCGCCACGCCTGCGAGATCGGAAGCGCTGAATGGATGCCGTACTCCCTCGCCTCGTAGCTGGCTGTCGCCACGACACCCCGCCCCCTGCCCTGCTGCGGGTCTGCACCGATCACCACGGGCCTGCCGCGGTACTCCGGATGATCGCGCTGCTCGATGGCAGCAAAGAATGCATCCATATCCACATGCAGGATGACGCGCGCTTTTGCTGAGGCGGGTGGCATGGTCACAAAATCGCTTCTGCCAGCGCACGGGCCACGCGTTCGCGGAAGCGGTGATTTTTGATATTCGCCAGGTCCTTGCTGTTGGCCATGTTGATCACCTCCACGAGCACGGAACTGGGCACCTTGCTGTAGCGGATGATCGCTGGTGTCCACTTGCGGTTTTTCCGGTACACAAAGGGTCGTATCGGCCGGTAGGAATGCACCGGCACCTTACTGCGGCTGAAGGAGCGGACGATGCGCCGGCTGAGGTCATAGCTGTAGGACTCGGCTTTGCGGTTTTCGCGCGCGGAAAAGGTCAGGGTTTTGCGCCGGCTTTCAGCATACCGGTTGTAAATGCGCCCCGAGGCCCTGAAACGCGATTTGCGCTCGTTGGCGTTTGGATAGTAGATCATCGCGCCGTGCATGCTCGGGTGCAGATGATCCATGTGGATGCTGACCATGTAGATATTCGCCGGATCAACGCCCCTTTTCAACAACCGTTCATAGATGGCATTGACGAGATACACGCGCAGATTGACACTGACGCGGGTGTCACGGATGAGGTAGGGCGGCGTGGTGGCGAGTCGTTCGCTCTTGCCGTTGCTCAAACTGGCACTGTTCTGCGGGCCGTTTT
>WFTM01000278.1 GCA_015485525.1 Candidatus Zhuqueibacterota bacterium | reverse complement strand
CCTCACTCCATGAATGGATTACACCGGCCGGCTTTTCGGGGCCGGGTCGCTGTCGCGGCCGCATTATGGCAGGGGATCAGAGTGCACCGAAGAGCAGGTAGAGCAGTACGCTCACAGCACCGACGCTGAGTGCGTACGGAAGCTGTGTATTGACGTGGTCGATATGATCCGATGCCGACGCCATGGAAGAGATGATCGTGGTGTCCGAAATGGGAGAACAGTGGTCGCCGAAAATTCCACCGCTGAGCACGGCTGCGATGGCCAGCGGCTCGGAGATGGCCAGGCTCTGAGCCATGGGGACGGCGATCGGGATCATGATCGCGAATGTGCCCCATGATGTGCCGGTAGAGAAGGCGATAAACCCGGCGATGACGAAGAGCAGGGCCGGAGCCAGCACCGGGTGCAGAAAGTTCGTTGCCAGGCCGGCGACAAAGGGCCCGGTTCCCAGCTCTTTGCAGGTATCGCCGATAGCAAAGGCCAGCACCATCAGCAGGGCGAGAGGGATAAGCCCGCCAAAGCCCTTGAAGAACAGTTCCGTGATCTCATGCAGTGAGAAGAGTTTTTGCCACATATACATGACGGCGGCCACGCTGGTGGCTGTGAGTACAGCCCAGAAAACCGAGGTAGAGCCGCTGCCGTTCATCATATTGCCATCGCCGGTGATGAACAGGCCGATGGGCATCATGATCACCATGACGGCCACCGGCAGAATGAAATTGACAGCCCGCTGTGGCAGGCCTTCTTTGGCACCCATGTTGGCGACTTCCCGGGCAATCAGCGGCTCGGCGCCGGGCCTGAGAACCTGTCCGAGCTCGCGGGCGCGTTTCTCAGCCGCTGCCATCGGGCCGAAGTCACGGCCGGTCCAGGCGATATAGAATGTGAAAGCAAGAGCCAGAAACGCATAAAAATTGAACGGCATGGTGCTGACCAGCATGCTGACACTGTTCTCATACCCCTGTTCTGCCAGCAGAGAGATGATAAACGCACCCCACGCATTCAGAGGGATGAGGATGCAGACCGGTGCTGAGGTGGAATCACAGAAATAGGCGAGTTTTTCGCGCGATATTTTCATGCGGTCGAAGACCGGCCGGCAGACAGCTCCGTTGACCAGCGCTGTGATCGATGACTCAACGAAGACGAGCACACCGATGCCCCAGGCCATCAGGCCGGCCTGGCGGCGTGTGGTGACCAGGTTGCGCCGGTTGATCCATTCGATGAAGCCCTGGACACCACCGGAGTGCTGGGTAAAGGCGATCAGCGCGCCGACGAGTGCGCTGAAGGCGATGACGCGTGTGTTGCCGGCATCCTGAAAGACAGCGATGCAGGCATCCAGAGCATCACGCAGGCCGATGAGGGGATTGCCACCAGCGAGAATTGTCCAGCCGATCCAGATACCGGCGAACAGGGAGAGGAAAACCTGTTTGGTATAGATGGCGAGTACGATGGCCAGTACCGGCGGCAGCAGTGAGAGCCAGCCGGAGGTGCCGCCTGCTTGGGTGGTTTCTGAGGTAAAAGCCATCAGCCCGCTGGCGATGCTGATGACAGTTGCCGTGGCCAGAAGGGTCGAAAGTCGTGCCGTTTTTCCCGTGCTCACTGGAGGTCTCCTGTTCAGATTCGGTTGCGGCGAGGAATAAGTCCAATTCCGGAGACTGGTACGAAACAGTCCAGGGGCAGGCGTCGCATGTCTGGCTGAAAAAGAAATCCCGGAAGCCGCTTATTTCAAGATATCCATACCAAGATAGGGACGCAACACTTTCGGGACGACCACAGTACCCTCATCGGTCTGGTAGTTTTCCAGGATGGCGATGATAGTACGTGGCAGGGCCAGACCGGAAGAGTTGAGCGTATGCACGTACTCAGGCTTTTCGCCCTGCTTGCGGCGGAAGCGGATATTCGCGCGCCGGGCCTGAAAGGCTTCGAAGTTGCTGCAGGACGACACCTCGAGCCACTGGCCGACACCGGCTGCCCAAACCTCGAGGTCATAGCACTTTGCCGCGCTGAAGCCGATGTCAGCCGTGCAGAGATTGAGCACGCGGTACGGCAGTTCGAGAGCCTGCAGGACGGCTTCGGCATTGCCTAACAGCTTTTCGTGTTCATCGCGGCTGGTTTCCGGGGCAACGAATTTAACCATCTCCACCTTGTCGAACTGGTGCAGGCGCATCAACCCGCGGGTGTCTTTGCCATGTGCGCCTGCCTCGCGGCGGAAGCAGGGTGTGTATGCGGTATAGTAGATAGGCAGGTTGTCGCCCTGGAGCACTTCATTGGCCAGCAGGTTGGTCACCGGCACCTCGGCTGTCGGGATGAGAAAGAGATCATCCTCATCGACACGGTACAGGTCTTCCTCGAATTTCGGCAACTGCCCGGTGCCGAACATGGTCTGCCGGTTGACGACAAAGGGAGGGAAAATTTCGGTGTAGCCATGCTGTTCGGTGTGCAGATCGAGCATGAAATTGATCAGCGCACGAGCCAGCCGGGCACCCTTTCCGGTGAAGGTGACGAAAGAAGAGCCGGCAACCTTGGCTCCGCGCCCGAAGTCGATCAGCCCGAGCTGTTCCGCGATATCCCAATGTGCTTTAGGCTCAAAGTCGAGCTCGGTTTTTTCTCCCCAGCTTTTGACGACGAGGTTATCCGCTTCGCTGTCTCCGACCGGAACGTCCTCCTGGGGAATGTTGGGCAGGCGTACCTGGAATTCGTACAGCTCCTGCTCCACCTGGCGGACGCTTTCATCAAGCGCTTTAATTTTTTCCCCGACCTCACGCATTTCGGCGATCTTCGCAGTGGCATCGCCTTTGTTTTTTTTGATGGCGGCAATCTCTTGCGAGACTTTGTTGCGCAGTGCTTTCAGGCGCTCGACCTCGCTGAGCAGGGAGCGGCGTTTCTCATCCAAAGGTTTAAAAACAGACAGGTCGATGGAGTCGTGGCGATCTTTGACCGCTTTCTCGATCCGATCGAAATTTTCGCGGATAAATTTCAAGTCAAACATGGCGCAAGTTCTTTATTATAGTGTGGGATACGGTGAGAAAAATTTTTGCAAAATAGGTAGAAGCATGATGAAATGCAAGTGAATCTTTATTCGCAGAGTGTGCGCGGAAAGGTGTTTGAAGGCAAGATAAAAACACCCCTGCACAGGGCGGGCCTGTACAGGGGTGCGAGGAGAAGAGAAAGGGTTTATTGGTCGGTGCTGGTTTCTTTTTTCATCCAACGCCCGTGGAAGAAGCCGCGACCGCTGCCGGGCCGGCCTGTCTTCCAGACGGTTTTAAAGCTGCCCCGGGTGACCCGGTCCTGATCGACCCAGCGACCGTTGAACCAGCCATGATTTCTGCCCGCACCGCGGTATCCCCACTCACCGGCGAGCAGGCCGCCGAAGGAACCGTCGATGTTGATGTATTTACCGAAAGCGACCTTGACGCCACGCTTATTGGTGCCGAATGCTCCCTTGAGGTGGCCGGCGTTGGTGCCCATGCTGTTGATCCAGCGGCCTTTGAATTTACCGCGTCCGTTGCCATCGGTGATCCAATGACCGGAAAGGAAACCACCGGCAAAGGGGCGTACTTCCCGCGAGCGGCTGACGATGGAGACCTCGTTGCCGAGCGCGTCAACTTCCTCGATGTATTCAGCAGAATCGAGTTCGGCAAAAGTAAACGTGCGCGACCAGGAACCCATACTCAGGGTCAGCGTGCCCTCGGCATCCGTGCTGTCATCATTGTCGATAACAGCCAGCAGCAGCCCGTCGTAGTGAACAGATACGATCGAAGTAAAATCGACACGCTGGCGGCTTTCGCGCGGCAGGTTCAGATGATCGCTGTCTTCGAAGCGGATGGTTTTCAGCACAGCGAGAGTGCCTTTGTTCAGCTCAGCGAATCCGCTGAAATCCGTTTTTTCGCTGATGGTGGAGTCACCCTCGAGCTGCCCCCATGTGACCCGTACGAAATAGGCCGGAATCGTCTCGTTATCCATATCCGCCACGGTCTCGGCGTCGGTGGAGACCGGTTCGTTTACGTCCTGGTCTTCGGAAAAATCGTTGATCATTGCCGGATCACCGAAACCGGGGGCCTCATCGCTGGTATCGAGCCCGCCATATTCCATATCCAGATTGATCTCCTCTTCGATGGTGGTTTCCTGGTCCGGGGTAGCCGGGGTTTTGTCACAAGCGGAAAAGCTCACGCCCAGCAACAGGGCGATAAACAGTGCAGGGATTTTGATGGTTTTCATGTCATTACTCTCCTTGAATGATTAATGGTCTGAAATTCACAACTCAGAACGTTTCCACCTATCCCGCTGACCTGTCGCTCAGCATGACTCAGCGAGCAGGGCAGGATGGCATGTGTAACGTTTTTGTTTTTTCCCGCGGTCGCCGGCACCTAACGCAACGGCTGTGCCATGAAAAATACGCGAATAGTTGTTGTGGTTTTTAGCGTATGAAAAACAAGTGGTTGAGATGTAATTCGTTTAGCAATTCGTGGCCTGAAGCTGCGCCGGAGTGCACAGAAAATCCGCAGTAGTGTACCGTAAGGTACAGGTTGGGCCGCTTGTGTGGGTGTGATTTTCTTGCATGCGCCAGCTGATATACCTATACTTTTATCCCGGGTATCCGGTTTGCTCAAGAAACCGGGCCCGGCCCTGATACCGGCATCTGTCATTCCGGCCAGGCGCAGCGCTGTGCCGGAATCTCATCTTTTCCTGCACATGCCAGAGTTTGGGGATTCTCCCCTGCGGGGAAACCTGAATGACGGTTCTGGTGCAGACACGTGGTGTAGTCAGGTGGTCAGGTAGCTCAAATGCAACCGTGCAGGGTTGAGTGGATAGCCAGGCCGGTGTGTTTACAAGCAGTCGCCTGGCACGGAGAACCGGGATAGGTTGAGGAACAAAAGGCATGAGTTTTTCAGGAGTTACAACGTGCCGGAGGCACGGACGAAAAACAGGGAGGCATCTATGCGTTTTGCACTACCAGAAATGCTGACAATCCGGCGCTGTGGCATGTTTTTCACGGTGAGTGTTTTGCTTGCCGGATGCGCAGGAACCAGCGGTGGAGGGGGATACAGTCAGGTTGTGGATGTTCATCTGGTTTATGAGCCGGGCCAGGTTCTGCGCCAGGAGCTGCTGTCAGGATTTGACCGCGCCGATCAGGGCGTTGAGCTGCGGATTCATACTGCCGATCTTACCTCCGCACACAAGGAGCTGCGCAAATGGATTGCCGCCGTACAGGAAACAGGAGGTACCATCCGCGATCGCGACAAAGCTTTGTATGCTCATGGATTGCTCGGCACCAGCCATGATGGAGCATTGAAAGGTCTGGTCGAAAAACTCGCTGATAAAGCAGAGCAGTACTTCGACGCTGTCAATCGCAACCGCCGTCTGTTTTATGCCCGCAAACACAACCTCGCAGTCCGCGAGCAGGATAGCATGCTGTTTCTCTGGTTTATCAACCGGCGCCATAAAATATGATCCACCTGAAGGGGCCGTCTTCAGGTGGATCAGGTGCCTGTGGGGGATGAGTGGGAGGAATGCCGTCTTGCCCCGGCTGGAAGCGTTCGCCGGGTCAAAACGGTCGGGGGGAGATATCAGAGTGAAAGGTCTTCAGGTTTCGTTTCAGGAAGGCAGTGCCGCGTCGGTCAGCAGCCATTGCCCGCTTTTCAGGTCGAAAAGCAACTCACATGTTCCCTCCGGCAGTACGCCGACTTTGAGACGGTGCAGGACTTTGTGCGGTAGCTGCTCAGTCTGATAGGTCATCACTTCCCGAATACAGTACAAACGGTTGTTGCGAATAAACTGCAGTGGTTCCACTCTGCCTCCGGTACTGCGCGCATAAACATGGATACGTTCGTTCATCTTTACCGTCCTTTTTAGTGTTGTTATGTACACCAATTGTTAGGATGATACGGACTCACCTCGATAAAAGCAAGAAAAAAGTATGCAGATACCCAAAAAAGATAGACGTATGATCACCATGGCGGGTGTCCTATTTCTGTTCACCCTGGTGTGCATGGCCCTGTTTCGCCGGTCGCCTGCTCTGACCGAATTCCTCTATTCTGCCGGACTGTATCCAATGGTCACTCAGGTGATGACGCATATCTGGGGTTGGATACCGTTCTCAGTGACTGAGGTCGCTATCATGGTTTCGGGCGTGCTGTGTTTAGTCGGCTGTGTTCAGCTTCTGCGGAAACGCATGCGGTTCGGGTATGCTGTGAAACGCGTGATCTTTGCCGCATTTATCTTGTTCTGCTGGTTTTACTGGGCATGGGGGTTTAATTATTACCGCCAGCCGATGCAGATGAGGGCCGGGTTGCCTTCGGAGGATATCCTGGACAGTACGACCGTGGCATACTGGCTGGAGAGGGAGATCAGCCTGGCCAATGCGTCGTATGTGCCGGTCTCAAACCTCGATAAGAGTCGTGTGGATGCTGAAATAGAAGCCGGTTTCACGCGTGCTGCAGAGATGTTGGGGATCGAGCTGCCGGGAGGGGTACGGCCCGGTAAAACGCTCTTTCTGAATATCGTACTTGATAAGACGTTGACCAGCGGTATCTTCAGCCCCTTTTTCCATGAGGTGCATGTCAATGCCGGGCTGCTGCCGGTGGAATATCCGTTTGTGCTGGCGCACGAGAAAGCGCACCAGATGGGTATAGCCAATGAAGCTGAAGCGAGTTTTCTTGCTTACATCGTCTGTACCACGAGCAGCGATTCTCTGGTCAATTACAGCGGCCGTCTCACAGTTTTGGGCAGAATGCTGCGCCATGCCAGCGGTTATCTTGCCGGCTATGCGGAGATTCGGGCCCGGGTTCGCCCGGAAATTTTTGAGGATTTCAGGGCCATACGCAGGCGTTGGCTGCCGCAGGTGGGTGCGGTTTCGCGAATTTCCGGGACGATGTACGATCACTATCTGAAGGCGAACAAAATACGCGAGGGCAGAAAAAACTACGGCGGTGTCGTCTCGCTGGTGTATCTTTGGCAGGAGAAAAAAGCGGCGGAAAAGTCGGACAGATGAGTATGGAAATATGAAAAAAAGTAGGGGCGATCCGCCGATCGCCCCTACTCAGACGAACTGCCTCTCGTCAAGCCACTCCAGCGGTGTGACGCCCATCTGCCGCTCCGGCCGCCGGTGAGCAATGGAATAAAATGTCGCCTGCCCCAACCCTATACCGAGCAGAGACCATCACTCCGATAAAATAGCAACTTGCGGGCACGATAAATCGTGCATGACGAACGTTTCACCTCTCGCTTAGACGAACTGCTCGATCACGCGTGTATGGACGAGGCCGGTTTCATGCTTGTGACACAAGCACGGGTGTCTGGGAAAAACGCGCAGCGAGTACACCCGGTCCTCATGGTACGGTAACGGCTGGGTCGTTTTGAAGCGCGCGATGTGTTCCTCCGGCATTTCGATGAACTGCAGTGTACTGGTTTCCTGCGGCTTTTCATCGCTCTCTGCATCGACGCTGAAGAGCTCAACCTCGAGCTGTTCGGGGGTAAGCTCACCGGCGTAGAGATCGGTTTCCACTTCAAGACATCTCTCACCTCCCATATCCACCACCCGGGCACGGATGGCTGTGAAGTGTACCAGCGGCCAGTTGCCGTGAATTTCCCTGCGGAATGCCAGCAAACTGTCGATGGCCGCGGGTTCGGTGCAGACGATATGCTCGTGCCGGTCCATGGCGAATTTGTACATCTCGGTGAAGTAGGTGCGCACCATCACCTCGGTATTGAAAACAGGGATGATCGAGGCCATGGAGTTACGTACGATATCCATCCACGAGCGGTGCTGGCTGTCTTTCCGGGCGCCGTAGTACAGCGGGATGATCTCGTTTTCCAGCGTGGCATAAAGCGATTCCGCGTCGGCGTTATCCTGTTCCTCGCTGCTGCTGTATTCAGTGACCTCGCCGATTTCCCAGCCATTGGTGCCGTCAAAGGCCTCCGGCCACCATCCGTCGAGCACGCTGAAATTGATGCCACCATTCACCGGCACCTTCTGACCGCTGGTACCGCTGGCCTCCTGGGGCCGGCGTGGATTGTTCAGCCAGACGTCCACTCCCTGCACCAGGTGTTCCCCCACGGTCATATCGTAGTTTTCGATCAGGATGATTTTCCCTTTGAATTGCGGCATATGCGCTACCTGCCAGATACGCCGGATGAGCGCCTGGCCGCCCTGGTCAGCAGGATGGGCCTTGCCGGCAAAGATGATTTGTACCGGTCTGTCAGGGTGGTTGATGATCCGGTCGAGGCGATCGAGATCGTGGAACAACAGCGTCGCGCGTTTGTAGGTGGCAAATCGCCGTGCAAAGCCTATGGTCAGAACGTCAGGGCTGAGCCAGTTAGCGACCTCCTGTACAGCCTGTTCATCTGCACCATGGCGCTGCAACTGCTTCTGCAGCCGCGCGCGCACGAACTCGATAACCCGGCGTTTCAGCGCGTCATTCACCGGAGCGATAGCCTCGTCGGGCAGGTCGAGCACGCGCTGCCAGTACTCACGCGAGGCGAGCTGCTCACGCCAGTCACTGCCGAGTTTTTCATCGAACAGTCTGGCGTATTCCTGCGAAATCCATGTGTGCGTGTGAATGCCGTTGGTGATGCTGGTGATCGGGTTTTGTGCGTGCGGAACATCCTGCCAGACATGCGCCCACATTTTGCGCGAGACCTCACCGTGCAGTTTGCTGACGCCGTTGCTTTTGCTGGCCAGGCGCAGGGACAGCACGGTCATGCTGAAATAGGTGTTGCCATACTCATCGTGCTGAAGGCCGAGGGCGATCAGCTCATGCAGGTCGATGCCGAGCTTGCGGCAGAAGGCACGAAAATAGGTGTCGATACGGGGCAGGGAGAAGGCTTCGTTGCCGGCCGGAACAGGCGTATGTGTGGTGAAAACCGTATTGATTTTGACGATCTCACAGGCTTTCTGGAATGTCAGTGCCGGATCGGCGGTCATCAGTTCACGAATGCGCTCGAACAGGGAAAAAGCGACATGGCCTTCGTTCATGTGCCAGACTGCCGGGTCCACTCCCAGGGCACGCAGCGCTGCCACGCCACCCATGCCGAGAACGATTTCCTGCATGATACGCATGTCGCGGTCACCGCCATAAAGCTGCGAGGTGATGCCCTTGTCTGCCTCGCTGTTTTCCGGGATATCGGTATCGAGCAGGATCAGCCTGGAGCGCCCGACCTCGACCAGCCAGAGCTGGGCACTCACCGAACGCCCCGGCAGAGGAACGGCGATGTGCATTTGATAACCGCTGTCATCGAGGATGCGTTGAATCGGCAGCCTGTCAAAATTGAGCTCCGGATATTCGGAAATCTGGTTGCCCTCGGCATCGATTTCCTGGGTAAAATAGCCATTTTTATACAACAGACCGACGCCGATAAACGGAATGCCGAGGTCGCTGGCAGACTTGGTGTGGTCACCAGCCAGCACGCCCAGCCCGCCGGAATAGATCGGCAGGCAGGTATGGATGCCGAACTCGGCACAGAGATAGACGACCGGGCGTCCGGCATAGGCCGGCCAGGTTTTCTGCAGCCAGGTCTCGCGTTCGAGCTCGCTGCGCAACAGGCCCTGCGCTCTCTGCATCCGTTCGAGGAATCCCTGATCCGCGGCCAGTGCGGCGAAACGTTCGGATGGCGTATCCAGCAGAAGCGCGACCGGATTTTTGTGCTCATGCCAATGTTCCGGATCGATTTCTGAAAAAAGCGACTGGATTTCGTGCTGCCAGACCCAGTACAGATTATAGGCCAGTTCGCTCAGGGCACTGAGTTCTTCCGGCAGGGCGATGGGATATTTTTTGGTCTCCGGATGTATCATCTATCTCCTCGCAGTAACGATAGTGGTTTCAGCTCGTTTTGGTTGGCACCGGGTTTTGTGCCGGGTGTGCAGCATGCCATGCCGCGCTGACGTGAGGGTAATATCACGTTCCCATTCTCTCTGATTGCAGTGGTTTGTCGCGGCTCTGTCGGGATAAAAGGCGAAGTTAGGATATTTTAAAAAAAAAGCAAGGAAAACCGTGGAAGCGGTTTCATCGCCTGCATGGGGTGGTGGTTTTCTGTACCGGCAGCGGGTTACAGCAGCAGGAGCCCGGCTATGATGCCGGCCCAGAGTATGCCGAGAATGAGCAGGCGGACGTCTTCCTCGCCGGCACGCAGCCAGACTATAGCTGAAAAGAACAGGCCTACACTCAACCGGGCAGCCGGGGTTTCCGTTCCCACGTAGTGAAATGAGGTGAGCAGCAGCGTGACGAGTGTGATGATGAACAGCAGGTTTTTCAGTTTCGGAGTCAGAAATATTTTGCCCATGTCACCTCACTTATAGCCGAGATTTTTCAGCATGCCGCTCTTGTCGCGCCATTTGGGGCGCACGACTACGAACAGATCGAGGAAAACCGGCCGGCCGAGAAAAGCCTCGATGTCCTG
>WFTM01000277.1 GCA_015485525.1 Candidatus Zhuqueibacterota bacterium | reverse complement strand
GTGTGGGAGCAATCCCGTGGGGGTTCGAATCCCCCCTTCGGCACGAGAGAAAGCCTTTTCCAAGTTATTCGGGAAAGGCTTTTTTTGTTTTATAAAAAAATCCCCCTTCAAAGGGGAACAGACCCGGCAGACAAGCCGGGTCAGGGGGATGTTCTTATCGCCTCCGCCGCAAACCCCTCAAAACGAAAATCCCGGCACGAACCCAACTCCGCGGCAGATCGCAACGAGACCGCGTGACATCCCCCTGTATCCCCCTTCAAAGGGGGAATGGCACCGCGCCCAAAAAATCCCCCTTCGAAGGGGGACAGGCCCGGCACGCAAGCCGGGCCGGGGGGATGTTCTCACCGCCGTCGCAGCACCCCCTCATAACGAAAATCCCGGCATGAACCCAACTCCGCGGCAACCCGCAACGAAACCGCAAGACATCCCCCTGTGTCCCCCTCACTTTTTGATACGATAAGTCAGAATCCGGTTATTCCCCCAGTCAGCGACGTAGATCATGCCCGAGGGTGCTACAGCGATGTCTGTGGGTTTGTGCATGGTGGTCACGGCTGTGCTGTCATTGCCAAACTGCGCCAGGAACCGGCCCTCCGGGCTGAAAACCTGGATGCGGTTGTTGTAAAAATCCGCCACGTAGATTCGGCCCTGCGCGTCGATGTCCAGGGCATTGGCGACGTTGAAAGTGCCGGGGGTGGGCTCCTGAGTGCTCTGCACGCCCCAGGTGTGCAGCAGCCTGCCGTCCGGGCTGAACTTTTGAATTCGGTGGTTGTAGGCGTCCGCGACGATGATATTGCCCTCGCTGTCTCCGGCGACATCAGTGGGGTAGGAGAGCTGGCCGGGCCCGCTGCCCTTGCTGCCGACATGGCTGAGGAAGGTCCCGTCAAGGCGATAAATTCCGATGCGATGGTTGTAAAAATCAGCCACCAGGACTGTATCCAGCCCGAGAAAGGCAATGCCCGAGGGGCCATCGAGATTCTTGTCGTTTCCCCAGTGCAACTGGTAAACACCGTCGTAGCGAAAGACCTGGATTCTGTCGTTGCCGAAATCAGGTACCAGCACCAGCCCGCCTTTATGGACTCCCAGGTGCATCGGGCGGTCGAGTTTGGCCGGTGCAGAGCCGCTGTCACCCCACTGGGTGATGAACTGCCCGGTAGCGGAAAATTTTTGAATCCTGTTGTTGCCGCTGTCCGCGACATACACGTTGCCGTCTTTATCAATAGCAATCCCCATGGGCTGGTCGAACTCACCGGGCTGTGTCCCCTGTTTGCCCCAGGCACCGATGTATTCGACAGCATAGGGGTGGTGGCTGTTACAGCCGCTTTGAAACAGCAAAATGAAAAACAGAAACGTTACGAGTGGCAGGATGATTCGGAGTGTTTTTTCTTTCATGGTCATTCTCATCTGCATGGTTTTTTGAAAACAAGGATGAATGCGCCGCATCATCGTGCTGGCGGCTTTAGTGGTTTTATGCTACGGAGTTTTTTTGACAATTCAAAACGAGAACTGTGTATCCTGCGGCCGGGGGAGAAGTTTACCCCACAGCATTTTCAGCGCTCATGTTGAATGCGAACGGATGGGTGGCGGGTTCGGGCCCATGGAATCGCGGCGTTTGGGGTCCTGTATCCACCGGATGAATACAAAAAAGCGGTGGCCAGATGGCACACCGCTTTTTTATCACTGCCCGTGTCCGGGTAAAAATTTCGGGGGGCTGGATCAGCCGCCTTCTTTGATTTCGGTTTCCGGCCGCGGCAGTTTATCGATGATGTTGTCGGTCGCCGGCCGGTCGATGGGCAGCTCGCCGAGTTTGCCATAGCGGCGCATATCGATCCAGCGATGGCCTTCACCAAAGAGAGAATAGCGTTTTTCATGCAGCAGTTGCGTCAGGGCGTTGTCTGCTGTGAGAGTGACATTTCCCAACCCGGCCGCGGCACGCACGACGTTGATATCTGCCTCAGCGGCAGCATAGTTGCCCAGGCCGATGTTCGCTTCAGCGCGCAACAGCAGCAGTTCCTCGTTGCGGATCACCGGCAATGGGGACGTCGAGCTCGTCGCCAGGGTTACGCCGAGGTTGGAGGTCAGGTTGTCAAAGGTCGTCGCCTCAGCGCGAACCCGTACTTTGTTGCTGAAGCGGGCGTCGCCGGCCTCAGCATCGGCAGCAAAAGTCGGGTGGGCCATCAGCTTGACGAACGGAGCGTCCGGGTTTTCGAAGATCGGATTGGTCTGATCACCGAGGCCGGTGCCATAGAGGTGATAGACGCCGAGATCGAGGGACGCGCCCGGATCGACGAAGGACGCGCCGAGGGCGGTGAGAGCATCGTTATATTTGCCCTGGTACACGGCGACACGTGCCCGGATAGCGCGGTTGAACTTTGCAAAACCAGCAGGCGTATCGAATCCGCCGTCCGCAAATCCATCCGTGAGCTTGAACGGAAAAGCAGCACCCGCACTGCCCAGACTGGCATGGGCTTCATCGAGCAGAGTTTCGATTGTGGCAAAGGCATCGGCCTTGCTGGCAAAACCCGCGTCCAGATCACCGGTGAAATCGAGCTTGATGCCGTTTTCATCGAGATAGTTCAGGTTGAGCAGCAGTTGATAGGCGATGACGGTTTTGGCAAACCCTTCGACGCCTGCTTTTTCTTCTCCGGAGAGAGCCTGTGCTTTTTCCAGCAGGAAATTGCAGTTGGCGATCGTACGATAACGCGCCGACCAGGGCCGGTTGAGCAGAAAACCGCCCGGGTCCACGGTGCCGAAAAGCAGCTCACCCGTGTAACGGGGATCGGCCGGTTCAAAGTAATAGACTTCGCGACCGAGAATGCCGACGACGCGAAGGTAGATACCCATTTCCAGACGCATGCCGGCCTCGGTGCCGGTAACCAGACTCTGGATGGTCGCGTCCTCGACGATCGGGGCGTTGGGATTGGCGATATCCAGCGTGCCGCAGCCCACTGTCAGCAGCAGGGCAAGGGCAATGCCAGCCTTGGCCAGCCGCCGGGCCGCTTTTTGCGAAAGTGTGGATTTTATGTGTTTCATCGTTTTTCTTTCCTTTCTGGAGTATCCCGCCTGTGCATGCTCGCAGAGCGGGCAGCGGTGGAGGATAACTGAAAAACTTTCTTTTCGAATACGTATTAGGCTAACTGGTAGAGATCGTTTTTCTTTGACCGGTAATTACATACCAAAAGAAATATTGAAATAAAATGAGCGCGAGGACGGATACGGAATTGTATCCACCTGACGACCGATGGCAACGTTGCCGAACTGGCTCACTTCCGGATCATAGCCACTGTAGTCGGTGAACATCAGCAGGTTGCGGCCAGCGATACCGACTTTCAAATAACTGACAGCATCACCCATGAAACGGGCATACAGGGTTTTTGGCACGTTGATGTTCAGGCTGAGTTCGCGCAATTTCCAGTAGCTGGCATCTTCGATATAGGGCGCGGTCTGCGTCCCGAGCACGCTCAGGCGATAATCACCCATGCGCATGGTCTGCCCATCGACGGTGATCGTCTCATCATAGTCGGCCGTGGTGCCGCCCAGGTCGGTGATGAGCTTACCGAGGTTGATGACAGCGCCGCCGTTTTGCCATTCCCACAGGAAGACGAGCTCAGCGTTTTTGAATTTGAAGCTGTTATTGAACGACATCGTGAAGTCCGGCGTGGCATCGCCGAGGATTTTATGTTCTTTGCTGCCGTCGGGCAGTTCAACCATTTCTGAACCAACGATCGAGGTCGGCGACCAGCCTTCCTGGATGCGGTAGGTGCCGAGAAATGTGGCAAAACCGCCCTTGTTGAACGGATCGACGAGCAGTTTTGTGATGGTCGAACGGGTTTTGTAGAAATTGACCCGCGAATTCCAGGTCAGCTTATGGCTGCGAATCGGAATCAGGCCCAGAGAGAGCTCGATACCGCTGGTTTCCATTTCGCCGCCGTTGATGACTTCTTCGGTGAAGCCGGAGGAGGCGGGCAGGTCTGCAAAGAGCAACAGATCGCTGACGTCCTGGCGGAACCAGGTAAAGTTCAACGACGCTTTTTCGTCGAGGAAGGCGGCATCGAAGCCGACTTCGAGCTCTTTGGTGCGCTCCGGCCTGATGTCCGCAGAGCCGCGGCGTGTGGAAGGCAGCAGACCGGCGAGACCACCGGTGTTCAACGGCGTCAGGGAGGTAAATTTGGCGTTGACGATCGGCAGGTTACCGGTTTCGCCGTAGGCGACGCGCAACTTGAATTCGTTGGACAGCGAGGCCAGAGAATTCCAGAAACCATATTCAGAAAGCCGGACCGAAGCTGAAGCCTTCGGGAAGAGGTAATATTTATTGACGTCGCCGTTCGCGCTGCTGGCGTCGCCGCGCATGCCGACGGTCAGGTAGATTTTCTGCTGCAGATCGAGCTCTTCCTGGATATAAAAACCGCGCTCACGCTGGATATGGCGGTTTTGATAGGCGTTGATGCTCGCTGCCTGGTCAACGTTCTTCTGCGTTACGATCAGGCCGCGGGCCTCGGTCAGCAGGTAGTTCAAATCCTGGTTTTCATACTGCAATCCTGCGGAGGAACGCAGAGAGACATCGGTTTTGATGTTGAGGCTGTGCGTCAGGTTGAGATACAGGTTTGAGTTTGTGCTGCCGGTTTCGCCGAGCAGAGAGGCGCCCGGTTGGTCTGCGTTGCGTTCCGATTGCAGCTCCGGTGGTGAGAAAACACGGTTTTCCATGTTGAAAAAGTCCAGCCCGGTCTGCAACACAAATTCCAGAGACTGCTTCTCGGAATTCATGATGTGCCAGTTCAGGCGCCCGGAGGTGATGGTGCGGTTGACAAACTCGCGGTTTTCCAGCACATCCCGGGTATGGATCGGGTTGGATGGGTTGAACAGGTGATCGGGGTACACGCCATTGCGCGGCCGGATGTCGAAAAAGCTCGGCGTAAAACCCAGGGAAAAGCCGAAGGTCGTATTGCTGTTGTCGTTTCCCGTAATACCCCGGTCGGCTGTTGAGCGTACATAGTTGATGTTGACCTGTGCGTCGAGTTTATCCGAAAATTTGTGATCGACGTTGATGCGGCCGCTGTATTTTGAGTAGCCCGTACGCTTGATGATACCGCTTTCATCGCGGGCAAGGCCGGAAATGAAGAAACGGGTCCTGTCCGTGCCGCCACGGAAGCTGATGCTGGTTTCTGAAAGCAGCCCTTTTTCGCCATACATCACGTCTTCGTAATCGATGAACTGGCCGCCATTTCTGTCGAATTCGCGCACACCCAGGTCACCATACTGCAGCTCGGCCGTTTCACGCGTGAATTTCCGTGTGCCCATCTTTTTCAGCAGGCTGTTGAAACCGATTTGCTGGTTGACGTCGATGCGCGTTCCGGATGATGCTCCGCGCTTGGTGGTGATGATGATTACACCGTTGGTTGCCTTGGAGCCATAGATCGCTGCAGCGCTTGACCCTTTGAGCACCTCGACGGATTCGATATCATTCGGGTTGATGTCTGCGATCCGGTTTGACGGCTGGCCCTGCGGGCGCGAGCTCCCTGCGCCGGTTGCTTTGGTCACCAGGTCGATCCCGGACTGGATGGCAGCGTTGTTGACGATGACGCCATCGACAACATACAGGGGCTGGGTAGCACCCTCGATCGTGGATGTCCCGCGCAGGTTGACGCTGATACCGCCACCGGGTGCTCCCGTGTTCTGCGAAACCGTGATCCCGGCAAATTTTCCGCTCAGAGCGCGTTCAAGAGTCTGCGTTGAGGCAGGCAGCAGCTCATCCGCTGAAACGGTCTCCACTGCGTTGGCGAGATTGCGGCGGGCGACAGAGGTTGCCAGACCGGTAACCACAATTTCGGACAGGCGCAGCACGTCCTCCTCGAGGCTGATGACCAGGTCACTCATCCCCGGCTTGACGGTGAGTTCCGCGGGTTTGTATCCAATGAATTTGACTACGATCGTGGCTTCAGGCACGCTGCCGAGATTGATACGGAACATGCCGTTGATGTCGGTAGCGGTGCCTTTGTCGGTCCCTTTGATCGTGATGTTGGCGCCGGGGAGAATCTCACCCGTGGCCTTGACGACGACCTTACCTGTGACGAGCGTGCTCTGAGCCGCCGCTGTTGTTGCAAACAGCAAAACCAGCCCCAGCGCTCTGATTGTTCTGTTCAGAGTAAACATCATTCTGTTTTCACCTCATTTTATGAATAGGGAGTGATGCCGGCATACCCCTGCCGGCCGCTGACTGAACGACACGCGGTGAGGAAAATTATGGAGGGCGGATGTTGTCCGAGCTCAGATAGTGCTCATGCATGGTCGTATCCTGCCTTTGGGATGGCACTTTCAGAATAGCAGGAGAGAAGTATGATGCAGCCCAGGATGAAGAAGTCTGTATAATCTGCTATTTTATGTGTCAAGGCGAAAGCAATTTCACATCGGTTTTATCAATATTATGCAGTTTGAAGCATGCAGTGTTTTTTGCTGTGCGAATATTTATGCAAAAAAGGGGATAAAAATGGGAGAATAATGTTAAGAAGAATTTACAAAAGCAAGTGTTTTTTGGCTGAAATGCTTTTGGGGTGTAAAAATAATGGTTCATGCTCTGTCGGCCGGACTCTGAAGCCACTGGTTGGTTACGCGCACTCCATGCGCTCATTTGGTTGACTAAAACCAGAGGTCCCGCTATGGTTGCCCGCTTGTCCGGCAGGCAAACGGTACCAGCCGCTACCGGGGTCTGTCGTCTTTACAGCTTTTCATCGTACATAAATGACCGTTCTCTCCCTGGCGCAGAGAAGGGCATTGCCGGAGTTTGTCTCCAGCAATGCCCTGTCGTGTTCTGCCGGGAATCCTTCTGCACCCGGTGTTCCAGCCCGGGTGTTATTTGTTGTGCGCCACTTTCCGGCCTTCCTGGTGGCCGCCAAGTTTGTCGATATCATTTTCCTCAAGAGCGTGCAGGATGTTGTTCCATTTTTTCCCGTGCCCTCGGGACAGTTTTCTGAGAACCGTGTTTTGATCGCCCTTGATCCGGTCCAGAAGATAACGCGCTTCTCCATTGGTGATAGCGATCCTGGCAGCTTGTTCGAGCAGTTCAAAAGCTTCGTGGTGTTCCTCGCCGTAAATTCTGTTTTTGACCAGCTCATACACAAAACGATAATCTGATGGGTCCTGATTCGCCCGGATCAGTTTTTCGAGATGATCAGCCTGAGCGCGTTTCACCTTTTTGTCTTTTATGGTCTTGAGTTTTTCGTTCTCAGCATCGATTTGGACGATAATCGGATCGTTGCTTGCGCGTTTGCTGATGGTGTTATTTTTGACAGGCGGGTCAATAAAAATATAAAGTGGAGATAACTCGGTTCCGCACACGGTGGCGGCCAGAGCCTTCTGTACGCCTGCCAGGGAAGAAACAGTGGTGACGCCCTGGTAGTCATGGTCAGTTTTTCCGGATCGGAAATAAAAGATGACCGTAGCATCCTCACCCAGCTCGTTGAGCATGGTGCGCAGCTCGGC
>WFTM01000276.1 GCA_015485525.1 Candidatus Zhuqueibacterota bacterium | reverse complement strand
CGCGCGAAGACGATCCCCTCTCTGCTGCAGGCTGCCGGCAAAGAGCTCGGCAGCCAGACAGCGATGCGTTACAAAAAATATGGCCTCTGGCATGATATCGCCTGGCGTGAGTATGCCGGATCGGTGCGCACTGCCGCCAGCGCACTGATCGAGCTCGGGCTGAACAAGGGCGACTGCGTGACGATCATCGGCGACAATTGTCCGGAATGGGTGATTTTCGATCTCGCTATCCAAAGTGCGGGCGGGGTCTCGGTTGGCATCTATGCAACCAGCTCTCCCGAACAGTGCGAGTATGTGATCAACCATGCACAAGCCCGTTTTCATTTCGTCGAAAATGAGGAGCAGCTCGATAAATGGCTGCAGATTCGCGAGAAAACGCCGAGTTTACAGAAGATTATCGTGCTGGATGAAACCGGGCTGTTAGAGTTTGATCATGAGATGGTGATGTCGTGGAATGAGCTGATGGAGCTCGGAGAGTCGGTGCAGAAGCACCATGCCGGTGAGCTGCAGCAACGTCTGCACTCATTGCAGCCGGATGATCTCGCCATGCTGATCTATACCTCGGGAACAACCGGACCACCCAAGGGCGCGATGCTCTCCCATGGCAATATGGTGTCCATGGCTGAAGCTGTGCATGCGGCCAATCCGGTCCTGCCCACGGATGAGGTCCTGTCCTTCTTGCCGCTGTGCCATATTTTTGAGCGTTTGTTTTCCGTGATCATCCACATCCGGCATCATTACATCGTCAATTTCATCGAAAACACCGATACCGTGACGGAAAACATGCGGGAAGTCTCTCCGGTGATCGGCTATGCTGTACCGCGTGTTTGGGAGAAGTACTACTCCTACATCACCATCGAAATATCGCGGGCGACGTGGTTCAAGCGTACGTGTTTTGCGCTCGCCCGCCGGGCAGGGGAGGCCTATGTGCAGGAAAAAATGCAGGGTAAAACGCCCGCCGCCGGCTTGCGCATCGCCTTTGGCCTGGCAGAGCTGCTTGTGTTTCGCAAACTGCGCGAGCGTCTCGGGTTCGATCGCATGCGCATCGCCTATTCCGGTGCAGCGCCGGTCTCGCCATCGGTGTTGCTGTTCTTTCAGTCCATTGGACTGAATCTCATCGAAGGCTATGGCCAGACAGAGAGCTGCGGTGTGACCACCACGAACCGCACCGATTCGTTCCGGCTGCGGACCGTGGGCAAGCCCGTGCCCGGAACGGAAGTCCGCATCGCCGAGGACGGAGAAATTCTGGTACGCTCCGAGAGCGTTTTTAAGGGCTATTATAACAATCCACAGGCTACGGAGGAAACCCTGATCGACGGCTGGCTGCATACGGGAGATGTCGGCGAGTTCGACGAAGAGGGCAATCTGCGGATTATCGATCGCAAGAAAGATATCATCATCACTGCAGGCGGGAAAAATATCGCGCCGCAGTACATCGAAAACAAACTCAAATTCAGCCTGTACATCAACGACGCGATCGTCATCGGAGACCGGCGCAAATACCTGACGGCGATCATCGTGCTGGACGAAGAAAATACGGTCAACTACGCGCAGGAAAACAAGATACAGTTTTCCACCTACCGCGATCTTGCCAATAATGAAAAAATTCACGAGCTCATCGCTGCAGAGGTGGAAGCCGTAAACCGCGAGCTGGCCCGGGTTGAACAGATCAGGAAATTCCGGATTTTGCCCAAAAGACTGTACGAGGAGGATGGTGAAGTCACGCCGACCATGAAAGTCAAGCGCCAGCGTATCAACACGCTTTTCGCTGACCTGATCGCTGAGATGTATGGTGAATGAGGGCGCTCCGGTGGCCGCACAGATCAGTTTTGCGAAATGTATCAATACTCAGGCTATAGTTGTTATCCCGGGTTTACAGAAAGGAACTTCGCCGAATAAATTTTCATACCCGAGACACCCAACCAAACTGGAGGAGGAACCATGCTGCAGAAAAAGAAACTCATGCTGGCGGCAGTGATGTTCGCCGGCCTGGCCATGACGCTATCCGGCTGTGCAGAGAAACGAGCACGCGGCGTTACGGACACAGAAGTGGTCATCGGCCAGTGGGGGCCACAGACAGGCCCGGCAGCGCTGTGGGGAGCGATTGCCCGCGGCACGCAGTGCTATTTTGATATGATCAATGACGAGGGAGGAATCGCAGGCCGCAAGATTCGCTATGTCATGCGCGATGATGCGTATCAACCGGCCAAAACCGTGGCTGCGGTGAAGGAGATGGTTGAGAATGAGGGCGTCTTTGCTTTTGTCGGCGGTGTCGGCACAGCGACCGGAATGGCAGTACGCGATTATCTCGATGAAAATCAGGTACCCTGGGTATTTCCTGCCTCCGGCTCCACCCACTGGGCCTGGCCGCAGTCCAAGTATCTTTTTTCCGGTTTTCCGCTCTATTGTGATGAAGCTGCCATACTCGTCGATTATGCTGTCAACACGCTGGGTAAAAAGAAAATCGCGATTTTTTATCAAAATGACGACTATGGCCTTGGTGGCTATTATGGGGCACAACTTCAGCTCGAATCCATGGGCATGGAGTTTGTCGAAGCTGTTTCTTTCGAAATTATGGACAGCGATGTCAGCTCACAGGCGCTGCGCCTGAAACAGTCTGGTGCTGATGCTGTGTTGATTTATGCCACGCCGAAACATGCTCCGATGATTCTGGCAGAGTCGGCAAAAATTGGGTTCAAGCCGCAGTGGATGTCGTCCAACACGCTCAGCGACATGCCGTTGATGTACAAGATCAGCGGGGGAGCATGGAAGGATATGATCTTTGCCAATTTCGCTGAAATGCCGGATTCGGATTCTCCGTTGATGCAGAAATACCGGGCTGCCCAGCAGAAATATATGCCGGATGAATCCTGGGGGGTCTTTTTTCTGGCTGGTTTCCTTTTCGCCGAGCCGGCAGTGGAAGCGCTGAAGCGCAGTGGTAAAGACCTGACGCCAGAGAGCTTTGTTGCGGCTATGGAGTCGCTGAAAGATTTTAAGGGCATCGGCCCGAGCCTGACTTTCGGGCCGGATATCCGCCAGGGCAGCCGTTCGGTTTACCTGGTCCGGTGTATCTCAGGAACGGAGTACGAGAAATTGACGGATTGGGTAACTTCAACTATCGACGTCGATGAGGCGGTACGGCGGCTGCGGGGTGAGAAAGCAGCGGCTGAATAAAATCGGGCGTCCGGAGAGTTGAAAAAAGAGGCTCTTCCCCACACATCGTGTGTGGCAAACAGGATTTAGCATACCTGCCGGCAAAGGGGACGTGCAGTCGCCGTTATGCCGGAGTGCAGGTGCGGGATGACTAACTCTCCGGCAGGATGAAACGTTTGTAGTGCACGATTTATCGTGCCTCTAAGTCGCCGGTTTTCCGCGCGTGTCCCTGCAAGATGCAGGTCTTTGGTATCTCAAAAAGACAGCGATTCGCCGGGCGGATAAGCCGGCGATAATCAATTAACATATAATTTGATGAAGAGCCGAAAAAGAAAAGGGTGGTTTCCCTGTGGGGAACCGCCCTTCTTTTTTATGTCAGAGCTGCATCAGAAGCTCAATTTCAACCCCGTCACGCCTGATGCGCAGCCTTTTCTGCCCTGAGCCGGCCGCCTGCAGCGTCTGCTCCAGGTGTTCCGGAGAGTCGATGCTTGTGCCCTCGATGGCCAGGACGAGATCGCTTTCCCGTAAACCGGCTTGTGCTGCCGGTGAGCCGGGTATCACTTCACTGACGAGCACCCCATCATCACCGAAAATACGCCGCAGGCCGGGCGTCATTTGCTGAACGCTGAAACCGTATTCATCCAGCGAGAAGGTCGGGCTTTCCTGTTCGGGGTCGTTTTCCAGGGGGGCGGCGGATGGGCGTTTTTGCATGGATGTTCGCGGGACGAAGATTTTGACCTGCAGGCGTTGGGCAATTGCGAGAGCATCACCGGGCTGGACGTCCAGTTTATAGGTCTCCCCGTCATCCCTGAGGTGAAGAACCGCAGCCCATTTTCCTTTGCCGATACGGTCGATTTCAACACGTTCGACCTCAGCGTTGAGTGTGCTGAGAATGATCGCGAGAAGATCATGCGTACCCGGTCTGGTCGGTGGTTTGCCGTTGCGATCCAGAGACAGGGCTTTTGCGTGTTCCGCATCGACGACCAGCGGCAGGTAGAATTTTCTGTCAGCATCGGTGAGTACCACGACCACCGGGCCGCCGTGTTGCGCATCGCCCTGGAGCGCGTGAATCGTGACCTCGACCATGTCGCTGTCTGCAGGCGATGAGCAGAAGCGCATGTTGTTTGCGATGATCAGCAGCAGAAGGATAGCGAGAAAGAAAGAGATTTTTTTCATGATGTTATCCGGGTCGTTTTGTCTGATCGATGATTTCAGAGCAGCGAGGTGCTCACCGGGAGTGCATACGCTGCAAATCAGCCTCTGCGGCGATATAGCCGAATGCTGACCAATAGGGCCCGCGTATGATTTCCCGGAAAATCTGTTCAGCCCTGGTGCTGTCACCGTTGGCAAGAAACCAGTTACCGACACCATAGCCAAAGGTCGCGAGCTGGATCGGATCCGTGGTGCCCGGCTGGAGCAGCTCATCTGCGGCTTTCAGCCCTTTGTACATCAGTAAGCGTGCGTGGTATGCGTCGTTTTCGAGAATATCCATCTGCGGAGATACTTTTTCCAGAATTGCCGCTGCCCTTTCCTCATCCCCGAGGCGACGGCTGCACATATAAATCCAGTCTGCTGTAGCGCAGAAGGTGTCGTCGTTTTTCGAAAAATCGAGCGCTTTCTCGAAGCTTTCGAGGGCTTTGCGGTAATTGCCTTTGAGATACCAGGCCAGCCCGAGATGATACCAGATATTGGATTTGGTCGTGCTGCGCGGGATGTTGTATTTGTTCGGGGCACCATCCGGCTCGATGTCGTCCGGGTGTGGTTCGGCCAGTCTGGCAGCACGTTGCAGGTCCGCGACCGCGCTGTCAAAGTCTCTGATGGAAATGTAACGGTGCCCGCGATGGCGCAATAATTTGTAGTTGTCGGGGAACATGTCAACACCGCGGGACAAGACCTCGATGGCCTCGCGGTAGCGCATCAGATAGGCGAGGCGACGACCGTACCAGATGATATTATCCGGATCATCCGGATGCTGTTCATAGCGCAGCCGTGCTACAGTCAGGTTGGAGTCCAGCCGGGCCCGGGTCGCTGCGGAAAATTCAATCGGGTACAGGGGAGTGTCATCAAAAACGGACCGTGCTTCCGGTTGCCGGGGAGGTGATGTGTTTTTATCGTCGGCGCAAGATATCACGAGCAGGCAGAGGGACAACAACACGATTTTTCGGCTCATTTTATTTTCCTTCCAGGGACTGATGAAATTGGAATGCCTGTATAATGAGAGCGCAACTTTAGGGTACAGGGAGAGAGTCTGAAACTTTATGAATCTGACAGAAAAGAGTCTGTACCTATTCAGCGATCGTCGAGTGCCGCGGGCAAAGCACTCATTAGTAAGGCAAACAGAACAGATAGAAGAAAGTCATCCGTGAAACCGAACGCAACAGCAGAGTGACGAAAACAAAACATTCTCGTTTGGGGGGCGGTAAGAAACAGCTTGCGCATTTTGGTCATATCGAATATATTTAGCGTATTATCGCCTCAATTCAGGGATTGAATCGGCATCAGTGCAGGACGCGTATCTATACACTCCGATCCAATCATTCCATTCAATGTTTTTGCCGACCTGTTTTCTCTGTTGTTTTCATGACGAAAAACATCTTCAATTTTTACCTGGAATCCATGATCGAGGGAGTTTTTGTTGTCATTGAATGATAGCCGGGGGGACTCTGAAAAGCCCACTGGAATAATTATTTTTTTACTGAGGAGTTACAGGAAAGCACCAGGTCAGAAAAAATTCAGTGACCAACCGGCATTGCGCAAAGCGCATTTTTGAACAAGCCGGGTTAATTCCCGACAGGTCTCCCACATTTTTTAACCTGGAGGTAGTCATGTCAGTCCGTTCCGTAGGTATAAAACTCCGTAACGTGGTATTATTATGTGCTATCGTCCTCGCTGTTTCGGCGATGACGCCAGCCCCTGATATTACTCTGTCCCAGGAAACGAAAATGGAGTTCACAGGTTTTTTGGGGCGGATTATGAAGATGGCTGGTGCTGGTGACCCCACCGTTCAGACGATTTATATTAAAGGAAACAAGAAGCGTGAAGACAGCTATGAAAAAGGCAAACTGTCGAACTCTACGATCATCGATCTCGACAAAGAGCAGATCATCTTCATCGATCACAAGCGCAAGCGCTATTCCGTTATGTCGTTTGCAGAGATGAAGGCCATGATGCAGAGTGCTGCAGAGCAATTTGCTGATAAACAGTCGAGACGTCCTGAAGAAGAGAACCCAAATATATCCACAGAGTTCGAGTTGACCGTTGATCCAACAGGAAAGAGCAAAAAAATTGCCGGCTACCGGGCTGAAGAGTATATTCTTAAAATGCGGACAAGGGCAGAGACTGAATCGGCCGATGAGGCGGAAAGGGGCTCGGGCGAAATGAATATCGAGACCACGCTCTGGCAGTCTGAAGAAATCCAGAATCTGGACGAGTATGAGGCGTTCAATCGCAAAATGATGGAAAAAATGGGCGGACTTGCCGGCCGGATGAGCTATGGCGGGTTTCTGGATATGCTGAAGCGCAATAACGAAGAACTTGCTGAAGGTTTTGAGCAGGTGCAGGAGGAAGTGAAAAAGCTTAAAGGTATGACTCTGGCGTCGAAATCGCGTTTCATGTTCAAGGGAGAAACCTCGGGCCGGCCAGGTATGAACGACAATTCTGTTGAAATTCCGAGCTCCCTTGGCGGGCTGATGAAAGGGTTCGGAAAGGGCTTCGGCAAAAAGAAAAAAGAAGATTCCGGGCCAAAAGTACTGATGGAAACCACGACGGTGACGAAAAAATACAGTATAGCGCCGATCGATGCTTCTCTTTTCAATATCCCTGCACAGTACAAACAGGAAGAATATCGCCGATGAAGGAATGCGTGCTGCACTGAGGCCGGCGGCCAGAATAACCCGCGGAGAGCCCGTGCGGCTTGTTCAGTCAGGCTGTCTTCCCGTGCCCAAAGCGTGAATCGACGAAAAATATACAGTTTCCCGGGGATGTCCCTGGTAGAGCATCTTCGAGCATGTTCTGATTAGTCAGACTGGTCTGCTGACGGGCCAGATGCGGATTTCACCTCAACAAAGAAGGAACTTTGGAAAAGGCAACCCAACTACCCGACCTCATCAGGACGAGGTCTGCGACTCTTGCCCTGCTGCGAAAGAACAGGCGTTCAGATTATTTCCTGACCACAGCTTTGTCGGATAACGGTTATGATGTTACGGAATTTTATAACCGCTCCACACTGATGACCTGGTTGGAAAAAAATACGCCTGACATGGTTCTCGTCGAACTCGACATGTCCGGGGCGAGTATGGCCACAATCGCAGCCGTACGTTCACGTTATCCGCTGCTGCCTATCCTCTCCCTCGCCGATGGTTGTGATGGTGAGACCATCCAGAACTCCATCATCAGTGGCGCCAACCATTTCGTCGGTGACAGCGCTGATCAGAACAAGTTGACCTCTGCCATCGACCGGCTGGTCAATTTCCGCATGGAGTATCTGCGCTATGTTCAGGTATTGCCCTATCTGCGTTCTCGCATCGAGGCCTCGATACCGAGTAAACTCGAACTGCTGGGCGGGCTGGTTTATTATCTCACCGAAGAACTGTTCAAACACGGTATCATCACCTTGCGGCAGATCAACGTCAAGGTTGCTTTTGTAGAAGCACTCACCAATGCCATGGAGCACGGCAATAAGCTCGATGAGAGCAAATATGTGCATATTCATGCCGAAGTCAGTCAGGAGAGCGCACGCATCGATATCAGCGATGAAGGGCCGGGGTTTGACCCCGATAGTCTGCCGGATCCGACGTCGAAGGAGAATCTGTTCTCACCACGCGGGAGAGGAATATTTATGATGCGCCAGTTTATGGACGAAGTGACATTTCACTCTCCCGGTAACAAAGTGACGTTGATCAAGTACCGCTCGGCAGATGACGTTATCCCGCGTCCGTACCCCTGGGAGCGGCGGTTGTTGTAATTTTTCACGAGGCACCCCGCCTGCGCGATGGCTGCAGGCTCCGGGAAAGCATGACAGTAGCAAAAAAAGCCCGATGGCCGGACTCCATGTTCCGATCACCGGGCTTTTCATTTACCCCGAAAAATATCCGTCTGGTAAACCACACGTTGCTTTTCTCTGCAGCTATCGGAGGCCCGTTTCGTGGCAGGAGTTTGGTGAGGTTTTTGGTGCGGATGATCCGCGATGCCATAGCATTTCAGGTTGGACTCCTGCGCGTGAGCCAGACATCCATCCATACGGCGAGGATCAGCACAGAGCCCCGGGCGATGTATTTCAGCTCCGGCGAAACCGCCAGCAGGGTCATGCCGTTGAGCAGGCTGGTCATGATCAGGGCCCCAAAAAGTACGCCGGTCACTGTTCCACGCCCTCCTTTCAGGCTGGTGCCGCCTATTACGCACGCGGCGATGGCGTCGAGTTCCATCAGATCGCCGACCGTTGTGGTTGAGGCGCCGGCATAAGCAGTCTGCATGAATCCTGTCAGTGCAACGATGGCTCCGAGCAGCGTGTAGGCACCGATGATGATTTTATTGACAGGTATGCCGGAGAGCAAAGCTGCTTCTTCGTTATCGCCGATGGCATAGAGATAGCGCCCGAACGGAGTGTGGTTGGTGATCACCCAGATGAGAAATGTGAGCACACCGAGGATGACAAGCGATAAGGGCACGCCGCGGAACTGGTTGAGCACGATGACCATCAACAGCAGGGCCTGGATACTGACGAACAGCTTCAGAAAGGTCAGCTCGGCATCTTCCACAGCAAAGCCATACTGTTTCTGCTGCGATCGGCTGCGAATTTTGGCCAGCACCAGCCCGCTGCCGGTGACGATGACGAGAAGATAGCCTGCCCATTCCGGGAAGACCCATGTGGTGAGCAGTGAATACATATTCGCGCTGTTCCCGGCCGTAACCGGTACGGTCGCGTTGCGGATAATCAGCCAGAATGCACCCTTAAAGACGAGCAGGCCACCGAGGGTGATGATAAAAGCCGGGATGCGCTGGCTGCTGATCAGCAGGCCCATCAAACTCCAGACGGCCAGGCCGAAAAGGACACCAGATGTCATAGCCAGCGGTGCAGGGACGTGGTGATGAAAAACCAGCACACTGGCAATTCCACCGATCAGACCGACACCACTGCCGACAGACAGGTCGATCATCCCCGGCAGCAGAACCAGGAGCATACCCAGAGCCAGGGTAGCCGTCACTGAAAGCTCGATGAACAACAGAGACAGATTCCGCGGGCTGAGAAATTTATCTGATTGCAGAGCGAAAAAAATCCAGATCAGCACCAGGGCGATACCGATGGAGAAATCGCGTATTGAAAGTTTGCTGTTGATGATATGCTCCCAATAATTTCTGACCAGATGCGCAGGCATTGTTGCCGGTCCCTCAGCAAAAATAAACTTACGTTCAGGATGAGTTTCAGGCAATAATTTCCGGACAAAAGGTAGTGTACAGTGCTGGAATAAAAAAAGCCCTGCCCGGGGAAGCCGGACAGGGCGTTAAGGAGTTTGTGACGAGCTCAGCGTTCGGACATGGGGACATATTTGCGGTCGAACTCGCCGAGATAGACAGCTCTCGGCCGCAGAAGACGGTTGTTATGCAGTTGCTCAAGTACGTGGGCTGTCCACCCGGAGACGCGGCTGACAGCGAAAATCGGCGTGAAGAGTGATGTGTCGATGCCGAGGTAGTGATAGACCGAAGCGCTGAAAAAATCGACATTTGGATAAATTCCCCTGGCGCCAACTTCGCGCGCCATGACCTCTTCTACCTTTTTGGAGATGTTGTAGTATTTTTCATTGCCGGTGAGCTGAGCCAGTTTTTCGGAAAATTGCATGAGTATTTTTGCCCGGGGATCGAGTGCCTTGTACACACGGTGGCCGAATCCCATGATTTTCGTTTTTGTGCGCAATTTTTCCAGTACCACCTCCTCAGTGCGCTCGATCTCACCGATTTCATTGAGCAGGTGCATGACACCTTCATTGGCGCCACCGTGCAATGGCCCTTTGAGGCTGCCGATTGCAGCAGTGACAGCGCTGTACATGTCTGTCAGGGTCGAGATGACAGCGCGGGCAGTAAATGTACTGGCGTTGAATCCGTGTTCTGCATGCAGGATCAGGCAGATATCGAAAACCCGGGTTGCATAGTCGTTCGGCTGCTCGCCGTTGAGCATGTAAAGAAAATTAGCCGCATGGCTCAGTTCGGGGTTGGGGGCAATGGGTTCTTTGCCCTGCTGCAGGCGTTGCAGTGCTGCAACGATGGTCGGAAAGAGCGCGATCAGCTCCTCTGCCCGGGCTGCGTTGCGTTCGATGGAGTTGTTGTCAGCATCGGGGTCAAAAACACCGGCAGCAGAGACGATAGTTCGCAGCAGGTGCATGGGCTTGGCCAGAGAACCTAATTTGCGGGCAAACTCCAGTATTTCGCCGGTGATCGGACGGTAGGATTTTAAACGGGATTCATAGGCATCTAACTCCTCACGCGAGGGCAGGTGGCCATAGAGCAGAAAAAAACTGGTCTCTTCAAATGTGCTGTGCTCGGCGAGTTGCTCAATGGGAATACCCCTGTACAATAGCTTGCCTTTTTCGCCATCGATAAAACATATTTCGCTTGAGGTAGCAATGACGCCTTCCAGACCTTCATTGTACTCGAACGTTCTTCCAAGTTTATCGGTCACTTTACATATTTTGGGCATTTCCGCACTCCTTGTTCGTTCGTCGCTGCATGTGACCCGACTTTCGGGGCAGCTTTATTTTTTAACCTGAAACAATTGTAAAGCTGTAGCCTGGAAAATTCCAATGCCCATACTGGCCATGATCGCGTTTTTCTGCCAGCCGGGAAAGAGAATTTTCTCTTTTCTTGTACAACGTTCCGGAGTTGTGCTGATGATTGCGAAACGAGATAGTTAAAACGCGGCGGGAGAGCTTGAAAGAGCTTTTTTGGGTTAAAGCGAAAGTGGAAAATAGCGGTTGCTCCCGAGCCTTCTATTATAAAAAAGATTAATAGTAATTGCAAGCTTCTTGGGCGGCGGGATTGAACTTTTCAGCTGCTTATGCCAACAGTGCGCAGATGCCCGATATTCCGGATGGCAGGCTTAAAATTGAGCCGGCAGCTAAATGTCTGACAGGCAGCTCAGGCGTTTTTACTCTGTAGAAAACTGGGGCAGGAAATCGGCCGGTGGCCGGGTCTCATTCTTTTTTATCGCTGCCGAGGGACAGAATGCGTGCTTTCCCCTGTTTGGGTTCCTCGTCCGGTTGCTCGGGTTCCGCTTCACCGTGTTCTTCTTCGGAGTTCTGTGTTTCTTCAGGGACCTGGACTTTTTCGATGCGCACCGGTGTGCCGCCCATGGTAAACGGTTCACCGTTGATCTGCTCCTTGCGCAGAATCCACGTTGTTACGACAGGTGGAACCTGGAGAATCAATAGTTTGACATGCCACCAGCGTGGCTTGTGGTCTGCGACAAACTCTTCCACGCGTGCAAAAAAGGCGGGCTTGTTGTCGATGTGTACCAGGATCAGGTCTTTTTCTACTACCGGGTCTGAAATGTGCATGGATAAAACTCTGCTGTCTGGATGTGATACTGCTGGCCTGCCGGCTCCGATTTTTCTTGGCTGAAATGTTGGTTGCCGTCAGGCGGTTTTCAGGCTTGCCGGCGCCTGGGTGTGTTCTGCCAGCAGCTCGATAAAGCGGTTGCGGATTTCCGGGAACTCTGTTTCGACGAGCTCCTGCAGAACGGCGTAGAATTGTCTGCCATGGTGGGCAATGTGCGGCCCGTAACGATGATGCGCCACGGCGTGGGCGATTTCATGGCAGATCAGCATGGCCAGCCTGGCCGGTGCCGAGGTGGTGATCCGGAATCGCCGGAGATTGGAGCCCACGTTATCGCGTGCCGGGCCTGGCGTGAGCTGGTAGAGCAGGCAGCGCTCCCCGTACTGCACGTGTGAGTCGCTGCGGAAGTGTGTTGACCAGACACGCGCTTTGTAGCGCACAGGGAGTTCGATCCCGTTTTCGCGCAAAAGGCGTGCACTCTCGTGCAACACGAGGGGAAGCACGGTTTCAACCCCGGTGATGGCCTCGAGTTTCGGGACTTTTATCTGGCCGCGGGCAATACGAACCATGGCAAAAGGAACGCGATAAATTTCGCCGTTCTCGCAGTGGATGCGGTAGTTGACCCGGCCTACGCTCATGATCACGCCGCGCTGTTCTTTGCCGTCACGCATGGTGAAGGTAACACCCTCGCCTTTCTGCAGCAGTTGCTGTTTTTTCGAAAGTGTCGCAAAAATATGTTGAAGTTGCATTGCTGGTGTCTTTACCGGTTGATTCACAGATATCGCCCCGTACGAGGATGTCGGGAAAATTTTTGTTCGAAGATGCAGGTGTAACGATCCGGCCTTTTTGCCTCATTGTGTCTATGTTCTTATAACTATTTAGTATAAATATAGTTATATTGGGTTTTTCTGATGTTTGTATGCCTTGCAGGCTAGCGAGATACGAGCCTGTGGGCCTGTTGTATCATGAGATTTTCAGATTATCATATAACCGGATTCGAAATGTGCCGGGACGCGATTATGGTCTCTGGAATGGATGACTGGATTGACGGTAATCATAGTGGTGAAATGAGTCAGGAACAATATGCGGATTGATGCTTATCAGTGCAAGAGAAAAACGACGATCACCCGGATGCAACAGCCTGATCTTGTTGCCGTCCTGTGATTGCGAAATCTCCTGTTTTTCCGTTGCGCCGGTGTATAACTTGAAAAAAACGAAATGTGGCCCCATAATGATGATCAGCGGGTCAGTAGTAAGTATGCAGGTGTTGCCTTATACCGGTCATCCTGCCCTGTGGTATTATTATGAATACAGTGGCTCGACAGAACGTCTCTCATAGACCGGAGCAGACTGAGCAAGCCGAGTCCTGCGCTGCCTTGTCCCTCGCTTATCGAAAAAAGAAAAAGGAAAGATGAACAGACGACTGTTGTTTTATCCTGCTGTGTTTAACTCCTGTTCCGCCGTTTTCATCGTCGCTCTTGTATCTTTGATGCTTTGTGATATCAGTCAGGTTCTGTGGGGGCAAAACAGTTCTACAGGCACCATCCGGGGCCGTGTTTTTGATGCCAGCACCGGCGATGCTCTTCCGGGCGCCGAGGTTTTCATCGCTTCTCTGCAGCGCGGAGACGTCACGGATGAGGATGGAGAGTTTCGCATCACGTCACTACCGCCCGGGGCCTACCGTCTGCAGGTGCGGTTGATAGGTTTCGCGCCCCTGGATTCTGCCATGGTGACCGTCGCGCCGAAGCAGGAGCTCTATTTCGAAGCCCGTCTTGTGCCGCGCGTTTTCGAAGCGCACGAAATCCAGATCACTGCCAGCCGGCATGAAACGCTGGTGGAGAATGTTCCGCTGCACGTCACCACCCTCTCCCGGCGTAAAATCCGTGAGCTCAATGTCAGCCAGGCACCGGAGCTGCTGCGTGAAGAACCGGGGGTGCTGGTGCAAAAGACCAACCAGGGCGGCGGGTCTCCGGTCATCCGCGGGCTGAAGGCCAACAAGGTGCTTCTTCTTATAGACGGCATTCGTATGAACAATGCCACCTATCGTGGCGGTAATGTGCAGTATCTCAACACGATTTCCTCTTCGGTGATCGACCGGGTTGAAGTGGTTCGCGGGCCGGTTTCAGCGCTTTACGGCAGCGATGCTTTTGGTGGTACGATCAATATCCTCACGCGCAGCCCCGGCACACATAGTGGTGAGGGTGTGCACTGGACAGGGCGGGCATCAGGCCGGATAAGCAGCGCTGATGCTGCGCGGCAAGGCTCTTTTTCACTTCAGGCAACGGCCAGGCGCTGGGGCGTCTTGGCGGATTTTTCATGGCGCAGCTATGGCGATGTGCGGCGTGGCCGTTCCGGTGGAGACGAGCTCATGCAGCGACTGCGCAATGATACGCGCGTACGCCGTACACTCCCTGCGGTTCAGACTCCGAATGCTTATTCCGCCTGGTCAGCGCATGGCAATTTATTATACAAGCCCTCGGCACAGAGCAGATTCTCCCTCATCTGGCAGATGGATCGCCAGCGCGATGTACCGCGATATGATGTTTTTGAAACCGGTAAATACGAACTCTGGAACTATGCCCCGCAGCAGCGTGATCTGGTCTATCTGCGTTACGAACACACGGGCAGCACGCGTTTTTATGATGCGTTTACCGCGACTCTGTCGCTGCACCGGCAGTATGAGCGCCGCATCAAACGCCGGGTTAACAGCAGCCGGGAAACGTCGGATGAGTTTTCCACGCTCACGCCGGGCGTGCAGATCCAGTTGAATAAGATCTGGAAAGAAAAACATTTTTTTACGTACGGTGCCGAGCTCTGGCTGGACAAAGTCGCTGCGGCCTCATCGGCGACAGACCTGCAGACAGGCGCCGTCACCGCGCGGGCTCCGGTTTTTACCGATGGCGCACGCTATCGCAGTTTCGGGTTGTTCGCGCAGAGCGAGTTCGTCGTGCTGCCGCGCTGGCGCCTCACCCTCGGCAGCCGCTTCAGCAGCTTTGACCTGCGTGCACCGTTTCCGGAGCAGCAGAATCGTTTCGGTACAGTGGTGCTGGCTCCCTCCGCCCTGACCGGTAGTCTGAGCAGTCTCTACGCACTCAGCGATAATTTTAAACTCGTGGGCAGTATCGCACAGGGATTTCGCGCCCCAAATCTCAATGATGCAGTCAAACTGGGGCCGGGCAAGGGGGACAGCTTTTACGAAGTCCCCAATCCGAATTTGCAGCCGGAAACGGTTTTGAGCGTGGAAGGCGGTTTCAAGTTCGTGCACGAGCGCGCTCGCCTGACGGCTGTGGTTTTCCGCAGCCGG
>WFTM01000275.1 GCA_015485525.1 Candidatus Zhuqueibacterota bacterium | reverse complement strand
TGCTGTTCGACAACCCGCGCGAACCGAGAGTGGCGTCATCCACCGTGAGCAGGATGGCTTGTGGTGGCAGCAGCGAGTCGTAGGTCGTGGATTTCAGTTCATAATCGCGATCCAGCACCACGGCATAGTGCAGGGGCGGCAAAATCGTCCCGCCGCGAAGCGCGACGATGGGCTCGACTGAATTCTGATCACCGATCAGCAGCCCGGCCAGCTCGACAGAGTCCTGCGGCGACAGGTTGTAGAGCTCGATAAACTCGTCACTGTTTTCGTTGAACAGCGGATCGAACATGACTTCGGAAATGATGATTTGAGCCGGCAGGGTCTCTGCCAGCAGAAGAAAGGCGAGAAAAGCTGTGTGGATTTTCATACTGCCCCCTTTTTCTTGCTTGACACGATCACACCGGCGCTCCGGCAGCATGCCGGTGATCTTTGCAGGCGTAAGCTGAGAGTAAAGGTTCTGAATCAAGAAATCAAACAGAACAGGACGGGCAGCCCTGTCCGAAGGCGAGAAAATCGGTTGTGTGAATCCACTTTTTTCTGTAGTTTGCCAGCCACCGGAACAGCAGAGCGGGTGCGGCCTGCCGGATCAACCTTGGTGCGAAGCGCTCATTTTCGCCTGAAACGGGATGCTTGCCTCCTCGCACACCTGTGGTTTTTCATTTTTCTCGATTCCATTTTACCTGCACACAAGCTCAACGGACATCATGACAATCAACTCAGACAAGCTGGTCAGAACTTTTCTCAAACTCGTCCAGATCGACGCTGTCTCATTGCGCGAACGTCCGGTCGTGGACTTTCTGCGCGCTCGAATGGATGAGCTCGGTCTCTTCTGGATCGAGGATGACGGAGCAGTACCCTACGGCGGCGATGCCGGCAATCTCATCGTACAGACCCACCCGGGCCATGAGCCGGTGCTTTTTTTCTGCGCTCACACCGACACCGTGCGCCCGACACACGATCTGGTTCCGCGCATCGAAGATGGCATCATCCGCAGCAGCGGCGATACCATACTCGGCGCAGACAACCGTGCCGGCTGTGCCATCTTGCTGACTGTACTGGAGCAGATCGCAGCCCACCCGCAGCAGTATCCACCGGCAGAGTTCATCTTCACGTTTGCTGAAGAGCTCGGCCTGTATGGCGCCGCTGCCCTCAAACCGGAACATCTGCGCGCCAGAGAAGGGTATGTGCTCGACAGTTCGCGCCCTCCCGGACAGTACGTCGCGCAGACGCCGTCTTTTGCTGCACTGGACATCGAGATGATCGGCAAGCCTGCCCACGCCGGCGTTGAGCCGGAGCTCGGCATCAATGCGCTGAATATGGCTGTCGATTTTCTGCGGGATTTCCCGACCGGCCGGATCAACGACAACACAGTGGCGAACATCGGAGTCATCTCCGGCGGTGAGGCATCCAATGTCGTGCCCGGTACGATCAGCATGAAAGGCGAAATCCGCAGTTTTGACATGCAGGAGCTGAAACAACGGGTGCGGGCTGCCGCAGACAGAGCAGCAGAAGTCGCGCAACGCCACGGCGGCTCCATGCGTTTTAAAGACAAAATCGAATTCGAGGGCTTCACGATTGAACCCGATGAGCCGGTGTGCACGCGCCTGCACGCCGCCATGCGCGCCCTCAATCTCGAACCCGAGCCCCAGGTGTACAGCGGCGGCAGCGACGCCAACATCTTCAATGCCCGCGGCCGGCGTGCGATCAACATCGGTATCGGTGCGAAAAAGCCGCACAGCAACGAAGAGCATATCGCCATCGCTGACATGGAAATCATCACCCGGCTCGTGCTCGAACTGTTGGCCGGTACACGTTGATCCGAAGAGAGAAAACGCTCTGTGAGCATTTTCAGATCACACCAGTTGCAGACAACGGAAAAACAGGACTGTGAACCATGGCAAAAGCACATCGGGAACTGCCCGCTGAGATGCGTATCGACAAATGGCTGAAGACCGTACGCATTTTTAAAAAACGCGAGGAGGCGGCGACGGCCTGTGAACTCGGCCGGGTTAAATTAAATGGACAGGTAGCCAAAGCGAGCCGCCCGATCAAAGTCGGCGATCAGATCACCGTCAAGGTCAATAAAACTTACCGTGAACTCGAGGTGCTGCAAATTCCTGTGCGCGGGCTTTCAGCCAGGGATGCCAAACTGGCTTATGATGAGAAAACACCGGAATTATCCGAGGAAGCGAAGTTGTTGCTGAAAATGCAGCAAGAGGCAGAGCGCAAAAACAAACGCAAATTCAAAGGCCGGCCGACCAAAAAGGAACGCCGAGACCTGGGTAAACTTCGCGGCCTGTAGTATGCATCTGCCACACAGTTCGGGCCGGCTATGCGCTCCGCATCGTGGCAT
>WFTM01000274.1 GCA_015485525.1 Candidatus Zhuqueibacterota bacterium | reverse complement strand
GGGCAGTATCGTTCAGGGTGATGGCGCCGCCTTCGCCCATAGCCAGATTTTTCACAGCATGAAAACTGAAGCAACCGATGCGGCCGATACCACCGACGGGAACTCCTTTGTAGCGCGAGCCGGCCGCATGCGCACAGTCTTCGATGATCGGTATATCTCCGGCCACGCGTTTGAGACGATCGAGATCGACCGGGCGGCCGCCGTAGTGCACCACGATGATGGCTTTTGTGTGCCGGGAAATCTTGCGCGCAACGTCGTCGATATCGATATTCAGCGTGTGCTCGTCGCAGTCTGCAAAGATCGGGGTGGCCAGGTTATAGGCCACAGCATGCGCTGTGGACACAAACGTCATGGTTGGGACGATCACCTCATCGCCATGATTGACGTCGAGAAGCTTCAGCGCCATGTCCAGCGCAGCAGTGCAGGAATTCAGCCCGACACAGTGTTTCACAGCACTGAACTCCGCAAACTGTTTCTCGAACTCCGCAGTTTTCGGGCCAAGTCCGACCCAGCCGGATTTGATCACCTCGGCAACGGCGAGAATTTCATCATCATCATACCACGGTTTAAAAACCTGAATCATCTCACACCTCCTGCACGCTTTTGTCCGGCGCATGCGCAGAACGGGTGGCTCTCAGCTCACTGAAGTCCAGCGTCCGGATTTCATTCTGTTCTGTTTCGACGACCCGAGATTCAGGCGCAGGGCGTTTTGCCTGCGCGGTGAGCAGGTCATGTTTTTCAGGGTGAAATGGCGACTGCTCGTTCAAGGTAAAGCCGACAAAACCCGTCTCGTCGAGAATCGCCTGCAACCGGGCGGCATTTAAGGCCGTGCGTTCCTGTTCCGGCAAAGTGAAGTGCACGCCGCGTCGCAGCATCTCCGCGCGGGTATCGTCTGGCAATGGCGCCCGTGCCGCATCCGGCACTTCGACGATCAGTACACCGCCGGGCATGAGTACGCGCGCCCATTCGCGCAACACACGGCGAATCTGGTCCTGCTCGAGAGTGTGCAGGAAATTATGCGAGTGAATCAGCTCGATGCTGCCGTCCTGTATCTCTCTCAGGTTGTCGAACGGTGCCTGCATCTCACTGAAAAACGGACTGCCGGGCAGATCGATGTTGGTAAAGCCGTTGATTCTGCCTGTGCGCGTCGGGATGTTCAGCCGCTTATCCTGACGCGTGAGGTCTGCCGTCAGCGCGCTGCCGGGCAGGTCTTCTCTGCTCAGCACATACTCTCCGATCACCATCTCATCCATGCCGCCGACGAGAAAGCACTGCACGGCTTCAGCAGGGGTGCACACGATCGGCTCGCCCTTGACGTTCAGCGATGTGTTCAACACCAGCCCGATGCCGGTCAGCTCCCGGAAACGGGAAATCAGGCGATAGTAGGCTGGATTGGTTGCTTCGGTTACGGTCTGTACACGTGCCGTGCCATCCACATGCACAACCGCGGGAATGTGCTCACGCATGTGTTCCAGGGTGTTGTACACGAAAAGCATGTACGGTGACTCATGATCAGAGTCAAAGTAGGTTGCGCATTCTTCGCGCAGCACCGAGGGAGCGAACGGCCGCCATGTTTCGCGAAATTTGACCCGCTGATTGATCAAATCCTTCATCTCAGCCCGGCGTGGATCACCGAGGATCGAGCGGTTGCCCAGCGCGCGCGGGCCAACCTCCATCCTGCCCTGGAACCAGCCGACGATTTTGCCCTCAGCCAGTTTTTCAGCAGCATAAAAGGCCGCATCATCGACTTTTCGCAGCGGGAAACCGGCCGCTGCAATAGCTGACTGAATCTCTGTATCAGAAAATTCCGAACCGAGATACGGGTGCTCCATCACCCAGCGTGCCCGCTTTTCTCCTGCGTTGATAAGATTATTCTGATATAAAACATACATCGCAGCCCCCAGCCCGGTACCCCCATCGTGCGCTGCGGGATGGATGGAAATGTCCTCGTACAATCCCGATTTCAGAACCTTGCCATTGGCGACACTGTTCAGGGCAACACCGCCTGTCAGGCAGAGATTTTTCTCTCCGGAGAGTTCGCGCAGCCAGGCAGACATTTTCAAAAAAACTTCCTCACAAACACGCTGCAGTGCAGCCGCAACATCAGCATACGGTTGCTGCGGCTTGCGGGTATCCATGGGAAAATCGATGCCGAAAATGTCATTTAACTGAGTATGGTCATACAGGAATTCACCATCCGGCTCGATGAAATCGGGATGAATGGTGAACCGCCCGGTCTTTTCGTCGATGTCGATGATTCGGTCACGGAAAGTGGCATAATACACCTGCGGATCGCCGTAGGAAGACAGCCCCATGGTTTTGCCTTCCTGGCGCGCACCCAGACCCATCCAGTATGTGAAGGTCTGGTACAACGTGCCCAGAGAATGCGGGCTCTCCATGATCTCCAGCTCTTCCATATCATGCCCGTCCCCGCGGGCGAGCATGACGGTCTCAAACTCGCCGCGACCGTCCAGAGAGAGCACAGCCGAGCGCTCGAACGGAGATGTGTAAAATGCACCGGCGCAATGAGCCAGATGGTGTTTGACGTGCACGACATCAGCATGGGGAAAGAGTTCCCTGAAATAGGCTTCCTGCTGGCGCAGAGTCTGAACGTAGCCCATGGAGACACGCACCATCTTCAACGGGTGCAGTGGCCGGTTGTTTTCGCGGTACCAGCGTTCCCAGCGACGAGCTGCTTTTTCATACTCAGGCGCGGAAAAAGAAAAAGCGATGTGCCGGATTTGTCTGGGATGAATGCCGCACTGTCGCATGCCGGCAAGCAGGGAGTTCAGCGGGGTGTGCCCGGAATGCCGCAACCGGTCATAGCGTTCTTCTTCGGCGTTAAAAACAACAACGCCGCGATTATCTACCAGGGCAACGTGGGCATCGTGGCCGATCGGCTTCATGCCGAGGACATAAAACTTCCCATCCCCCGGCTCAGGCTCGTCATATAATCGGAGAAGGTTACTCCGGTTTTCCTGCTCTTTTTGTCGCCGAACAGCTTCATCCGCGACTTTGCGTGCGTCAGCCATGGCCGGGCTGGCGGCAGGGATTTGCTGCGCAAGGTGCAGGGCTTTCGAAAAGTCTCCTGTCTGCAGGGCTGCGGCAGCGCTATACAACTGCGTGGCCGTGCGATCCTGTTGCAGTTTTTCGCTGCAGATCGAGAGAATTTTTTCGGCGGCCTCGGCCTGCCCGGACTGATAAAGCGCCAGCGCCAGGATGCGCAGAAAATCGCTGCTGCTGTTCTGCAGAGGCAGCGATTGGATGAGTTGCAACCCCTGAGTTGACTCTGTGAAATGGCGGCGTGCCAGAGCAATGGCTTTTTCCGTGTCACCGGCGGCGCTCAAGCCGGCGATGTCGCGCATGATGTGTTGGATGTGTTCTGTCATAGTGGGGGTTCAGGCCCGTTTGGGTGTTCATATTGCGGATTTTTTCACTGCGCGGAGCTGCAACTGATAGGGCTTGGTGGCTGTGCGCAGTGTTTCGACAGACTCAAAACCGGCATTTTGCAACGCCGTCCGCAGCGTTTCTGCGCGCACAAGCGTCTGCCGGCAGGCGCCCTGGCCGGTTTCGAAAATAAGCTGCGAAGCTTGGGCATCATCGATAACGCCCTTGTGCAGCCAGTCCTCAAAAATTTTTGCCGCATCGAGCAGCCGGATGCTGATCGAGCCACCGGGGCTCAACAGGCGGAACCACTCGGAAACAGCCGCCTGCGCTTGGGATACAGGCATGCGCTCAACGATATCTTCGCAGATCAGCGAGTGGACGGTCCCTGCCTCTGCAAGCGATGAGAACGGCTGCCCGGTCTCAAATTGTACGGCCCTGAAGCCGGCTTCCGGTGTTCCCGAAGCCATGAGGTGGATTTTTTCTCCGGCCGGTTGCTCATCGGCAGGCTCAGCGGGTGACGGGCTGGCTTTTGAGGCGGTTTTGGCCGCACCAGTCTTGTTCTTCTGAGAACTGTTCTCACGCCAGTGTTGCAGCATCATGGCGATGCGGGCATCCCATGTGTGATTTTTCAGTACTTCTTCCCTGCCCTGGCGTGCAATGGTTTCGCGCTCCG
>WFTM01000273.1 GCA_015485525.1 Candidatus Zhuqueibacterota bacterium | reverse complement strand
TCCTGCTCCAGCGAAGCATCGATCATTTCCATCCAGATGTGCCCGACCAGCAGGTGGCTCTCCTGTATGCGCTGCGTATCCGAATCCGGGATGACCAGACTGTGGCTGGCCAGTTCGCGGATAGTACCGCCGTCCTTGCCGAGCAGCGCCACGGAAACCATCCCCTGTTCCTGCGCAGCAACGATAGCCCGGCGCACATTTTCACTGTTGCCCGAAGTGCTGATGCCGATCAAAGCGTCTCCGGCTCTGCCGAGAGCCTGAACCTGCCGCGCAAAGACGCCGTCATAAGAAAAGTCATTGGCGGCCGCGGTCAAAATGGAGCTGTCTGTTGTCAGAGCAACAGCAGGCAGAGCCCGGCGCTCTCGGCCAAGCTTGACCACGAGTTCGGCCGCGAGATGCTGGGCATCCGCCGCACTTCCGCCATTTCCACAAAAAAGAATCTTACCCCCGGAAGCAATACAGCCGATCAATGCCTCTCCAATAGTAAAAATCTGCTCACTGAAATCCTGCAGCAATCGGTGCTTCACTTCAATGCTGTGCCGAATACGGCGTTCAACAAATGATTGATCCATTCCATCCTCTCCGTTTCCCCCCATCCTGCTTTTGTCACGTCGCAACAGGATGAAAGGATAGCTGAAAAATATCGTTCGATCGGGCAACCGTATAGACGCCCTGCGACACCACACGCTTTCCGGCAGCAGCAACCGCGAACATACGGCTCAGATCTCGCCGAAGCCCTGCCATTCCAGCCACACGGACAGAAAAACTTCGAATCTGTTCAGGGTTGTTCCCTCAATATTGTTCCAGTTGGCAGCATCGGTGTATCGCACCGTCAGCGCGCCGTACATGGCCGAACGCGGATGCCAGCGCACAGAAGCCTCAGCGATGCGCGTGGTTTCAACGATACCAAAAGGGAACGGCTCGGAGTATCCCTGCTCCAGTGTGTACTCAGTCCATGGCATATCAAACGGTGCATTGACGCGCCCCTCGCCGTGCCGGCGATACTCTGCTCTGATTTTGATCAGCCAGGACGGCGGCAGAAAGATACGGCTGTACAGCAGATAGCGATCGAAGTCATTGCCCAGAAAATGCCCGATTGGCTTATTGCGATGCACATACTTCTCGGCTTCGGGCACAGTGTTATACGTCCTGTTGGTCACGCGCGTATATTCCGCGCCCAACGTCACGCCCTGCAGAGGCCCGGGATCCGCGAAACGCAACCCGAACAACATACCAATCTCGTTAGGTTCGAGGTCACCAACACTTCTTTTCTCAACCTGAATATCGTCGATGAGCAGCTGGCTGTAAATCTCCACGCCATCGGTCGGGAAAATGGTCAGATCAACAGCGCCCATGGTGTTCGCGCGCAGGTCCTGCGGTTCGTTGAGCTGCTCTCCGTGCCATGCGATGAAAGGATTGAGATAGTACCACTCAAAACCACGTGTGCCGCCATAGAGTATGGTTTGCGTCAGGCCGAGTTGCATCCGATAATCGCGGAAAGCAAACTCCACGCGCCCAACACTCATATAGCGCTGCGCCCATGGCGTCATCAGGCGCTCTGCCGTGCTGTCCGACAGTGTGATCGTGTTGAGCTTGGTCGTGATATAGGTAAATTGAGCACGCCGTGTCCGCATCTGCACCTGCAGAAGGTCGAAAGGACGCGAGGCGTCCGAGACTGTGAGGGCAGCATCTTCGCCCGGAGACAGCAGGATATAGTCCCTGCCGAATTTCACAGACCAGCGCGGGGTGTGGTAATTGACATAAGCCTGTTCGGTGATCGCGGTCAGCCCGCGCCATTCCTTGCCCTCATAATCCGGATCATCGCGCAGGCGCTGATCCAGGGCCATGGCGTTGAAAATCGTCAGTTGGTCGGAAAAAGCGACCCCCGTGAGCAGACGCAGCACCATGCGCGAACGCAGCTCATCGCTGATTCGTCCGGCGTCTTCAACCAGACGCGCGCCCAACTGCAAGAACGGGCGTTGTTTTGTCGTGCCACGCATGACACCATAGCCGCTCGCATCAGCAAGGAACCTGTCCTTCAAAAACCGCTCGTAGCCCGTCCGCGCCTGCTGGCTGCGAAAAACCGGCTCCGCCTGCTGATATAAAAGCGGCCAGGTTTTAACGAACAAACTATCCGCCGGATGGCGCAGACGCCAGTCACGAAAATACTCAAAGCCCCAATGATAGGGCACGAGGGTCTGGCCATTTTGTGCTGCTAATCTGCCCGGCTGCATGCAGGCAAGAATGGCTGACAGCACGACAGCAAAAATGATGATGTGCCTTGATTTCAATAAATCACTTCCGCTTTATTCGTGAATTTACAGATTACAAAGATAGAAAGATCAGATGTCCGGCAGAGGTCAGCAGCAATCCGGCCAGCCCCATCTGCAAGACGCGTTTCGGCAGCCAAAGCGTCATGCGGCTGCCGATGAGAATGCCCGGCACAGAGCCGAGCAACAGGCGCCCGGCGATGCCTAAATCGACATTGCCGGCAAAGAAATGCGCGATAGCGGCCGCGCTCACCAGCACAAAAGCATGGGCGATATCCGTGCCGACCATCTTTTCAACACTGAGAGGCACAAAAGCCGCGAGCAACGCGATGAGAATGCTGCCGCTGCCCACAGAGGTCAGGCCGACCAGAAAACCACCGGCGCATCCGATCAAAACCAGCCGGCCGCGCATCGGCTCGTCACTGCTGCGCTGCTGTGCTGCGCGATCATCACGGGCAAAGGCCCTGCGCAAAATCAGCAGCGAAGCCAGCAACAACGCTGCGCCTACCAGCCTGTTCAACCACAATTCCGTTCCCCTGGTATCGATGTTGTGCAACATACTCAACAAGGCGACCGCGAGCAGCGAAGCGGGAATGCTGCCCACAGCCAGCCAGAACACCAGCGAACGGTCAACGGTCTTTTGCCGCCAGTGCTGAAAAGTACCGGCCATTTTGGTCACAGCGCTGTAGGCCAGGTCCGTACCGATAGCCGCCGTCGGGGGCATGCCAACACCCAAAAGCAGCAAAGGAGTGATCAGCACACCGGCTCCCATGCCGGTCATACCGACGAGGAAACCAACGACAAACCCTGCAACGGTTAGAAATCCGCTGAGGGCAACAAACTGCTCGAGCATCTCTGTACCTGCGGGAATAGTGTGCACTCCTGGCCGGTAACCACGACAAAACCGTCTGCGAGCTCAATACGCATTTTTATTGATCAGCCCGCGGAGAATGGTCAACCAGATAATCTTCAGGTCGAATTTAAACGACCAGTTTTCCAGGTAAAACAAATCATATTCGATACGCTTTTTGATCGAGGTATCGCCGCGCCAGCCATTGACCTGAGCCCAGCCGGTGATGCCGGTTTTCACCTGATGGCGAACCATATACTTGGGTACCTCATCCTTGAACTGCTGGGCAAAATAAGGCCGTTCCGGTCGCGGGCCAACGATGCTCATATCGCCCTTGAGCACGTTCCAGAACTGCGGCAGCTCATCCAGGCTGGTTCGGCGCAGAAAAGTGCCGAAGGCTGTGCGCCGATTGTCATCCTGAGTCGTCCAGGTTACATCACTTTCCGTTGTAGGGGCAACACGCATAGTGCGGAATTTATACATCTTGAATTTGCGGCGATTGGCACCGACGCGTATCTGATTAAAAAACACCGGCCCGGGCGAGGTCAGCTTGATGCCGGCAGCAATGGCCAGAAAGACCGGAGCACCCAGCACCATCACAGTGGCGGCAAACGCAATATCAAAGCCCCGTTTCATCACCGTATAGCCCCAGCTTTCAGTCGGCAAATGACGCACGCTGACGATAGGCAGGCCTTCCAGTTCGCGCACGCGCGTGGAAGGCTGGATAATTTTAAAGAAGTCGGGGACGATCTCCGCCTCGATGCCCTCGCGTTCACAGCGCTCGACGATGCGGCAGGTCTTATCATAAGCCCGCGCCGGCAACGCGATAATCACTTTATCGACATTGTATTGTTCCACGACCCGGGGCAGCTCTCTTGTACGGCCGAGAACATCGACGCCGTAATCACTTTTGAAATATCCGTTGGTAACGTTATCATCGAGCAAGCCGACGACTTTATAGCCATAACTGAGATTATTATTTGCCGCCTTGACCACACGCAAGCCGAGGTGCCCGGCGCCTACAACCAGCAACCGCTTGACATTGAATCCCCGTCGCCGCAAAGAACGCAGTGCGACACGGATCAACACTCTTTCCGTCGCTGTGAAGAGAAAGAAAACCACACCAAAGACCAAAAACGTCAAACGCGAAAAGCTGACTTCCCGGTAATAAAAAGTAAATGCCGAAAGAGCAATCATCACCCCGACAGTCGCGCCGAGAATAGGCAGAACATCAGAAAAGATGGACTCAATACGCCGCGGCTGATACACACCGGCAAAAGAAAACATAACCAGACACAAAGGCCCAGCCACCAGAGCGACGATATAGTAACTCTCGAAATCAGGAATCGT
>WFTM01000272.1 GCA_015485525.1 Candidatus Zhuqueibacterota bacterium | reverse complement strand
TTTTTTCTTGGCAATCATTCTCTGCAGAGTGAAACTGAGACGTCCCTTTTGCAGGGCAGGAGGCAAAGGCAGATCAGCATCCCTTTCGCGGGGGCTGTCAATCTGGTACGCAGGCCAGTGATGCGCGTGTTCAACAGCGTCTATTTCAAAAAGCAAATCGAAAAACAGGTTGTCAGCAGGATGGATTTCGAAACGTTTTTCTTCCCCCTCGATCGCATCCGCAACTGGAATCTTCTGTATGGCAGGCGTGGCTTTCTGCAGTGGCAGGCCGTTGTACCCGAGCAGGGCGCGCGTTATCTTTTTAACCTGATGAAAAAAACAATGGCAGAAGCCGATCTCGAGCCCGCGCTGACAGTGATCAAAAAATTCGGCGATGTGCAGTCCGGCGGGCTGCTGTCTTTTCCCATGGCCGGAATCACCTTTGCGTTGGATTTCCCGGCTGCATCGCGGAAGCTCTTTGCGATGCTCGACACGTGGGATCATGCAGTGGTGGACCTCGGCGGCAGGCTGTATCCTGCCAAGGATTCCCGCATGCAACCTGATATTTTTTTAAAGAGCCAGCCCGCGCTCGATGAATTTTTGCGCTATAAAGACCGGAGAATTTCCTCATCTTTCTGGCGCAGGGTAACAGCAGGAAATGGAGAAGGTTGAAATGGGCAAGAAAGACGGTCTGAATGTACTCATATTCGGTGCCACCTCCCTGATAGCGGTACACACTGCCCGGCAGCTCGCCACCCGGGGCTATAGTTTTTATCTCTGCGCCCGGGATGAGGAAAAACTGTCTCAGCTAGCCTCCGACCTGCAAATCCGTGGGGCTGCCAAAGTCGCCGCTTTTGCTGGTTTTGATGCAATGCGTCCGGAAAGCATAACTCAAGCTGTGAACAGTGCTTTCGAAGCCTTTACTCACTATAATATCGTTTTGTTGGCTCATGGCTATCTTCCCATCGATGGCGAAAAGATGACCTGTGAGCAGGAATCACTGACCATGCGTATCAACCTGTTGAGTTGTATGGAGATCGTCTGTGCGATCAGAGCTAATTATCTTGATGGCATAAAGGGAGGAGTTATCGCAGGGATTTCATCTGTTGCCGGGGAACGGGGGAGAGGGAAGAATATGGCCTATTGCGCAGCCAAGGCCGGCATGACGGCCTGGCTTTCTGGATTGCGCCAGCAGTTGCGATCTGCGGGCGTGCATGTTCTGACCATCCTGCCCGGGCCGACGGATACGCCCATGCTGTCACATGTAGCGGCCGGAAGACTCACAGCCAGCCCGCAAGCCGTGGCCGGCGATATCGTTAAGGCAATAGACAAACGGCGAAATGTCATCTATACACCGTGGTACTGGCGCTGGATTATGGCTGCTGTACGCCACATTCCTGAATTCCTTTTCAAATATCTGAAAATCTGACAGGGGTGAACATGCTGAGGGGTTTGCGACTCTATCTCAAGCTGCTGCGTGTGCGGCAGTGGCACAAGAATGCCTTCGTTCTGCTGGGACTCTTTCTGGTCAATAATCGTGCTGATTCCACACTCGTCCTGACCGCCCTGGAAGCATTTCTGGCGTTTTGCTTCGCCTCTTCTGCGGTTTATATCTTCAATGATTTCAGAGATCGGGAAAACGATCGGCTCCATCCTGTCAAGCGACAACGCCCTCTTGCAGCCGGAGAAATTTCCATCCTGCCTGCTCTGGTTCTGGCTGGTTCCCTGGCCGCTCTATCGTTGATACTTGCCAGCCGGGTCAGCCCGACGAACGGCTATATCGTATTACTGTACCTGGCCAACAACCTTTTTTATTCACTCTGGCTGAAACGGTTACCCCTGTTCGATGCTTTTTCCATCGCTTTTGGTTTTATGCTGCGAATTTTTTCCGGCACTGTCGGAGTGGGGATTTTTATCACCCAATGGCTGGTTGTGTCTGGATTTATGGGGAGCCTGCTGATCGCTTTTGCCAAGCGGTACAGCGAGTTAGCCCGATATGAGACCCCGGAAAAGCACCGTAGTGTTTTGCGCTATTATTCAGCAGATGTGCTACG
>WFTM01000271.1 GCA_015485525.1 Candidatus Zhuqueibacterota bacterium | reverse complement strand
CCATTCTGCTCACAGTGGATGACGCCACTCTCGGTTCGCGCGGGTTGTCGAACAGCAGGGCAGCGACTGTGTTGCTGCTCACGGCAACAGGGGATACACTGGCGGCTTACCGCTACTCTACCGGCAATGCCCATGGGTTTTCTGACGAAAAAATCGAACCCGGAGCAGGAGACGGGCCGCAAAATTGGCGCGACAGTATCGTGCTGCATGGCACTCCCGGCAAGCGTAACAGCGTCACACCGTTTCAGCGCGACCTGATCCTGAGTGTGGATACCCTGGCATTACACCCGGCATACCCGCGCGCAGGTCAGGAGTTCAGCGTGCGGTTGCGGGTTGAAAATGCCGGCCGCGAGCCCTCGCCGCAGACTGAGGTGCGTCTCTCGGCCCATGGTTCTGTGCGCGCCGCGCTGCCGGTCAGGCCCCTGTCTGCCGGGGAAGAGCGCCTGCTGCTCGTTCCCCTGCGACTGGAGCAGCCGGGCGCTGTTCAGATACGGGCAGAGCTGATCTGGCCAGAAGATGAACAGCCGGATAATAACCAGCTCGTTCTGCCGCTGTTTCTCGGCTGGCCGGAGTACAGCGTGGTGATCAACGAGATCATGCACAGCCCGTCTTCAGGGCAGCCGGAATGGGTGGAGCTGTACAACCGCACCGATCAGCCGGTTCCGCTCTCCGGCTGGCAGGTGCAGGACAGCGGCCCGCGCAGAGCGATCGCGCAGGAAGTTTATGACCTGGCACCACGGGGATTTGCTCTTTTGACAGCGGACAGCACGCTGGGAAACTTTTTCTCGCTTCCCGGCGAGGTGCCGGTGCTGGTGCTTCCCGGCTTTCCGATGCTGAATAACAGCAGCGACGCGGTTGTGCTGCGCGATGCGGGCGGGGCACGGATTGATTCCATGCGCTATGCGCCGGGCAGAAACACTGAGCCGGGCCTTTCTCTGGAGCGCCGTAATCCGGACGGGCCATCGACGGATGCAGGCAATTGGGGGAATGCGGTCAATGCGCAGGGCGCCACGCCGGGCCGGCGGAACAGTATATATTCTGTCACACCGCCGGAGCAGATCAGCCTGCGCGTGATACCGGAGTTGTTTTCTCCGGATGGCGACGGCATCGATGAGCACGTGAATATCGAATACACCCTGCCCGGGCCGGAGTATCGCGTTCGGTTGTTTATCTACGACATGCGCGGCCGCAAAGTGCGCGAGATGCTCAACAATGCGGCGAGCGGAACGCGGCGGAGCCTCCGTTGGGATGGCCGCGATGCGCAGGGACGTCTGCTGCCGGCCGGGATTTATGTGCTGTATCTCGAAGCCATCGATGCACGCGCCGGAACCTTGAACAAAGCCACTGCCACCACCGTCCTTGCCCGCAGACCCTGACCTCATCACTGCAACGCACCGGCCCCGGGGTTCTCTCGCTTTTTGTCGTCTGTCCCCGGGAGGCGCGCACGTGAATTATCGCGCACCAGTCAACGTCTGGAACGATGGAAATGCCATCTGTGAACAGTTTGTAAAGCGGCTGTAAGTGACTTTTTTTATTGTTTTTTAGCAGAATTACTGATATATTTCGCAATTTGTGTGGAGCGATGTTGGAAATACAGAAAAACGTGCAGGCCATTCGCGAAAGAATGGCAGCAGCCTGCCTCCGCAGCGGGCGCTCTGCTGATGAAGTCACCCTGGTCGCTGTGACCAAGACCGTGGGAGCAGAGCAGGTCGAGGCTGTCATTGCCGCTGGCGCGACGGTTATTGGCGAGAACCGGGTGCAGGAAGCTATGGCGAAAAAACAGGCCGTGAGCAGTGAAGCAAGCTGGCACCTGATCGGCCATTTGCAGACCAACAAAGTTAAAAAAGCGCTGAAGATTTTCGATCTCATCGAGAGTGTGGACTCTGAGCATCTGGCAGAGAAAATTCAGCAGGAAAGCGAAAAACTGCAGCGCACCGTGGATGTTTTCATACAGGTGAATACTTCGGGCGAGCAGAGCAAATTTGGTGTCGCACCGGAGCACGCACTGAGCCTGGTCCGCTCGGTGAGCAGGCTGCCCAATCTGCGCCTCCGCGGCCTGATGACCATCGGAGCGCTCAGCGATGACGAAGACCGGATTCGCTCCTGCTTTCGCATGCTGAGGCAGATAAGAGAGCAGGTGGTCGCGCTGAACCTGCCCGGTGTTTCCATGGAGCATCTGTCCATGGGCATGACCAACGATTTTGAAATCGCCATCGAAGAGGGCGCCACGCTGATACGCATCGGCCGGGCGCTTTTCGGCGAGCGCATGCCCTGACCGGCAGCCAGCGAGCCGCCCCTGATTTTTTTTGCAGATGAGCGCTTCGCCTGGCCGGAATGACAGATGTCGGTATCAGGGCCAGGCCTGTTTGGCTGAGTTAACTGGATACCCTGATGCCTGTTCTTGTAGCCCTCTGAAAAAAAATGGCTAAGCTCTGTTTGCAATGAGTTTGTTGATTTTTAAAATATAGCGATTCGGAAAGCTAAAATTATGGCTGGTTTACTCTCTTTTCTGATAACTCTCTACATGTGGTGTATTATCATACGGGTGATCGCCTCCTGGCTCAACCCCAGTCCTTTTCATCCAGTGGTACGCCAGGTTCTCGATTTTATCTATGACATCACCGAACCCGTGCTGGTGGAAATCCGCCGTTTTATTCCGGCGATCGGTGGCTTTGACCTGTCGCCGCTGGTTTTACTCATCGCCTTACAGATTGTGCAGAACCTGCTGCACTGACAGATTTTGGCCCTGCAGGCCTTGGCGCGGAGCGAAGAAAATTAACAGTTACCCCGGTGTGCGTCCCGGCAGGACGGTTCACACATCGAGGCTTGCCACTCAGACGGAGTACGGCTATGAAATTAACACCCCTTGACATCAAAAAGCAGGAATTCAAAAAGAACCTGCGCGGTTATGACCCTTTTGAGGTGGATACATTCCTCGAAATGGTCGCGGATGAATTCGAAAATGCCATCCATGCCAAGATGCAGCTCGAGGAAGAAGTCGTCAAGCTGCGCCAGCAACTGACGGACTACCAGCAGGTGGAGAAAACCCTGAAGGAAACGCTGGTTAATGCGCAGGAGAACCTCAACGAATCCCGGCAAAACAGCAAGCGTGAGGCAGACCTGATCCTGCGCGAGGCGGAGATCAAAGCAGAGAAGATCGTCGAAGATGCGCGCCGCAAGTTGGAGAAGATCCGCAATGATCTGGTGATTATCAAAGCACAGAAAGAGAGCTTTGCCCGGCGTCTCCGCCATCTGCTCGAGAGCCAGCTCGAACTCATCGGCGTGCTGGAGATGGATGACACAGGCTATGAGGAGGATGAGGAGCCGGACGCTGGAGATGAACACGCTGCCCGGCAGGGAAACGCCCCTGAAGGCTGGAGCAGAAAGCGCGTCGATATCCCGCCCCTCGGTGGCCCAGCAGAAGAGGACGGCAAGGAGGCCGGCGAGGAAAAAGAAAGTGATCCTCCTGCTGCCGGGAAAAAGGAAAAGAAACCTCGTATCCCCAGAATTTCCGATCAATTCATCACCTGATCGCCGGGAGCGAAAAAAGGGATTCTGTTATTGCGGGCTTTGGTGAGTATCTTTACTGGAAACGGGCCAAAACAGAGACCTCATTCAGCAAAGGACAAACATCATGAAAAAACTCGTTTCTTGGACACATATTCTGATTCTTGCAGCTTTCGTATTTCAGGGATGTGCTTCCCGGTTGCCTCTTCGGGACAGCGCCGGCCGGCCGATCAAACCTTCTGAAGTACAGGCCAAGAAGACCAACACCAATTTGATTCTCTTCACCCTGGGAGGCGGTGCGCTGAGTTTTGGCGCCAGTTTTTTTGCCGGTTCGCTGATCGACCGCGGTGTGGATGGCAATTCGCACAGCGCCCTCTGGCTGACAACCGGAATCGGCACAGCGCTCGGTATCATCTATTTTGCCCAGCAGGGTCGCGTACGTGATTACAACCTCGCTGTTATCAAGGTTGATGCGGATCACAAAATCAATATGAAGGAAAGTATCAGCTCAGCGCGTAAGCGGCGCGAGCAGATCGAACGTGAAAAAGAACGCCTGCGCCGGGCGCGGGAAGCGCAGGAGGCAGAGCGCCGCCGGTTGCTCGAGGAGCTGGCGAAAAAGAAAAAACAGCAGAAAAAATGAGTGCGACTGTTTTACAGTGCGGTTTGGACTGCGTTATCGTCCAGGCGCGAAGCGCTCTTTTTTGAAAAAAGCAGACGAACCGGATTTATTCATAGATAGCCTGCATCATTCTCGCAGAGACGCAGTGAGCGCAGAGAAAGAATGGTTAATTTCTGCTAAAACAATAAACTGTGTGCTCTGCATCATTGCGAGATATACAAGTCTTTCAAAAACTACGTTTGAAAGGATTACAAGCTGTAACATATAAAATATTAAAGTAGTTGCGCCTACTCTTAAAGTATTTTGTGAATAATACAGGATAGCCTGAATATTCACGCCACGGCGCGGCGGACAAGCTTAAAATCAATTTAAAACAATACGTTGCGGGCTTTGCGGCGTTGCGTGCGAATAGTCATGGAAAAACTGAGTTTAAAATGAGCTTCCACGTTAATTATTTGATTTATAAATCTTTATGCTTTTTTTGCCGCAAATTTGTGAATAATTCAGGATAGTAACGTTTCGCGCAAGGATTTTCAGGTTAACGAAGGGCGAGCAGGACATGACCGAGCTGAGAAAAAAGATCAACGACGCGGTCTATTATCTCAAAGAAAAAACGTCTCTGAAACCACGGATCGGTATCATTCTCGGCACAGGCCTGGGCGGACTGGTGCAGGACATCGAGATCGAGACAGATGTATCCTATAAAAACATCCCCCATTTTCCGTTGTCCACTGTCGAAAGTCACGAGGGCAGGTTGATTTTCGGGCACGTTTCCGGCAAGCCGGTCATGGCCATGCAGGGACGGTTTCATTACTACGAAGGCTACTCCATGCAGCAGATCACCTTTCCTGTGCGGGTGATGAAAGCCATGGGGTGCGATACCCTGATCGTCTCCAATGCCTGCGGCGGCATGAACCCGACTTATACACCGGGAGATATCATGATCATCGCAGACCACATCAACCTGCTCGGCGACAATCCCCTCATCGGTATCAACGATGATGAGCTCGGGCCACGCTTCCCGGACATGAGCGAGCCCTACACCGAGAGCCTGATTCAGTTGGCGGAACGGGTTGCGCTGCAGGAACGCATCAAAATTCAGAAGGGCGTTTATGTCGCCGTCACCGGCCCGAACCTCGAGACCCGAGCCGAGTACCGTTTTCTGCGTACCATCGGTGCGGATGTTGTCGGTATGTCCACCGTGCCGGAAGTGATCGTGGCTGTGCATAGCGATATGCGCGTACTCGGGCTTTCTGTTGTGACGGATTCCTGCCTGCCTGATGCCCTCAAACCGGTGGATATCGCCGAGATCCTGCGTATTGCCGGCGAGGCTGAGCCAAAACTGACCCGGCTGATTGCCAGAACAATCGCCCTGATGTAGTCCCGATCACACAGACTCCATCCCCTAAGCGCGCGGACCAGCGCAAAAGCCTGCAGCGGAGGATAATTCGAGCTGAACGAAAGCACGCGCTTCCCGGGTGCTTAT
>WFTM01000270.1 GCA_015485525.1 Candidatus Zhuqueibacterota bacterium | reverse complement strand
AGCCCGGGACTTCGACGTTTACCATCCAGCGTCGAAATTTACCAACAGGGACCTATTTTCTCGTTATGCAAATGCGGCAAGCGCACGGCATCATAATTACCGAACGCAGCAAGCTGCTCATCCTGCACTGACCTGACAGGCCGCTAACCTGTCTCTTGCCCGGTCACGCGGGTAAATTGGCGGCTTTCGTGCACGATAAATCGTGCACGACGAACATATCATCCCGAGTTCGAAATATGCTGCAATGTTCCGCACCGGGCTGGGAAGTCGTCATCCAGCACTTGCCTTCCGCCATAACTACCGCTGCGATACTCAGGTCACAGGTTTTTTCCATTCCCCAATCAGAACCTCGCGCCACCGCCGACGCGGTGGGTTGCGCCCAGCTCGTGCGTCGAGAAAGCATAATCGAGCATGACTTTGCCGAAATTCAAACCAGCTCCGGCTGACCAGCCAGTAGCCCGGTAACCTCCGCGCAGCGCCAGAACACGCCCGATCTGGTACTCCACCCCGAGACGGGGGCGCTGAAACTGCAAGACATCCTGGGCCAAAGACAGAGCCAGAGTATTGTTGCGCCCTGGCAGCGCGCGCGTCAGCCCCACTCCAGCCACCAGACGCATAGGCAACGGATCGGCGTAGTCCGTTCCCGTGCTCCAGTTCATGCGCGAACCAGCGACATCGAACACACTGATGCCAAATGAAAGAGATTGTTGCCTCCCGGTTCCTGTCGCGCGGCTACCCAGAGAGATGATCATCCCCAGATCGAGGCTTTGCGCCGAAGCAGAGGCGACATCCAGCGCACGGCGGATGAGCTTCATGTTCATTCCGAAAGAGATATCGACCGGCAGCGCTACTGGCGTCAGCCCCTGGCCGAAAAGCAGCTCAAACCGGAACCGGCGCGCAAAGGAAAAGAAGAGTGCATCATCCACGCTGCGAAACACGCCATCAGACTCACCATCAGAACGCCACTCGGGCCGGTCGCGCAGGCGATCGTAGCGCGAACCCTGCAGCGCGGAAAAACGGGGGATATCATCGACGCTCAAACGCACCCAACTCAGGCCCAGCACCAGGCCGTCGTTGATTGCAACCGAGGCAGAGGCGAAGTTATGCGAAGCCTGGCTGCTGAAAACAGTCATATGGCTGAGGTAGCCCTGCATCCCGGCAACTCTGGACAAACCGGCAGGGTTCCACACAGCAGCACTGGGATCATCGGCAAGCGCGACATAAGCCCCGCCCATGGACAATGCTCTTCCGCCGGCACCGAGGCGCAGAAACTCAGCCCCTCCAGTCTGCCCGTTCAGGGCGGTACACGGTGCAAAAATAACCAGCCCAAAAATAAAATATCGGCACGCAGCGCTTATCCCGCTCACCACGCTGTTACCGGTACAAACCTGGCGGCTTCTGAAAAAACCGTTCGGCATACGACCTTCCTTCATATTCAACGTGAAATTTCCATCTTTTGGCGAATCAGTCTGCACCGCACTGTTGCTTCTTTTCCACCAAACTGCCAGTGCATCGAAGGATCAACAAGAGCCGCCATTCGGGCTTTCCGGAAACCAGCTTCATGAATCCGGAGATGCGGGTATCTTGCGAAACAGGCAGACAAGGCGAGGGAGGTCCGGTTGGTTGGGTTTACGGGATACCCTGGATTATCCTCTTTTGAACAGTCGTCGCCATGCCAGAGAAATGTGTGGGACACGATCGAAGAACAGAAAAAAGATCACTCCCCAGAGCAGTCCCAAAACATCGCAGAAAAAATCCAGCACACTGGCTTCACGTCCGGGAATTCCGGCCTGCATATACTCATCCGCCGCACCCAGCACCAGCACGAAGGCTGCGACAAAGTACACATGGCGCGGAGAGGGCTTGATGACGTGCAGAAATGACAGCAGCGTCAGCGTCAAAAGACCATAGGCGAGAACATGGAAAAGTGCATCGACGAGGGCGTGGTTTTCCGTAGCACTCTCGGGCAGGAAAAAGTCTATGCCCGTATGCTCTGCAAGCCACTGCTTCTTTGCCCTCAGTGCCTGCGTATTTCCCATGGAGGTCAACGCCAGGATGCCACCGACGAGCACCATGAGGTTGATCGCGGCAAGGGCCAACCATTTTTTCCTGCCGGCAGGTGTGCGGTTCATCGCAGGCGGGCTATTTTTTGAATACGCTCGATGGTCTCATCCCCCATGCGCGCGCGGAAACGAAGATAGTAAACGCCATTGGCAACCTGCTCGCCGTTCTCGTCACGGCCATCCCAGATGTGTTCGGCATAGCCCGCTTCATTGAAGAAAGACCATTCGCGAATCAACCGGCCGGAAACAGAATAGATTTTCAACGAGACGCTCTCTGCTTCTCCGGTCAGCGTATAGGCGATGACCGTCTCGTCGGCAAAGGGGTTGGGGTGGTT
>WFTM01000269.1 GCA_015485525.1 Candidatus Zhuqueibacterota bacterium | reverse complement strand
TCTGTTATCTTACGCATCTATAGTGCCGGTTCTTTTCCTTTTATCCGGCCATTATTGATACAAAACCTTTTTGATATTCAAAAGCGAAACCACACCGGGAGACGTTTTTCCGGCAGAATTTCCGGGTACGCAATCAGGCATTCGATGCCGGTGCCCCGGAGCTTCCGAGTAAAATGAGCGGCTTTCTGGGCACGATAAATCGTGCAACGAACGTTTCATCCTGTCAGGGAAATATGCACCCTGCACTTGTGTTCATCCTTTGCACCGCTGCAAATCCTTTTTTTCTCTCGCAGAGTTCGCTGTGCTCGCAGAGTTTTTTGCTTTTGTTTTATTGCTCAGCGTGGTTTGCGGACTTTGCGTGAGGCCTTGTTGTGGTTATGCAGTCAGGTAAAATGGCTGATTCACTCCTGCAGCGCCTCGCGCAGGAGCACGACCGGATGCTGCGCCGAAACGCCGGTGCCGTGACGGATTTGCTGGCGGCAGCTGAAGCCCGAGGCAGCGATCCGCCTTTTCTCCGCGTTCTCGCGGACGCGGGGAAACAACCGGTGCGCGCCCATCTGCAGGGAAATATCGTAGTGTTCCGCCTCGTAGCCAAAAGCACCGGCCATGCCGCAGCAGCCGGCTTCAGCTTCTTCCACCTGCCAGCCGGGCGGCAACGCCAGCATCTGCTGCAGAGGCCCGGTTCCCACCAGCGCTTTTTGATGACAATGGCCGTGCACGAATACCCCGATCGCTTCCTTTTTAAAATTCAACTTCGCAAACTGCGCCGCCGCTTCCGTACCGATGAATTCATCGAACAAAAAGGTGCGGTCTGCGACGCGGGCGACACGTGCATCGCCGGGCAAAAGATAGCGATACTCATCGCGCAGGGTGAGCAGGCAGCCCGGCTCCAGCCCGACGATGGCGATGTCCTCTTCGGCAGCACGGCTGAGGGCAGCAACCGTCCGGCGCGCCGCCTTTTGCGCCGCAGCATGCATGCCTTTGGAAATAAAGGGCCTGCCACAGCAGAGGTGCGGTGACAGGATCACCTCGAATCCCGCTCTTTCAAAAAGCTCCACAGCCGCGCGTGGAATTTCCGGCTCAAAATGCGTGGTAAAGCAGTCGTGAAACAGCATGACTTTTTGCTGCCCCTGCTGTGGCCGGCGTTTTGCGAACCAGCGCATGAAACCGTGTGACGACAGTTCGGGTAGCTGCCGGCTGGCGCTGATTCCCAGCGCGGTTTCCAGCCCTTTACGCAGCCAGTGCGATCGCTGCACGGCGTTGAACACGGGCTGGAGATGCAACCGTGTCATCCAGCGCGCCAGTGCCGGCTGTGCAGCAAAAATCCGATCGCGCAGCGGCAGGCCATGGCGGGCGTGATACTGCGCCAGAAATTCGAACTTCAGCCGCGCCATATCCACCGAGGAGGGGCATTCGGCACGGCAGGCCTTGCACTCCACGCAGAGGTCGAGCACATCGAAGAGCTGGCGGCTGGTTAAACCCTCTGCGTCCAGGCGGCCGGAGATGGCGGCACGCAGGGCATTGGCGCGCCCACGCGTGCTGTGCTTTTCCTCGCGCGTCACCATGAAGCTCGGGCACATCGTCCCATCGATCCGCTTGCGGCAGATGCCCGCGCCGTTGCACATCTCCACCGCGCGGTCAAAGCCCTGTTCATCGGAAAAATCGTAAAACGTCTCCGGCACATGCGCGCGATAGCTGCTGCCGTAGCGCAGGTTATCGCGGATATCCTGGCCGCCTACGATGATGCCGGGATTGAAAATATTCTGCGGGTCGAACAGTTTTTTCACCTGAACGAAAAGCTGATACAGCTCCGGCCCGTAAATGCGCTGATTCAGCCAGCTCCGGCAGCGGCCGTCGGCGTGCTCGCTGGAGATGGCGCCGCCATAGCCCGCGACAAGCTCGGCGGAATGCGCGGCGATGCGCTGCAGCTTATCTACCTCAGAGGGGTCTTTCATGTTCATCAGCGGGCGCACGTGCAGGCAGCCGGCGCTGGCATGTGCGTAATAGGCGACATCCGTGCCCAGCTCGTGGCAGAACGCCTCGATCCGGCTGATGTACTCAGCGAGATGCTCCACCGGCACAGCCGCATCTTCGATGAACGGGATCGGCTTGAAATCGCCCTTCATGCTCATCATCAGCCCGAGGCCGACTTTGCGCACAGTCCAGACATCCTGCTGCATGCCCCGGGACAACGCCGGTGTGATGTGGCCGCGGTGGCCGTGACGGCGCAGGTGCTGCTGCAGCGAATCGATGCGCGCGGCGAGTTCTTTTTCGCTGTCGCCATAAAACTCCGTGATCAGCAGGCAGTTGGGAGCACCGTGCAGGAAGGTGCGCAGCAGGCGGGCATAGGCCGGAACGTCCCGGCACAGGGTCAGGCCGAAATGGTCGAGCAGCTCCACGGCAGCCGGCCCGGTTTCGAGCATGACGGGGACGGCTTCCAGGGCCTCCTGCAAGCTGTCGAAATGCACCAGCGCCAGCGCGGTGCGGCGCGGCAGCTCGACGAGGTTGAGTGTGATTTCAGTGAGCACGCCGAGGGTACCCTCGGCACCACAGACCAGTTTGGCAAGATTGAAACGCGGGTCACGCGGCAGGCGCGAGCTGGTGCCCGGCACAAAGCGGTCGAGATTGTAACCGCCGCAGCGACGCCAGTGGCGCGGCGTACCGGCGCGGATAATGCCGGCATTATCCGCAGCCAGCGCGTGGATGTGCCCGTGCAGACGCGAGGCAAAATCGCTGTTGCCGGCCATGGCCTGCAGCGCATCATCCTCCTGCGCGTGAAAACTCGCCCGGCTGCCGTCACTCAGGATGACCTGCGCAGCAAGCACATGATCCGCGGTCATGCCGTAGAGAATCGAGTGGCTGCCGGTCGAGTTGTTGGAGACGATGCCGCCGAGCGCGGCGCGGTTGCTGCTGGCCGGGTCCGGGCCGAATTTCAACCCGTGCGGCTGCAAACGCAGGTTGAGTTCGTCGAGCACGATGCCCGGCTGCACGCGTACTTTTTTTTCTTCGGGAATGAGTTCTGTGATCGCATCGAGATGGCGGGTGAAATCGATGACCACCGCTTCGTTCACAGCCTGCCCGGCCAGACTGGTGCCTGAAGTACGCGGCAGCACCGGAATGCCGTACTGCGCAGCCAGGCTGACCGCTGCCTGCACATCGTCTGCATCGCGGGGAATGAAAACCGCCAGCGGCATGACCTGATACAGGCTGGCATCCGTGCTGTACAGTGTGCGCGTCAGGTGATCCGTGCACAGCTCGCCACCGGCGCGCCGCGACAGCTCAGCGCAAAACTCCGCCAGTGCCGTATCTGGTACGCTCATCGTGAACCCACTATTTCACGCAGTGCCTGCAACAACAGCACGACATTCTCCCGCCGGCTGTTGTGCCCCATCAGCCCGATGCGCCAGACTTTTCCGGCGAGCTCGCCCAGCCCGTTGCCGATCTCGATGTTGTATTCCTGCAAAAGCCGGCTGGTGACGGATTTTGCCTCCACCCCATCCGGCACGCGCACAGTGACCAGCACCGGCAGGCGGTACTGTTCTTCGACGTGGCAGGAGAGGCCCATGTCCTGCAAACCCTGCTGCAGCAGGCGAGAGTTTTCCGCGTGCCGCTGCCAGCGCTGCTGCAGGCCCTCTTGGGCGACCAGTCGCAAGGCTTCACGCAGGGCATAATTCATCGAAATCGGTGCGGTGTGGTGGTAGGTGCGTTCCGCGCCCCAGTATTTCCCTACCAGGGACATGTCGAGATACCAGTTCGCCACGGTTGTTTTGCGCCGTTTGATTTTCTCGACCGCGCGCGGGCCGAAAGTCAGCGGGGCGATTCCGGGCGGGCAGCTCAGGCATTTCTGGCTGCCGCTGTAGGCAGCATCCACCTGCCAGTTATCGAGAAAGAGCGGCACCCCGCCGAGACTGGTGACCGTATCGGCCAGAAGCAGGCAATCGAATTCACGGCACAGGGCGCCGGCTTCTGCCAGCGGCTGACAGGCTCCCGTGGAGGTCTCCGCATGCACCAGTGCGAGAACTGCGGGCCGATGCTTCTCCAGCGCTGCGCGCAGTTCCGCAGCGGTGAAAACCTCACCCCAGCTTTTATGCAACACCACTACTTCTGCACCGTACCGTTGCGCCATGTCGTGCAGGCGCGTACCGAAATACCCGTTGATGCCGATGAGGATGCGGTCGCCCGGCTCGAGCAGGTTTGCAACCGTTGCTTCCATGGCCGCGCTGCCTGTGCCGCTCACCGGGATGGTCATGTCGTTATCCGTCTGCCAGGCGTAGCGCAACAGCTCCTGAATGTCCGCCATCAACGCGAGAAAATGGGGATCGAGATGGCCGACCTGCGGCGTGGCGAGGGCGCGCAGTACCCGCGGATGCGCGTTGGAGGGTCCGGGGCCGAGCAGCAGCCGTGGTGGTGGATTGAGCTCATCCGTGGCAATGCGATGCTGGTCTGTTACCGGGGAATATTCCTGCTTCATAGGTTTTCTCCTGAACTGGACTGAGAGGGGATTTGGCTGGTGTGGCAAAATAACCGCAGCATGCTGAAAAGGCAATGAATTTTTCTTGCAATTGCGGGAAAGTTTGTTAAAATATGACCCACCAGTCACCAGTTGACCAGACAGTCATCGGCAAAAGGGCAAACATGAACGCCACGACCGAGCTTAGCAGAAAAGAACGCGAACGCCTGCGCCGCCGGGAAGACATTCTCGAGGCAGCAAAGAAAGTCTTTGCAGAAAAGGGCTTTTCCGGCTCTACCCTGGATGAAATCGCCATCAGAGCAGAGTATGGCAAAGGGACGATCTACAATTATTTTTCCAGCAAGGAGGAGCTGTTCCTGACGCTGGTGCGCGAGGGGTTGCAGTCATTTAAAGACACGGTAAACCAGGCTCTGGCGCCGTGCGAAAGTGTGGTTGAAAAACTGGAAAAATACATCGAGGTTGCCCTCGATTATTTTTATGATCACCAGAACGCTTTCAAGATCATCTCTTTTGAGATCCATCAGCCGAACTCTCTTTCCGGCGTCATCCAGGATGAGCTGCGCGAAACCTACAGCCGCGAGCTGTACTTTATTTCGCAACTGATCGAGCAGGGTGTGCGCGAAGGCCGGTTTCGCATCACGGATTCGCAGCGGCTGGCGCGCGTTCTTCAGGGTATGATTCACAGCCAGATATGCCAGTCCGGCTGCCAGGAGAGAGACGAGCGCAGCGTCGCCATCGAGACGGTGAAATCAATTTTTCTCCACGGCTGTTTAAATCATGATGATTAGCCCCGGACTGATGAGGGAATTTTGAAATTCCTGGCTGACGAGTGATTTATCATTGGCAACAAAAAAGCATCTGGATACCCGGGCATTCACACAGCTTTGGGCAGCAGCCGGGTTTCACCGCAAAGGCGCGAAGTGCGCGAAG
>WFTM01000268.1 GCA_015485525.1 Candidatus Zhuqueibacterota bacterium | reverse complement strand
CTGCATGGCTTCTCCACTGTTTCCGGCGGCCAGTTTAGTGGCAGGAGTTGGGCGAGGTTTTTCCCCACGTGTAGCGGAACCCGCAAGAGTTCCGGCGCTCGGTGTGTCCGAAGTGCTGCCACTTCGGCTACTTCCGCCATATCAGTGCGCCTGAAGTGTTGCCACTTCGGCTACATCTTTCCCGTGCCGGTGCCTGATCCATAGCTGCATTCAAGCCTGCGAAAAGGAGATGAACTGAAGAAAGGTGGGGTTCACCGGATGGATATTGCGCACGAGCACACGTTTTGCCGGCGTGTAGCGGAACTCGCAAGCGTTCCGGCGTTCGGTGTGTCCGAAGTGTTGCCACTTCGGCTACATCCGCCATATCAGTGCGCCCGAAGTGTTGCCACTTCGGCTACATTTTCCCGTGCCGTGTCTGATCCATAGCCGCTTTCGGGCCGGCGAAAGGAGATAGGCTGAAGAAAGCCGGGATTCACCGAGGGATACCAGCCATATTAAATATAGTGTTCCACGCGCACAGCGCTGATAGAAGCATAAGTCGGAATAAAAATCTGCAACTCCGGTTTAATTTTTGGCAAGCAAGGAGGTTTTGATGCATTTTGAAGGTTCTCATGTCCTGGCAATGCAACGCGAGGAACTGTGGGAAATTTTGATGGACCCGGATATTCTGGCTCGTGTCACACCCGGAATCAAGCGCCTCGAACTGATCGATGGCACCCGCTATCAGGCTGTTTCCGAGATCAAGATGGGGCCGGTTAATGGTGCATTCAAGGGGAATCTCGAAATTCTCGATCAAAATCAACCGGAATCCTTTTCATTGAAAATAAAAATGAACAGCCGTATCGGTAACGTTTCGGCATTGGGGCATATCAACCTGAAGGCTCTCAACCCGCACGGCACGGAGATTTCCTTTGCCGGTGATGCCAAATTGAGTGGCACTCTGGCCCGGACAGGTCAGCGCGTTCTGACCGGCGTAGCCAACTCCATGACCAAACAGTTTTTCAAGGCCCTGGAAAAAGAGATCGCCGGCCCGGGAGAAGAGCGCAAAAAAGGTTTGTTCTCCCGCTTTCGCAAGAAGGATAAAGGCGAGCCGGACGGAAGCTGATTTTCAGGCTGCATTCATAGGCACGGCCGGGATCGCATGGATGAAGTTTTGGGCCCGGCTTGAAACTGCGACACACTGAGATATATTGTGTGATAACACTCTCCAGCAGCGCTATGGCAGGATGAAAGATAAAAAATTCCCTGCTTTCCTGCTTGCGGGCTGGAGACCGCTTCATTTCCAATCCCCTATCACTTTCAAGTTAAGGAGGATCCTGATGGGCATTCCAATCACGGTTCAGGTCAATGGCGTTTCCCATAGCCATGAAGTTGAACCTCGCCTGCTGCTGGCGCACTATCTCCGCGATGTGCTGCGCCTGACCGGAACTCACATCGGCTGTGACACCAGCAGTTGCGGGGCCTGCACCATTCTCGTCGATGGCAAAGCAGTGAAGTCCTGCACCATGCTGGCGGTTCAGGCCGATGGAGCAGAGATTACCACTATCGAAGGCCTGGCGAGTAACGGCGAGTTACACCCCCTGCAAAAGAGTTTTAACGAAGAACACGGCCTGCAGTGCGGATTTTGTACGCCCGGGATGATTATGACGGCGACCGATTTGCTGGCCAACAATCCCAGCCCATCCGAGCAGGAAATCCGGCACGCTCTCGAAGGTAACTACTGCAGGTGCACCGGATACCACAATATCGTCAAGGCTATTCAGAACGCAGCAAATACTCAAGGTTAGGAGGGCATGATGGGAAAATTTATCGGTCAATCTATAAAAAGGGTGGAGGACAAACGTTTTACCACCGGGCACGGGCGTTACACCGATGATATTGTACTGCCGAACATGACCTATGCGCAGATCATCCGCAGTCCCTATGCCCATGCACGCATCAACAGCGTCGATACCAAAGCCGCGGCTGCGCACCCGGGCGTGGTAGCCATTTTTACCGGTAAGGACATTGCGGAAGCAGGCATCAATGGCGTGCCCTGCGGCTGGCAGGTGGATTTCAAAAACGGCGATACAATGAAAGAACCGCCGCACCCGCTGCTGGTTGCGGATAAAGTCCGCCACGTGGGAGATGCCGTCGCTATCGTTATCGCGGAAACCCGCGAAGCAGCAAAAGACGCCGCCGAGCTCGTCGAAGTTGACTACGAAGAGCTGCCTGCTGTGACAGACCCGTACAAGGCTGTCCAGGATGGTGCACCGCTCGTGCACGACGAAGCGCCCAAAAATATGGCCTATGACTGGGAGCTCGGAGACAAGGAAAAAACCGACGCCGCCATGGCGAGTGCTCACCACATCACCACTCTCGAGTTCGTCAACCAGCGCCTGGTGCCCAATGCCATCGAGCCGCGCAGCGCCATCGGCGACTATGATGCCACCAATGACAAATATACCCTGTACACCACCTCGCAGAACCCCCACCTGACCCGCTTGCTCATGTGTGCCTTTGTTCTCGGCCTGCCGGAACACAAAGTCCGCGTCGTTGCTCCGGATGTCGGCGGCGGTTTTGGCAGCAAGATTTTTCACTATATCGAAGAAGCGCTGGTCACGTGGTGCTCGCAAAAGATCGGCCGGCCGGTGAAGTGGACCGCTGAGCGCAGCGAAAGCTTCATGACCGACGCCCATGGCCGTGACCACGTCACCAAAGCCGAAATGGGCTTTGATAAAGACGGCAAGATAGTCGGGCTGCGCATCAATACCTGGGCGAATCTCGGCGCTTATCTCTCCACATTTTCGACCTGTGTACCCACCTGGCTGCATGGCACGCTGTTGCAGGGGTTGTACACCACGCCGGCAATTCACATCGATCTGGTGGCTGCATTCACGCATACCACGCCGGTGGATGCCTACCGTGGTGCCGGTCGTCCCGAAGCGACTTATCTGCTCGAGCGCCTGGTGGAAACCGGTGCGCGTGAGCTCGGCATGGACCCGGCGGAACTGCGTCTCAAAAATTTCATCCCGCCTTTTGATGGCGTCAATCAGCCCGGCTATCAGACCCAGGTTGCGCTGCAGTACGACAGCGGCAACTATGAGCAGGTGCTGAAAAAAGCGCTGGAGATCGTCGATTACGATAATTTCCGCAAGGAACAGGCTGAAGCGCGCAAGCAGGGTAAACTGCTCGGCATCGGTATCTCCACCTACATCGAGGCCTGTGGAATCGCGCCTTCGGCAGTGGTCGGCGCCCTCGGTGCCCGTGCCGGTTTGTATGAATCAGCGCAGGTGCGCATCCAGCCGACCGGCAAGGTCAGTGTATATACCGGCTCGCACTCCCATGGCCAGGGGCATGAAACCACGTTTGCCCAGGTTGTCGCTGACAAGCTCGGCATCGCTCTCGAAGATGTCGAAATCGTGCACGGCGATTCCGAAGCTGTGGCTTTTGGAATGGGAACCTACGGCTCGCGCAGCTTGGCTGTCGGTGGCTCGGCGATCGTCAAAAGCCTCGATAAGGTGATCGAAAAAGGCGCGAAGATCGCAGCGCACAAGCTCGAAGCCGCGGTCGATGATCTCGAGTTCGCCAACGGCGCGTGGACCGTCAAGGGCACGGATAAATCCATCGCTTTCGGGGATATCGCCCTGACAGCCTATGTGCCGCATGACTACCCCGAAGGTCTGGAACCGGGGCTGGATTTTTCCAGCTTCTACGATCCGGCCAACTTCACCTATCCCTTTGGCGCACACATCGCTGTCGTCGAGGTGGATAAAGAGACCGGCAAGGTCACACTGAAGCGTTTCGTCGCGGTCGATGATGTCGGTAATGTCATCAATCCGATGATCGTCGAAGGGCAGATTCACGGCGGGCTGGCCCAGGGCATCGGCCAGGCGTTGTTCGAAGAAGCTATCTATGACGAAGACGGGCAGCTTGTCAACGGAACGTACATGGATTACACCATGCCGCGCGCCGATGATCTGCCCAGCTTTGAAACCGACCGTACGGTCACGCCCTGCCCGCACAACCCGCTCGGTGTCAAGGGCGCCGGCGAGGCAGGAACCATCGGCTCGACCCCGGCCGTGGTCAATGCCGTGATCGACGCATTGTCGGAGTATGGCGTGAAAGATATCCGCATGCCGCTGACGCCGCAGCGCGTCTGGCAGGCGATGCAAAACGGAAAACAATCCTGAACTTCGGAGGTAGAGATATGATTCCAGCATCATTTAATTATCACAGAGCCTCTTCGGTGAACGAAGCTCTGGATTTGCTGAAGCAGTATGGCGATGATGCCAGGCTGCTCGCCGGCGGGCACAGCCTGCTGCCGGCCATGAAGCTGCGCATGAACGCTCCAGCCAACCTCATCGATATCGGCCGCATTGCCGAGCTGAACAGTATCCGCGTTGAAAACGGCACCTTGCATATCGGCGCCGGAGCGACGCACAGCGCCATCGCCGCCTCTCCGGATGTTCAGGGGCATGCACCCGTGCTGGCCGACACGGCCGGCATGATCGGCGATGTGCAGGTACGCAATAAGGGTACGATCGGCGGCAGTCTGGCGCATGCAGACCCGGCTGCGGACTACCCGGCCGTGCTGCTCATTCTGAATGCCAGCATCAATGTCATCGGGCCTAATGGCACACGCTCGATTGCTGCCGGCGATTTTTTTCAGGACCTGTACGTCACGGCGCTGGAAGAGAACGAGATCATCACCGGCGTTGAAATTCCGGCTATGCCGCAGGGGGCCGGCGCGGTCTATCTCAAATTCGCCCAGCCTGCCTCGCGCTTTGCCCTGGTCGGCTGCGCTGCTCTGGTGAAAAAGGATGGCGGAACGTGCAGTGAAGTCCGCGTTGCCTTTACCGGCGTCGGCAACATGCCCTTCCGGGACAGCGGCGTCGAGGGTGCACTCACGGGCCAGTCTGCGGATGCCTCTGCCATCGAAGCTGCGGCTGCCCAGGCGGCCGGTGGCATCGATGTGCTCAGCGATCATTTCGCCGGGGAAGACTACCGCACGCACCTGGCGCGGGTATATGCCCGCCGTGCTCTGAGCCAGGCCGCAGGGCTTGCCTGAAGCAGGTCTGCTGACCAATAGCTGCAACCCGGATGAGGTGTCGTCCTCGTCCGGGTTGCTTTTTATGGATAAAAAAGTGAACGTTCGGCGTGCATGAGGTATCGTGTACGGTCGCTTACTCTTTTAACGGCACTATCACCCGCGCAGGATATGAAGAATCCCGATCTCGAAAAAATCGAAACGATGCTGGCTGAGCAGGGCTACATCACCGAGGACAGTATTGTGATGTCGCTTTTTCTGGCCATGCGCCTGAACAAGCCGCTGCTCGTCGAGGGCCCGGCCGGTGTCGGCAAAACCGAAATCGCCAAAGTGATGGCCAAAGCGCTGGAAACAGAGCTCATCCGGCTGCAGTGCTATGAAGGGCTCGATGCAACCCATGCGTTGTATGAATGGAACTACCAGCGGCAGCTCCTGCACATCCGCATGCAGGAAGACAGCGGCAAGACCCTGGAGCAAAAGGAAGCCGAGATTTTCAGCGATGCCTTCCTGCTGCGCAGGCCGTTGCTGCAGGCAATCACACATCCCAAGCCCGCTGTCCTGCTTATCGATGAAGTCGATCGTGCGGACGAAGAGTTCGAGAGCTTCCTGCTCGAAGTCCTGTCCGACTGGCAGATCACCATCCCTGAAATCGGAACCATCCGTGCGCAACACATCCCGCACGTGGTGGTGACCAGCAACCGCATCCGTGAGCTATCCGAAGCGCTTCGCCGGCGCTGCCTGTATTTGTGGATCGATTATCCCTCTTTTGAAAAAGAACTCACCATCGTGCGCGAGAAAGTGCCGGGCATCGATGAGCAGCTCGCCGCACAAATCTGCCGTTTCATGCAGGAGCTGCGCGCCATGAAGCTGGAAAAAGTGCCCGGCGTCGCCGAAACCATCGACTGGGCCACGGCGCTGGCCTCGCTGCACTTCGATCATCTCGATAAAACCATCGTCGAGAACTCCCTCGGTGTGATTTTGAAGGACTGGCAGGATATCCGCGACACCAGTCTGTCACTGTTTGAGCTGTTGGAAAGAACCGGTGTAAAAAGCCGCCTTACGCCGGGCTCCGATGCCCCTGAGGCGCGATAAAAGGTTTGACTTCAGACACACTGTTGACAGCTTTCGCCGGCCCTGCCTGTTGAATGAATACCCAGAAAATCTCCAAATTTATGTATTTTTCGGGCTATACTTCTCTGAGTGAAAATATCGTGCTGTTTTGCCGCTATTTGCGTCATCACGGCATGCGCGTCAGTGCTGCGGAACAGGCTGATGCCCTGCGTGCAATGCGTGAGCTCGGTTTTGATCATGCCGAATCACTGCGGCTGGTTTTGCGCGCCGTGCTCGCTCGCAGCCCGCAGGAGCTGCAACAGTTCGACGAGCTGTACGAGGCGTTCTGGCGCGAGCTCGAACGGGCGCAGGATGCCAAAATTCGCGAGCACGAGCAGGAGCGTCCGCGCCGCCCCGATGATCCCGCCCGAAAACCACCCTCTCTGGAAGTGTTGAAAAACTGGCTGCACGGCAATAAATCCGAAGAGGAGAAAGAGCTGGCCGTGTGCAGTAGTATGGAAGTGCTGGCGAAAAAGGACTTCAGCGAGCTGCACGGTGAGGAGCTGCAGTTGGTCATGCAGGCCATCGCCGTGCTGGCGCGCTCGCTGGCAACGCGCTACAGCCGGCGCTACCGCAGCGTTCGCAGGGGCGGTGTGCTGGATATGAAAAAAATCATGCGCAGCAGCATGCGCCGCGGCGGCGAGGTCATCGATCTCGCGTTCCGGCAGCATAAAATCCAGCGCCTGCGCCTGGTCATGCTCTGTGATATCAGCAAATCGATGGACCTGTACAGCCGTTTTCTGATTCAGTTCATGTACAGTTTTCATCATGCAGACAGCCGTATCGAGACCTTTGTTTTCAGCACCCGGCTGCACCGCATCACCGCCCAGTTGCAGCAAGGCAGTTTTCGCAGTGCGCTGCAGCAGCTTTCTGACAGCGTTCCCGACTGGTCCGGCGGCACGCGCATCGGCGCCTCGCTGAAAACGTTTGCCGAACAGTACGGCCCGCGCCTGCTGGATGCGCGCACGCTGGTGCTGATCATGAGTGACGGCTGGGACACGGGTGAGACCGATGAACTGGAGCAGGCGATGCAGTATCTGCACGCCCGCGCTGGCCGGGTGATCTGGCTCAACCCACTGGCCGGCAGCCCGGCGTACAGTCCGGAAGTGCGGGGCATGAAAGCAGCGATGCCCTATATCGATATTTTTGCTCCGGTGCACAACCTCGAGAGCCTGAAGGCACTGTCCCGCATGGTGCACGGGCTTGCCGGTGATGTCTGGCGCAAGAAACGGCGGTGAGCGACGGAGCAAATTCCCCTTCGAAGGGGGATACAGGGGGATGTCCTGCGACTTCGTTTGAACTACCGCGGAGTTTGGATTCGTGCTTGGATATTTGTTTTGTGGATTTTTGCAGCGATTGTGGTGAGAACATTCCATAGTTCGCGACATGAATGTCGCGTTACAGCACTTGTTTTTGCTGCGGTTGTGGTTGGCACATCCCCCTGGCCCGGCTTTTGTGCCGGGCCTGTCCCCCTTCGAAGGGGGATTTTGGGGGCACGGAGCGATTCCCCCTTTGAAGGGGGATACAGGGGGATGTCCTGCGGTTATGTTGCGAACTACTGCGGGTGTTGGGTTTGTGCTTGGATTTTTGTTTTGTGGATTTTTGCAGCGATTGTGGTGAGAACATTCCGTAGTTCGCGACATGAATGTCGCGTTACATCACTTGTTTTTGCTGTGGTTGTGGTTGGCACATCCCCCTGGCCCGGCTTTTGTGCCGGGCCTGTCCCCCTTCGAAGGGGGATTTTGGGGGCACGGAGCGATTCCCCCTTTGAAGGGGGATACAGGGGGATGTCCTGCGGTTATGTTGCGAACTACTGCGG
>WFTM01000267.1 GCA_015485525.1 Candidatus Zhuqueibacterota bacterium | reverse complement strand
TATCAAAGGTGTGGCAAAGATGGACCGGCCTGACTTGTTTGCCGAATTTCATATCGGCATCCGCACCCGTGACGGCGACAGAGCACCGCGTTATTCTGCAAACTTCCGTGTTGATGAGCTTTTGAAAGCCCGCCACCTTACCTCAACTAAAGGGTTACGCAAGGCTGCCTCGGCGCCGCTGCAGTGGATAGAACGGGGCCCCGGCCATGTGGGTGGCCGCACACGCGCGCTGGTGGTCGATCCCGATGACCCATCTCATGATACATGGTATGCAGGCTCAGTCGGCGGCGGTGTCTGGAAAACCACTGATGCCGGCATCAACTGGACCCTGCTGACCTCTCATCTGCCCAATCTCGCAACCAGCACCATGGCCATGGCCGCCTCCAATCCCGATGTCATCTACGTCGGCACTGGAGAGGGTTTTGGCAACATCGATCAGATTACCGGCAGCGGCATCTGGAAGACTTCAGACCGCGGGCAGACCTGGGAACAGATCGTCAGCCCGGACAGCCAACCAGCGTTTCGCAACATCATGCGCATCATCGTCGATCCGGAAAATGCAGACATCGTGCTGGTTGCTGTCGAACCCGGGCGGGGCTTTAACGGCACGGTGGAACGGCCAACTTCGGGGATTTTCCGCTCCACAGATGGCGGCAAAACCTGGACACGTACCTACAGCAGCACAACCTCGGTACAGCATCTCATCGCCAACCCGGAGAATTTCAATACCCAGTATGCAACCGAGCACAGCACCGGCGTGCTCAAATCGACCGATGGGGGCAAAACATGGTTTCAAACCAGCAGTGGCATCAATGCTTACAACGTGCGGCGTATGGAAATTGCCATTTCACCGGTGGATACCTCACGCCTTGCTATTGCGGCTGAGATCGGAGGAGGTATCGCTAAAATTCTGGTTTCAAATGATGCCGGCGCAACCTGGTTCACGGCAAATGATCCGGCAGGAAATATCGATTACCTCGAGGGCCAGGGCTGGTATGATAACACCATCGCTGCCCATCCCTACGACCGGGACATCTTCTTCGTCGGCGGCGTCAATCTCTGGAAAGTTGATATCAGCAATAGCGTCACTGAGAGCGAGCCCCAGGCCATAGGGGTTGAGTTTGACAATACCGATTCTTTTCTCGAGCTGATTAACTTCGGTGGCCCCATCGGCGGTGGAGGGATCGACTACGGCAATGCAGACCGCGACACCTACGTGAGCGTTGAACTGCGCTTCGGGCCGGGGAAATCACAGAAAGCACACCGGTTTACGGTTCCACCCGGTGCCACGAGCGGCGTCCCGGCATATCGATACACCTATCGCGATTATGTCGAAGTCCCTTTTGAACTTTGGGATATCGACAACAACAGACAATTGATGCTCTCATTTCGTGATCAGGTCGATGATGGTGTTTATGAACTGCGTGAATATGACAGCAACACCTCCAGAGAATATCTCTATCTGCACAACATCCCCTACAGTGAAACGCCGGATGGCAATATTGCCCAGAATGGCGGACAGGAAAATCAAACATTATATTTCGCCTGGCCGGTTCTGCCGGCTGGTGGAACATGGGACCCCGACAACCTTCCCGAGGCTGCACTGCGGATAAACTGGGGAACGATATCGAGCGTCGATGTCACGACAACGAACATAACCGATGCCTATCAGGCCAACGGCGGCAGTCCCAAAGGGGTACATCCGGACCATCATAATATCGTACTCATTCCAACCGACGACGCGAGAAAATCTTTTCGTCTGATCAACGCCAACGATGGCGGTGTGACGCTTTCCGATGATGGTGGCGACACCTTTATCGACCGATCACGGGGCTATGTGACTTCGCAGTTTTATGGCGTAGATAAAATGCCCGGCAGAGATCGATACGTCGGCGGAACGCAGGATAACGGCAGCTGGGTATCACCAGAAAACCCGAACGTACAAACGACCTGGAATTATGCGCCAAGCGGTGACGGTTTCCATGCGTTATGGAATTACGGCAACCCTGACCTGCTGCTGGAGAGCCTGCAGTACAACGGTTTGTACCGCTCTAAAGACAGGGGGGCAACATGGCAGCGAATCAGGCAAGCTTCCGGGCTGCTGGATATCGGCCAGGGGGCAGGCCCTTTCTTCACTCGTCTGGCAGGTTCGAAGCAGGATCATGACCTGGTTTTTGCCACCGGGATATCCGGGTTGTGGCGCTCTGCTGATTTTGGTCTGTCGTGGCAGCTTATCGAAATGCCCGAGGGCTATATCGGGCACAGCAGCTTTGCCGTTCCGCACATTTCGCTTGCCAACCCGCAGATCGTCTGGGCAGCATATCGTCTGAGCCAGGATGAACGCAGAATTTACGTTTCGGAAGATGGCGGATTTTCTTTCCGGCCAGTGAACGGTGATGTTGACTTTCCGATGGGCAGAGTCTCAGGCTTTACAAGCCACCCGACAGACCCTAACACCGGCTATGCCCTGTTTTCTTTTGCCGGCGCACCGAAAATATTGCGCACTACCGATCTCGGCGATACCTGGGAAGACATTTCCGGATTCACAAACGGCACCAGTACCCGGGGATTCCCGAACGTGCCGGTGTACGACCTGCTGGTGATGCCTTTTGACAACTCTATCCTCTGGGCCGGAACAGATATCGGCATTTTTGAATCCCGTGATGGCGGCGCCAGCTGGGCCTATGCAGACAATGGTCTCCCGGCTGTCAGCATCTGGCAGATGCGCATCGTCGATGATGAAGTAGTCGTCGCAACGCATGGCCGCGGGGTCTGGACAGTATCCTTGCCTGAGCTGGCCAATTATACACCGCCGCAAGTGGCTCTGTCACCACTTCTGCTCTCCACCGGAGGGGGTGCGGCAGGAACTATCGCCCTGCGCCTGCGCCTGCGCTCAGACTATGATTCCACCACCGTGGTCGCCAAGGGCGTACGCTATAAAGTTCTCGGTGCAACGCCTGCAGGCAAAGATACCACAGCGCTTCTGGTGTTGCCGACAGATTCCCGGCAAAACATCCCGGTACAGGCTTTTGCCCATAGCGCAGGCCGAGCTCTGGCAACAGCGAGTTCAGAGGTCGTCATCTTTCCTGTTTCAGAAGCGCGCTACACCTATTTGAACGATCTGAACGACAACGAGGATGACCTGCTTCTCATAGGGCTGCAACGCCGCTTTGTTTTTGGTTTTCCAAGTATAGCCCTGCACAGCAAGCACAACTATCCGGACAATGCCAATATCACCGCCACCCTGCAAAGTCCGATCATCGTCGATCGCGATGATGCGCTTATGACCTATGAAGATATCGCAATCGTTGAACCCGCGGACGAAAACGCCGTCTTTGGTGAAGAAGGTTTTCGTGATTACGTCGTCGTCGAGGGCAGCAACGATAACGGCGTCACCTGGCGCGCTCTGGCCGAACCCTATGATGCCAGCTATGACAGCGAGTGGCAATCGGCATTTAACGCCGGGGCGATAGGCAGGAGCTCGATGTTCCGCAGGCATACATTGAATCTGGCTGATGTTTTTCAACCGGGAGAAAAAATCATCATCCGTTTCCGGCTGTACTCTGACGGGCAAAAAAATGGCTGGGGCTGGGCTATCGATAATATCTCGATACAGGCGAATGCCACCTCTGTCGCCCAAAACGATGCGTTGCCAGGTACATTCGCCCTTGACCAGAACTATCCCAATCCCTTCAACCCATCCACAGCAATCCGCTTTGCATTACCGCGCGAAGCAGAAGTCTCGCTGCGGGTAGTCAATGCCATGGGACAAACCATACGCGTGCTCCTGGCCGGTGAGAAGCGTCCGGCCGGCTATCACGAAATTATCTGGAATGGCCGCAACGATGGCGGTGCCCGCGCAGCCAGTGGCGTGTATTTTTACACGCTGCACACAAACCAGGGCTTTACACAAACGAGAAAAATGCTGTTGCTGCAATAATGCAAGAACATTTATCGATTCAGCCTGAGGAAACAGCCGGGCTGTCAACGTGCCTGGCATGCTGACAATCCGGCTATTTCACGGCAAACCGCGCGGGTTCGTCTGTGCCTGGGAAGACACCACGCCCCGCTTTTTACGCTGGAGAAAGGAACGACCATGTCTGTTACATCGGTTTCTCGTCTGCTCGTCATGCTACTCTTTTCAGCTTCTGGTCTGGCAGCCCAGTCGTCTGATTTAAGCAACCGCATCGATGCCTGGCGGCAGCAGAATGAGCTGCGCCTGCTGTCGCAGTTCGCAGATTTTCTGAGCATGCCCAATGTGGCGAGTAATCTGGAGGATGTTCGCCGGAATGCAGACTGGATCATCACGGAATTCCGCAAACGTGATCTCCCTGCTCAGCTTCTCACTCTGCCTGAGGTGCCGCCCGTGGTTTATGCTGAATGGCGCGCAAAAAACGCCACCAGGACTGTCGTTCTCTATGCCCACTATGACGGCCAGCCTGTTGTAGCGGAAAACTGGGCCAGTGATCCCTGGAAGCCGGTCCTGCGCTCCGGGCTGCCGGGCAGGAACGCGCAAGAGATCGACCCGGCTTCGCTGCGCGAACGGCCTGACCCTGAATGGCGTTTGTATGCCCGCTCGGCCGGAGACGACAAAATGGCTATCATCGGCATGTTTGCCGCTATCGATGCCATGCGCTCGGCAGGTATCGAGCCATCGGTGAACATAAAGTTTTTCTTTGAGGGAGAGGAAGAAAGGGGCTCGCCGAACCTGGCAAAAATTCTCAACAAATACCGTACGCTTCTGCAAGCGGACGCCTGGCTGCTCTGCGACGGCCCGGTACACCAGTCGCGCAAAATGCTGCTCTATTTTGGTGCGCGCGGCATCACAGGCATGGAGATGACCGTGTATGGCCCGTCACGGCCCCTGCACAGCGGGCATTATGGCAACTGGGCACCAAACCCAATATCCGAGCTCATCGACCTGATGAGCCGCATGCGCAACAGCGATGGCGATATCCTGATTCCGAATTTTTTCGACGAAGTCGTTCCGATCTCTGCTGCTGAACGGGCGGCGTTGAAGAGTGCCCCGGATCAGGAGAAAAGTCTGATGCATGAACTGGCCCTGGGACGCAAAGAGGGCAAGGGCAAACGCCTGGAAGAACTGATCATGCTGCCCGCGGTCAATTTCAAAGGCATTCGCTCCGGAAGCGTCGGCGCAAAAGCACGCAACGCGATTCAGACTTCGGCCACGGCGAGTATCGGCTTCAGGCTGGTGCCGAATCAGACGCCGGCATCTGTCCGGGAGCATGTGGAGACATTCCTGCGTGATGCCGGCTATCACATCATATATGACGAACCCGATGCAGCAACCCGCCGGGCGCATAAACGGCTTGTACGGCTAAAGTGGGGCAATGGCTATCCACCTGCGCGTACACGGCTGGATCATCCGCTGGCCACATCGCTGATCAACGTCATCCGAACAGCCCGCGGCGAGGTCGTTACCATTCCCACGACTGGAGGGAGTATTCCCATGTATCTGTTTCAGGACATCATGAAAGCTCCGGTAGTGGTCGTTCCTATCGCCAATCACGACAACAACCAGCATGCCGAGAACGAAAACATCCGTCTGCAGAATCTGTGGGATGGGATCAAGGTTTATGCCGGAATCATGGTTGATTTAGGGAAATACTGGCAGTAAGCTGAAGGAAGAAAAGAGAAGCAGGTTTGTGCTCACAGTCTGTTTCGTGCTGGCCGGACACATTTACTGACCATTCAACGCTCCGAGCAAGGCAGGCGGGGAGATAAAAATCTCTTTCGATTAAGCGCTTCCTCCTAATTTTTAGAAAAACGGTTCAGCCCGACTGTAGCACTATTTGTAAATTCTTCAGGTTAAATCGCGAATTTCCTTTTTCGGCAGGCCAGTGACTTTATGGATCAACTCGATATCCTGTCCCAAAGCCAGCATGCGCCTGGCAACATCAATACTTTTTTCGCGCTGGCCTTTCTGCTTGCCCGTCTCAATGCCCTTCTGAAGACCCTTTTGAAGACCCTTCTCCAGACCTTTCTGAAGACCATCCTCAAAAATGGCCTTTTTCTCTTTTTTGATCGCCGTGATCAGCATTTCTTTGACACTTTCTTTATGCTCACGTATGCGCGCGCCGGTTTGTCATAGGCTGTTCACATGCACATCGAAAGACATGTTGAGTTAGCGTAACTTATTTCTCAAGGCTTCGATTTCAGTCACCGGCAGGCCTGTGACTTTATGGATGAATTCGATATCCTGTCCCAAAGCCAGCATGCGCTTGGCAACATCAATACTTTTTTCGCGCTGGCCTTTCTGCTTGCCCGTCTCAATGCCCTTCTGAAGACCCTTCTCCAGACCCTTCTGAAGACCCTTCTCCAGACCTTTCTGAAGACCATCCTCAAAAATGGCCTTTTTCTCTTTTTTGATCGCCGTGATCAGCATTTCTTTGACCTCTTCTTTATCCTTGTAAACTCGCTCCAGTTTGTCATAGGCTGCACTCGTAATTCTGCCATGCTCGTGCAAGTTGAGAAACCAGTTGAGCAGAAGAGAAATGGATTTTTTGTCTTCTTCTTTTTCAAACAGAAGAAGGAACTGCTCTTCAAGCTCTTCGATATCATAATGAGCTTCGGCTAAAAATAATGTAGAGATGAGATTAGAAATTTTCAACAGCTTTTCTTTATCGAACTCATTTTCAGCAAGTTTGAAATATTGAAACCTGATGCCGTACTTACCAAGCAGTTCATTGCCTTCGATCAACGTTTCAATAGCAACCGGGGCAGTCCACTTTTTATCCCCGTTGTAAAGCAGAAGGGGGAAAACCGCAGGCAGATTTTTCGGTTTTTTCTGTGTCTGCAGGTAGTCCATGAGGAAATTGCTGATGTAATTGAGAAAACGCAGGCTCATGAAGCGATCCACAGTGGACTGGAATTCGAGCAGAATGATGATATAAAGCTCCCGCCCCTGCAGTTTAACTCTGTAGATAATGTCGCTCTGAGTTTCTTTGTAGTGGTCAGCGATAAAGGTTTTATCGAGCTGCTCGCAAGAATCAAAATCGATATCTTTGACCCATTTTTCGGTGACAAACGTTTCGATGAGCTGGCGGAAGATACGTTTGTCGCTGAAGAGCTTCTTATAGCCGGTGTCATGAATGTTCGGCATGTTTTCCCCTGGAGCGTGTCGTGTATCAAATGGAATGATAAGAAAATAAAGCAGCCGACAACTTGCCCGTAAATAAAAACGGAACGGCGTCTGGCTTTCGCTACTCAAAACCTTGGCGTGAATGCGCTCACGAGCCGAACCAATGCAGGCCCCGGCCCGTTTTAGCCCCGGGCGCCCACATTGCTGGCAGCAAAACAACACAAAATGCGAAACTCAGTGTTTAAAATGTATACACAAAATCGACGTAAGGGATACCCGGGAACAGAAATTCCTCCGTCGAGCTCCAGAACGCGAGATCAACGGAGAGTTTCCTGCCGAAAAAACGTACGCCATAGGAAACCAGACCGCCATCAAGGCCAGGCAACATCCAATTTTCGGTCACCAGTGAAACCCTGCGACTGACGCGCCACTCTCCACCCAAAATTACCATCGGCCGATCGGCAACATTTTTATCGACAAAACCATAGCCAAGCCCGGCAGTGATGCTTTTGTCCGTCGAGCCAAAAGTGGTCACACCATAGAGTATCCCGACTCCCAGAGGGTTATCTGCATTGTCGCTAAAATCCGGCATGCGCAGCAGTAACACACCGACAGCCCCGTGTGCAGACTCCCCGATGGAGAATCCAACTTTAGGAGTCAGATAGAGCAATTGCTCGTCGAGCGGAACATTGGGAAACAGAGAAATACCTCCGCCGATAGTAATATTATCCGTCAAACCGTAAGCCACGCTCGGGAAAAACAGATACACATCGGCAAAATAACCGTTGCCACTTTTCAGCGTCCGGGCTGTCGGCGCAAAAAACATCCGTGTCGCGTTGGGGTTTTCAAACCAGACTTCCCCTCCCCGTACTTTATCCGCATCGACCATGGTCAGGGAGCGGACGCTCGCCTTACGAATTTCCGTGCGCCCGAGTTCAGATTCGAACAGGATGTTTTTCCGGCCGATTTTGACGATACGACCGATCAATTCAGAACCATCTCTGGTTCTGAGAATCTGCACCTTGCCTTCCGGCGGAATGATGAATTCAATCGAACTCTTTTGTCCCTGCTTTTTCTTTTCCTGGCCGCTTGTTTGCGCCAACAGCCCGCTCAAGGCCATGACCACCAACAGCAGTCCGGCTACCCGGCTCCATTTCACATTATTCATCTTACACCTCCTTGAAAACAGTGCTCCTGATAGTTTCACAAATTGCGGTACATCCACTGTACCCTGATAAATCCATAACACGGACATGTTCACACCACAACAATCTCATCATCCCGAGTAACGCATAAACAAGCGCTGCGCAAGGAAAGGCGGGATAGATTGCCCGTAGTGACGTACCTGCCACAGAATAAGATATTTTGCACTTCTGATTGTCATGGAAATGTCATAAAACCGTAAAAAGCATGTTTCTTATTGCAGCGGGCGAGCAGGAATTCCGGTTCGGGATGCACCGTGAGTCTGATGTCAGGGATACTGAGGCAAGGGAGCTGGATGCTCCAGAGAAGACCGATTTCTGGTTACCCGATGCCTGGTATCTGCATCAACTCTGAGACTTCGAGCGAACCGCCGGTTTCGAGGAAAGGACATGCTTTGGCGATCTCCAGAGCTGCTTCCATGGATTCAGCTTCTATGATCGTATATCCGGACATCGTCGTGGCACTGCCGGAGCTGACAGCTCCATCGGGCCTGATCGTATGGGTATTTTTGAATGGATTGGCCGGACTCACTGCCGAATCGCCCAATGAGGTCAACCATTGCTGATATTCAGCGAACTGTTTCTTTCCTTCTTCCGGGGTCGATGGCTGATTGCCACCAATATACACGATGATGTATCGAGGCATAGGAATGACTCCTTGAATTGAGCGAGAATCTGAACTGCATCCTCCGCCATCTGCTCACTCGGGAAACTGTCAGGCGATCTGCGCATTACTCGAGCGAAAGGCTGCGCGCCAGGCCAGTGCAGAATACAAGTTCCTCACCTGCAGTCTGAACTTGTGAGAAGCGCTGTCGTGTGAAGAAACCGGGGTGGCTCGCCGGTATCCTCTGTACCCAACTTTACTATCTGCACATTTCTCCCCTGAATGTCAACACCTTTCAGAACAAACCCACACCAGGGAAGGGCCTCATCTATCCCCAAAATCATCAACCACGAGCAGGATAAATGCGGAAACATTGTATGCAGGCCTCTGTTTCTGCGGTCAAAACGGCAACGTCACTGCAGGACGTGCTACACCTGTTTCCACAGAAAGGAATGATCGTGGATATCGCTGTACCTTTCAGAGCTGCGAGTCTCCTGCTGCGCACTCAGTGGCCTGGCGCGCAGCAGAGAAAGATTCTACCTGACCAGCATCATTTTCCGTACCATGCGGGAGGCACCAGCTTCGACAACGAGCAGATACGCTCCGCTGCTGACCGTGCGCAGGCGATCATCACGTCCGTCCCATACTGCAGTATGAATCCCGGCCTGCTGGAAACCCTGCAGCAGGTGGCGCACGAGACGCCCCTGCATATCATACACAACAATTCTCACCTCAGCTGCACGCGGCAACGCATAACGAAAACGGGTCTCAGGGTTAAATGGGTTTGGATACAGCGGCGAGACATCAAAATATTTCGGCAGAGTCGCACCGGGCTGTACAGAGACCGTCCCTTCGGTTTCAACGATCCACTCGACGATCAGCTCATTATCGTCATCGTCAAAGACGCGTACGCGCACGCGATCCACTGAGCCCGGCGGCCTCGGTGGCAGGGTATATGTCGTATCATTACCGACCCCTCCACCGTTTACGGACCAGACATAGGTCAGTTTATCCCCATCAAAATCACTGACATAAACCACGAAGGTCACGCTTTTGCCCTGCTCCACACGCAGACTGCCGGGTTCCGGGCTGGCAAAAACCAGGTGTGGCTCGCCCCGGCCGGTAACCGGGTCTGCCCACGTATTGCTGGTGTCAAACTGGTCGAGGGGCAACACCAGCGCCGTAGTCATGGAGTCTTCTCCGCCGAGATAATTATAGCTGGCGAGCACCGGCTGTGTACCAATGCCCATGCGAGCGAAAATTTTGCCGATTGTACCACCGAGGTTATCGTAAATATCGTTTCCTGATGTCACAGCCCCGCCGATCACCGGTTGCGATGTAGCGGCAACGGCGATTACCGCTCCGGTATCCGAATTCGTGACCTCGTTGCTGAAAATCTTGTTTTGCCGCACCAGCGCCCGTGCTGTGCCGGCAAAATACAAACCTGAACCGGGACGCACAGAACTGTTGTTGCTCACCGTGGACAACGATAAATCGACAAAGCCGTCACGGCTGAAAATGGCTCCGCCGATGCCGCTGTTGCCGTCAAAAACCGTGCTGCGCACTGAGAGCGAATCTGCCGCCAGCGAGGCCAGACCGCCGCCATACTGTGCAGAGTTCTGCGTCAGCTCGCAAGACAATAGGGCCGTATTGCGCGCACCATTCTCCACAGAGACGGCGCCACCATAACCGGAACCGGCGCGATTATTTCGAAAGCGTACGGATTCGAGTACCACATCCTCACCGCCGCTGATGCGTATCCCGCCGCCATTCGGAGAATCGTCTGCTGTAAACAGCGCCAGATTTTCCAACCCGGCCGCCTGGCCACGGGTGACGGTCACATTCTGCAACAGAGCACCACTGACAGCGATAGCTTCAAAAACACGGGCGCTGTTCTGCGCATCGATGGTTACATCATCCATCAAAGTTCCCGTAACCGTCACGTAGTCGCGCAGCCGGATCGGGAATGTCTGCCCGGATTGGGCATCATAGGTTCCCGGTTGCAGCACCAGCGTGATGCGCCTGTCCGGCGTTCCATAAACGCGCTCGAGTGCATAGTTCAAGCTTTGCATCGCCAGGGTGTCTGCGGTCCCGCTATTGCTGTTCTTACCACCGGGTGACAGGTAAAATCGCCGCACTCCTTCAGTGAGCTGTATCGAGACCTGACGATAGTTGCTGAAATCTGCCGCTCCCGGATCGTTGATACCGGCATTCTCCGGCACATTGCCCCAATAATTATAACGTGCATCGAGTTCTGATACATTGATGAGATAAAACTGAGCGCCACTTTCCGCGGCGGTATTTCCATACACATCGTTCCCTTCTGCTGCCTCCCCACCGATGAGACTCTGGCCCTTGCCATCCATAAAAATACCACCGCCGAAATCAGCGCTGTTGTGTACGATAAAATTGCGCCGGAAGATGCCGCTGCTGATCTGCAGAAAAACAGCCCCACCGCGCAAAGCCGTATTTCTTTCCAGCGTATTAGCCAACAGGGTGAGATTCGAGCTGGCAACTGCCGCAAACCCACCGCCTTCCCCATTACGGGCACTGTTATCTACCACGGAATTTTGCCGGAATTCCACTGTCGAAAGCACTGTATAGCCTGCACCACCACTACTGGAAGCTGTATTCCCCTTCAGTTCAGAATTGCCCACCAGTATTTCTTTGCTGGATGAGAGATACAAAGCAGCCCCCAGAGCAGCACGGTTGCCGGTAAAGCGACAGCTATCAACCGTCACGGCTGTGCTGCTGAACAGGGCGAAGCCACCGCCGCTGCCCGCGGGATTATCCCCGTTCGTTATGGCGATTTTGCGCAGCACGACGTTTTCAAGGCCATTGCCCACGAGCACAGTTGCCGTGCCTTCGGCATCGAGAATGCTCGAATCCGCGCCGGCGCCGTATAGATTCATATTGCCTTTGAGTTGCAGCGGGAACGTTTCGCCGGTGCTGGATGGAGAATATCTGCCCGCAGCCAGGTTGATGGTGATAGTCTGCTCCGGATTGGCGAGAAACTGCTGTAAAGCATACGTCAGAGTGCGCCAGGGCGCGTCCGGAGATGTGCCGGCATTTTCATTGTCGCCATCCGGTGCCACGAATAACGCTGAGGTTCGTGCAGCGATGCGTGCACTTTTGAGCAAAAAGTTATCGACCGCAAACTGGTTGAGAGGTAAAACCATATTTTCATCCGGCTCTGCAGCCCAGTAATTATAGCGCGCGTCAACGGTCAACCCCGGGGCAAGCCGCACAACCTGTGAGCTGCCTTCGGGAAAATCATTGTCATAAATATCATTGCCACGCCCGCGCCTGCCGCCGATGATGGGCTGACTGCCGTCGTCCAACGCAATGGCTGCTCCTGTCACGGTCGCCGTGTTGGCGATCAGGCGATTGTTATTCAGGGTCGGGCTGGTCGTGTTGCCACAACGCGTGATGTAAAAAACCCCACCGGTGTCGGCCGTATTATGATGGAAATAGTTGTTGAGATATCGCGTCGTACTGTTGGAATCAGCCAGGACCACGCCCCCGGCTGTGGCGTTGTTGTTGTTAAAAACATTGCGCTGAATGGTCGAACGTGCGTCGTACAGGGTCATGATCACACCACCGCGTGTGGCGCTGTTACCGGTAAACCGGTTGTCCGAAATCGAGCTGCCGCGTGTCCGCAGCATACTGAAAACGCCGCCATCGCCGCCGGTGTTGTCTTCAAAAAGACAGTTGACCGCGCTGAAACCATCCGTTGCCTCCAGCCGAATTGCGCCCATGCTGCCGCCATCAACGTTGCGTACGACGAGATTACGGATACTGAAATTGTCCTGGCCTGTAGCGGTGAACACGGGAGCACCTGGGGCGGTCGTTCCATCGAAAACCGTACTCTCCCCCTGGCCGACGATCGAGGTGTATGATTCCAGAACTATGGGGAACGTTTCGCCTGTATGTGTGGGAGAATAGGTCCCTGCGGCAAGGTTGAGGGTGACAGAGTCGAGTGCCGAAGCAAAAAACTGGCTCAGGGCAAAATTCAGAGTTTTCCACGGTGAGCCCGGCTCATATCCTTTATTGGTATCCGCACCAGCGGGTGACAGATAAAACGCACGCGTGCCGATCGGGATAGCGCGGGCAACCGTGCGATAGTTATTGCTGTCCGTGAGGTCACCGGGATAAACCAGCCCGGAACCGGGCACACTACCCCAGTAATTATAGCGTGCCTGGATCACATCTGAGCCGGAGACGAAGAGCTGTGCGCCCAGTGTGCCTCCGGTGTTTTCATAGATATCGTTGGCATTATCCACGCTGCCCCCGATGATCGCTTTTGACTGAAAACTGGTAATACCTCCCGCACCCTCGACGCGACCGGGATTGCGGCTGTTGCTGAAAATGCGATTTTTGTACAGGCGGACATCGGCGTTATCGAGAAAGAGAGCGCCACCGGAGGAGTCGGCATAGTTGCTGGTCAGCGTGCAGGATGAGAGTTCAACCGTTGACAGAGCGCCGGCGAACATTGCCCCGCCGAGCAAAGCCGTGTTATCGCGAAAAGTACAGTTTTCCACCCGCAGGCCCGTATCTGTATCTGTGTACACAGCCCCACCGCGGGCGCTGGCTTCATTTTGCTCAAAAACCAGATTGCGCAAGGTGCAGTTGGTCGTATTGACCAGTTCTATCGCTCCCCCGCGCGAAGAGGAGAAACCGTTTCGTAAGGTGAAATTTTCGATCGTCACATCAGTGACAGACACCAGATTGAATAACCGCTCTCCGCCGTTGCCCTCGCCATCGACGATTACCTGAGCGGGCTCTCCCTCACCACGAAGCGTCACCTGCGAGGAGGGCGTCAGGGGAAAAGAATCAAACTGATAAGTACCGGGCTCAACCAGTATCAGCACCGGTTTCACGGCTGTCTTTGCCAGCTCCAGAGCCTGGCCGATGGTTCGTACAGCACGATCGCGAACACGGCCATCCCGTGTGTCGCTCCCCGTCGGAGCGACATACAGTGTATCGTTGAAACTCTGCGCATGCACTTCTGGCAGATGCAGAGAAGACAATCCAATCAAAAGAAAAAGAGCGTGTGTGATGGAACGCATGAAGTCCTCCAGGTTGACAGGTGTTCCATTGAACTCAAAGATCGTTCTGGACCGGGTACCCTCCGGCCTTCTATTTACGCGCGCACGCGTGTTTTATCTAAGTACCTGCATGCCTGAGGATAGCAGAAAGTCTCGAGGCCCGGTTGCAATAAAAAGGCCTGTGTCGTTTGCACGACACAGGCCTCTGGCTGTGAGGGGGAGGGAGATTACAGATGTCATCCGTCATGGATGTCTTGCGTGTTACCTGCGTACGAAAGACGGGAAGCTGGTCAGTCAAAGCTGAATTTCGACCCGAAGAAGCCTCTTTCACAGACAGTCTGTTGGTGAGCACAGAATCTCAGCAGCAGCCCTTCCTGGCAAACCGTAAGACCCGATGCGTATGCAAACAGCACAAGTTGCTGCTTTTCCATGATGTTTATCAATATCCTTGCGCTGTCTGCACCAACTCTTCCATTCCCATTCCTGGGATAAGACCGTATCATTCCTTAACACGGTAACTGCCTGCAAGGCGAACAACCCATGGCCGACCACGGTTGCAGTTGACCAGCTTCGTCTTTCCCTGTCATCCTTGACAGGTGGCAAAGTCACTATTAACCGGAAAGCATCCGGTAAAAGTTACCGAGAAAATCCTTTTCCTCAGGCTGACCGTGTCATAATTAAACAACTTCTGTGCCAGATCCGGACAGTAACGATTTTTTCCTGACAAACACCGCTTTCAAAACCGTCATCAGCAGGTGACCCAATTCACAGACAACTGCGGCCATGGTAAGAAAATTGTATTTTCTGAGGCTAAATTATGGAATCCGAGGTCTGCAGAGCCGCTGTTTGCCTTCAGGATGAGTCCATGGGACAGACCCGGCCTGATGTATTTTATTTTTCTGTAACCGGGCAGAGCAAGCAGCGCCACAGCCTCAAAATACAAATTTGAACGAAAATCGATCAAAAAAGTGTCCCACTTTAATACTATCAAATTCCTATTTTGTAATCGAATGAGTCACTTTTTCAACTGCGCATTCTCTGCTGATTTTCAGAAAATTCCGGAAACAGCATAAAAAAAGCGCAGGGAGCAAGCACTATGCTTCGCTTCCTGCGCCGCAGATTAAAAATCACCTCACCAGCGGCACTCTCCGGACGTCTTCCACATACAGCTCATGTACCCGGCTTCTTGCGTCCTCTCAGAATGTCAAATTCGTACCCATCTTCAGGCAGCAGACTCCAGGCCTCAGCCACGCAAAACATCGTTTCAGGATAATTCGCACGGCCCGGAATGATACGCCCGGTCCAGCCCGCAGGGCTCAATCATCCAGGATCATCGACAAGCCAATCCGGCCACGTTCGATATCGATACTGAGGATCTTCACTTCCACAGTATCACCGACCCGGACAGCGTCAAGAGGGTTCTTGATGTACTTTTTCGCCAGTTTCGAGATGTGCACCAGACCGTCCTGCTTGACCCCGATATCCACAAAAGCGCCAAAATCGACGACGTTGCGCACCGTACCCTTCATGCGCATGCCGGGCTGCAGGTCTTCCATTTTCAGAACATCATTACGGAACACCGGCTTGGGCATGTCGTCGCGTGGGTCACGATCCGGCTTCTCGATTGCCGCGATGATATCCTCCAGGGTTGGCAGGCCAACGTCGAGCTTATCTGCCAGTTCGGGCAGCGTGGTGCCGGCACTTTTCAATTTCAAACGCAGTACATGCCCCTGTTTGCGCGCTTCACCGGGATCAAACTGCAGAACCTCGAGCAGTTTTTCCGCGGCGTCGTACGACTCCGGATGGATCGCTGTGCTGTCGAAAAACACATCACCGTCCGGGATGCGCAGAAATCCGGCGCACTGGGTAAAAGCCTTCGGCCCCATACCTTTGACTTCGTGCAACTGCATGCGGTTGGTGAAACGGCCATGCTCCTCGCGATAGCTGACGATATTCTCGGCGATCGAGCGCCTGAGCCCGGCGACATATTGCAGCAACGCCGGCGAGGCTGTATTCAAATTAACGCCGACATTGTTCACAGCGCTCTCGACCACCCGATCCAAGGCAGTCGCCAAGTTCACCTGATTGACATCGTGCTGATACAGCCCAACGCCGATGGACTTGGGATCGATCTTTACCAGTTCGGACAACGGATCGAGCAGCCTGCGGGCGATAGAGATATTACCTCGCTGGGCGGCGTCAAGGTCCGGGAACTCTTTTTTCGCCAGCGGTGAAGCTGAATAGACCGAAGCCCCTGCTTCGTTGACGATTGTGTACTGCAGCGCATTGTCCGGCATTTCGGAAATAATTTCAGCAGCAAGCTGCTCCGTCTCCCGGCTGGCCGTGCCATTGCCGATGGCGATGGTGGTAACGCCGTACTCTTCCACCAGCTTTTTAACCTGAATTTTGGCGTAATCCCACCGGTTTTGTGGTGCGTGCGGGTAGATAGTGCAGCCGTCGAGATATTTGCCGGTCTCATCGATGACAGCAACCTTGCAGCCGGTACGATAGCCGGGATCAATCCCCATGATGATGTGCCCCTTGAGCGGCGGCTGCATGAGCAGGTTGTGCAAATTGGCAGCAAAGATGCCGATGGCATGTTCATCCGCTGTCTCGGTGAGCTGCGAACGCAGCTCGCGCTCGATCGCCGGAGCGATCAGCCGGGTGTAGCCATCTGCAACTGCCTTTTTCAGCTCTTCGCTGAAAATACTCGCAGGGTTGGAGACAAAACGCTTCTCCAGACTCATGATGATATCATCCGCGGGCGCGTCGATCTTCACTTTGAGGTAGCCCTCGCGCTCGCCGCGATTGATAGCAAGCACGCGATAGGGGACGATCTTCTTCAGTGGTTCGCGATACTCGGCATATATTTCATAGACATCGACGTTTTCAGGGTCCCTGGCCTCTGAAACCAGATCGCCGTGGTGCCAGGTTTTCTCACGCACCAACTTGCGTACATCCGCATCGTCAGAAACCCGTTCAGCGATGATATCCCTCGCCCCCCCCAGGGCCTCGATCTCACTGCCAACCCCCTTCTCTTCATCGATAAATTCTGCGGCGATGGCCATGATATCGCCGGCTTCATCCTGCTGCTGCCAGATACGCTCTGCCAGAGGCTCCAGTCCTTTTTCTTTAGCTATCGTAGCACGGGTACGCCGTTTCGGTTTGTAGGGCAGATACAGGTCTTCCACTTCCTGAAGCTTCGTTGCAGCCAGAATGCGCTCGCGCAGGTCGTCGGTAAGCTTATCCTGTTCCTCAATCGACTTCAGCACGCTCTGCTTTCGGTCTTCGAGAATGCGCAAGTAGCGCATGCGATCTTCGATCGCGCGGATCACCTCCTCATCCAGACCACCGGTCACCTCCTTGCGATAGCGCGCGATGAACGGCACTGTGTTGTCCGTATCGAGCAGTTCGATTGTTTTTTCGACCTGATCCGGCCTGATTTTCAATTCTTCCGCTACGAGTTTGTGAAAATCCTGTTCTGTCACAATCAGCCTCCGTTGGGGTAATAGTCCACAATACATCCTGGCAGGCAGGAAAAGGAAAAAGCGTCGATAATTTAGGGGAATTGCAGAAAAATGCAAGCGGGGAAAGTCGAGGGGTATGATTTGTCCGGAATATCGGTACCTGCTGAAACCGTTGCTTTCGGGTTGTGTTGTCGCGCGGGAGTCAGTATATTTTCACCCGGCACGCACTCGTGGAGTGAAACCATAGCCATCACTTCACCTGCTGCGGCGGCTATACTGGCGGCGCATGGTGATGCACCGCTGATTACCCACAGCCAACCGCGGCAAAATTTACTCATCTCAGCATGAGGGCAGGTATGCTAATAAAAAGGCCGGACTGGCAGAATCATACTTTGTCATCGGTTTCCGATATTTTTAACTGTCACAATATTGATGCACTTTGCCAGTACCCAAGGGCGAGTGATCATCTTCGGAGCGTACTCAAGCTTGGAGCAAAGAGATGAGCAGACTCTGGGAATTCCACAGCGTCAACTATGGAATATCTTGCATTTATGCAGGCGATATCTTTCGGGAGAATATTTTTTTGCCTGGATAGTGTCGATCGACCGGGCCGGATGGCGGTGATACCGGAGCATCGCGAGGTGAGTCACACTGCAGGGGCGGTGCGACGAGATGAAAGCGGCAACCATACTGAGTTAACTGGATAAGCGAAGCGTTGAACACATAACAGTACAGGGTACACCATGATCACATGGACAGGATTTCTCGGTAATCTCATCGCGTTCATAACAAATCAGCTCGAAAACACATCTGCAACCATGACGGCCGAGGATAAAAAGCATGCCGGCAGCACATTTCTGCAACTGCACGAAGCTATACTGCAACTCGAAGTCACGTCAGATGAAATCATGGCCAAAACCGAGGCCCTGATCAAAGGCGAGAAAACCCGCCTGTACAGTCACTGGCTGAAGGGCATGTACGAAAAAGTCGATACATCTTCGCGCAATTTCATCGATGCACTCGATAGCCTCGGGACGTTTCTCTACAGGCATGATCCCGCGCTCGCGCTGTTGTTCATGAAAATTCACAACGCGCACAGCCGCACTCTGCTCAAACCCTCGGATTCTTTTTTCGAAGAGTGCATGCGCTTCAAAATCGAATGGAAAACCTCGCGCAGCATGCGTTCGATCAGCTATACCACACCGAAAAAATCTCTCGAACAGCTCGATTTCAAAAAGCAGTATGAATGGGTGTGCTATTCGCGTGAATATTACCGCAAAAGCACCAACAAAGAGTGGCCGCTGCAGTTCAACTCCCTCTCCGCCGGCGATATTCTCGCAACTCTGGTCAAAGATGAATACATCGAAGATACGATCGAACCGCGCGATACACGCAAGATCATCACGGTGTTCAAGAGCCTGAACAACAGCTTGCAGCAGTTCGAAAAAAGCCGCAGGCAACTGTGCCGTTTTGTGAAGAACAATTTCACCATCGAAGACCTGCTCAACACCGATGCGTTACGCCACTCCAGACTATTCGGCGGCACGGCATCAAAAACCAGCAGAAAAAAAACAGCCGCGCCGGCCCCGATCGCAAACTGATCGCGATACGCGAATACGGTCTGTCCAAACTTATCTGAAAACTCATACAGTGCAAGAAGAATCAGAAGAGTTGAAAATTTGTGTAAAAAAAGCCCCGGAGATGATTACATCCCGGGGCTTTTTTGGGCGGGAGATGAAAAATATCGTCAGGGTTCACCTGCTGCTGCCTGTTTCCCAGATTAATCCCAGCGCAGATCATCCATCACACCGGTGAGCTCATCGAGGCGACGCGCGATGATGCGCTCTTTGTTCTTTCTCCGTTTTTCCAGTGACTGGCGGAGCCGGGCCAGCTCTTTTTCGAGTCGCTGTACTTCGCGGCCGCGGTCCTGCTCGCGCAGATCGAAGAGCTCTGTCAGAATTTTTTTCATGTCCGCCCGCAGGCGCTCTTTTTCAGCGTCGTCATCGCTTTTCAGGTATCGTGCGCTCAACATGCGCGTTTTTGCTTCCATAATATGGATTTTTTTCTGCAGGGCAAATCGCTCCTGATCACGCTCACGCAACCGATCCAATTTTCTCCGCGCCATATTCATTCTCCGGATCGTCATGCGATAGTGTTGTGGCGCTTCGGCTTTGAGTTTGGCCAAATCTGCAGCGAGTTCAGCATCCGCTTCTTCGATCCAGGCCAATGTTTTCTGTTCGCTCTTCTCGCTCAGCGGCGCACCGCGCAGACGGGCATCGCTCATTTTTCCTTTGCCCTGTGCCATCCGTCCCATCTGCCCTCCCATTCCCATCACCGGAGCAGGGGCATCCGGCGGCGGTGGTGGAGGCTGCGGTGGCCGTTCCTGAGCCGTGAGCATACCTGCACATACGAGTAACGTCAAGGCACCAAAAGTCAGCCGTTGTCTGGTTTTCATTTTTTCACCTCATTATCATTGGTTATTGGTCATCTGAAAAATTTTGTTCAGGAGAGCACATCCCACGCATCCCTGATTTTAACTGCCCCGGGGCTCATTCATGAAGTTGCCATGACCGTATTCCGGTGCTTTGCCAGCCCTTCTGCCGGCTTTTCGTCCGGCAGGTTCAGAGATTTTCATCCAATTTTGTGCGAACATCAGAAATTCCGCTCTCGATCTCTTCGATGTCGGTTTCAAAGCCGGGCTTGCTTTCTTCTTCCGAAATCAGGACGTACGTATCGTAGTTTTGCAGCTCATCGATGCCTGTTGCCAGCTCCGTGAGCGCGATGTCGATATACTCCGCCTGCCAGTCGAGTTCTTCAGCAGAAGATGGCATGCGGCTGACACCGATGTAAACCAGCGCCAACACGGCGGCTGCGGCAAGTGCGGCAACAACGGGCCGGTTGACTAACCGCCGGCGGGTCGGCACAACGCGGGCACGCCCGCTGTTTACAGTCTGTTCGATGGCCTGCTGAAAAAAGGCGTCATCGACCTGCACGTCTCCGGACTCGGCATAGCGGCCCAATGTGCGTTTGATCTCGCTTTTGTGTGCCCGGCAGGCAGCACAGCTTTGCACATGCTGCTCCCATTCACGCTGCTCGTGCGCGGAAAGCTCACCGGAGAGCAGTAGCCAGACTTTCTGTTCGAAAGCGGCGCATGTTTTTTTCTCAGAGTTCTTCATGGTCATCCAGAGCTTTTTTCATTTTTTTTACAGCATAATGCATATGGCCAAGAACTGTGTTCAACGGTTGCTGCAGCACGTCGGCGATCTCCCGGAAAGAGAGCTCTCCGTGCTGGCGCAGGAGAAAGACCCGGCGCTGGTTCTCCGGCAGAGTGTCGAGTACGTGTTGTACGACTTCATGCATCTCACTTGCGATGACTTCTGCCGCCGGATCATGCTGTACTGCCTGCTCCGGTACGGCCTCTGCATAGGTTATGATTTCTCTGACCTTCCTGCGCCGCTTGGCATCGATGAGAATGTTATGAGCGATGCCGAATAACCACGCGGCGAAACGCTTGCGATGATTATACTTCGGCAGATAGCGCCACACGCGCAGTAAAACATCCTGGAACAGGTCTTCAGCAGACGAGCGGTCATTGCAATAGCGTACCAGATAACTCATCAACCGTGTGCGGTACGGCCTGATCAGCTGTTCAAACGCGACACCGTCTCCATTCCGGCAACGCTGGATCAATTCTTCATCGATGTTGTCATCAATTCTGTCCATATTCACCTGGGTTAACGAAGACACTGTGCGTTTATTGTATCGCTTTGTTTTTTTGTCTGAGAACCGGGCTGACTGCAGGTGTAAGACTCAGTCACATCCTGCCGGCCCAACATCTCGTAACAGGTTCAAACCGTACCGTCCGGTGATGTTTGCAGACCGACACGGGCATTGCACTGTGCGCTGCAACGGTGACAAAAATAATCCCCTGATTTTCGCATTTCGGATTTTATCCGGTAAAATAGTAATGAATTTCACCGTGTACCACTTCAACGGAACCATCGGTATATTTTACTGGCGCGCGGCACATATAATGGTGTATATTTCTGATCAAAAACAGATCAGCCCGAGCCGTCCACATCTTTTATTGTGCAGTCAGGCTTTAATACGGAAGAAGTTTTTTCTATCATCCCGAAGTACCCTTTGAAAAGCATGGAAGTTGTTCATAAGACTGAATAACCTCGACACATGTACAGCAACAAGGCGCACCCCTGAATCGGATCCCGGAAGGAAAAGTTCCCATGGAAGGCCGGATATCGCTCACTCTACGCGTTTTAACAATTCTCACCCTATCGCTCGGCAGCACCCTGCTGCCTGCCCAGACACGCATCATGCCATTAGGCAACTCGATCACCGAGGGCACAGGCACTACAAACCTTACCGGTTATCGCAAGCCGTTGTGGGGCCTGATTTCCCAATACAACATCGACTTCGTCGGCAACGAAAATGCCGGCGACAACTCAGGGTTTGACCAGGACCACGAAGGGCACCCGGGCAAGACTGCAGCATTTATCCGCGACAATCTGCAGGGCTGGCTCGAGCAGCAATCACCGGATTTCGTCCTCTTTCACATTGGAACAAACGATATCTCCAACAACCGCCCTACCCAAACGATCATCAGCGATATCGAAGCCAGTCTGGATATCATCTGGAATTATCGTTTTGACACGCGCGTCTTCCTGTGCGCCATCGTGCCTCGCAAAGACGGCAAAGATGCGCAGACCCGTGCTCTCAATGATGAAATCTGGAAGCTGGTGTTGCGCCGTCGCGATCAAAACGGCAACCTCATTCATTTCGTCAATCAGTACGAGGCCATCACCGGTGATCCGAATTGGCAGAACAATCTGATGTGGGATTCCCTGCACCCGAATGAAGCTGGCTACCAGCTCATGGCGGAAAAGTTCGAATCTGTTCTGGTGCGTTTTCTCGACCCGGCGACACCCGTGGAGCTGGTCAGTTTTTCAGCTTTTGCTGAACGGGACGCAGTCACCCTGCAATGGCGCACGGACAGCGAAACCAATAACTATGGTTTTTATATTGAGCACAGCCGCGACGGAGAGTTTTTTGCGGATGCCGGTTTCCTGCGCGGTTTCGGAACGACACTGGAAGCACACGAATACGAATTCACACATCGCGTGAACCAGCCGGGGGAACATTATTATCGTCTGCGCCAGGTGGATACGGATGGCACGACCTCTTTCAGCAAAACGATCGCTGTCACCATACCGCTTCCGGCAACATTGGCCCTGCAACAGAATTTTCCCAACCCTGCTCGTCCGGGAAGTGGCACGACCATCAGCTATGAGCTTGATACAGCTCAGGATATCCGGTTGTTCGTCATCGACCTGTTGGGCCGCCGGGTTGCCACTATTGAGCAGGGTTATCAGACCGCGGGCTTCCACAGCCTGCGCTGGAACGGACGCAGTGATGACGGCATGCCTGTGAGCAGTGGCAGTTATTTCATCGTGCTCGAAAACAGTGCCACGCGCGAGGTACGGCCAATGCAGATCATCCGTTAACGGGAAAACTCCCAAACCCCGACGTATTTTTATTACAGCGGACCATCCTCACGCCGGGCACCATCAGGGGATACACCGGGTTGGCGCTGTCTTTCAATCATACCGGCACTGCGCACCCTATACCGGTTTGCTGCCCTATTTCCGGGATACCCGGAGCGATCCCACCTGCACAACGGGTTATCTATTTAACTCAGCAAACCGGGCCTGATGCAGATAGTAATGCCCGGCATTTCAGCCCAAGCGATGCGACGTGTGGGGATTCTCCTCGGTTTGGGGGCATGCGGTATCTCGTTCACGTGTGCGCTGCCCCGCCGGTGCGGGGCAACTGGGGCGTCACACCGCAGGAGCAGTGTGACGAGAGGGTGATATCGTTGACCCGATAAGATGAAAAATGCAGACACTTCATACATCACGGCAGGAATTATTGCTGTAAAGCAGTCGTTTTTCTCGCCCCCAAATTCCGCAAAAAAATAACAGCTTGTTCTCTGCGTCTCCACCTGAAATACGGTATGTTTAGTAGTCCCGGGGGCTGGTTATCCACTTAACTCAGTACATTCGCATCTTTTCAAGCAGACTTCCTGACAATAGCACGAGCCTGCACCTGAACCGTCATTCCGGATTCCCCGCAGAGGAAGACCGGGACCTCCCGGACTCAGGCAAGATGCCGAAAAGATGAAATTCCGGCACCATGCTTCGCCTGGCCGGAATAACAGATGTCGATATTTGCAGCAGGCCCCGTCAGCTGAGCTAACTGGATACGCTGAGTCCCGGGGATTCACGATATACGAACACCCATTTGCCAATTTCGATGGCACGCAAAAGTGAATTTTGCGACAATCGCTATCCACAGAAAAGATTTATCCCTTCGTACCACAGCTAATCCAAATTTTCAGGCAAAGGACGGCAGTTTTTATCTCGATTTCAGTTCTCGCCCGGGAGGGAAACCGGCGTAGTACTGGGTGTCCCAGTTATGAGGAGGCTTCTATGCATCATCGCTTTGCTATCGTCCTTTTTGCCTGCCTGCACTTTTTTGCAGCGGCATCTCTTTTCGCACAACTGGAAAAAGGACCCTACATCCAAAACGTGTCGGAAAATTCGGCAACAGTGGTATGGTACACAACCGGCGCTACGCCGGGGACATTCAAATATGGCCCATCTCCCTCGAACCTGAACACGACCGTGACAACCGCGTCAGATGATGTGCACACCGTGGTCCTGTCAGGATTATCTCCTGATACGCGATACTACTATTCCGTAGGAAACGGTTCCACCGTGTACGCCTCGGGGGATGCCTACTATTTCGAAACCTATCCGGTGCCGGCGACTTCCACGTCATTTCGCTTTACTGCATTCGGCGACTGCGGTACAGGTGATCAGTATCAATACGATACGGCGGAGCAACTCGAGCTCCTGTCACCACGGTCAGCCCTGCACCTGCTCCCCGGTGATATCGTTTACAACAACGGCGGCCGTAAGCGATATCAGGAACGATATTTCGATGTGTACTGGAAAACGATCCGCAATGTCGTCTTCTGGCCGGCGCTCGGCAACCACGATGTCAACAACTCCTGCCAGGGTTGTGCCTGGTTCGAATTTTTTTACACGCCCGCCAACAATCCTGACAATATAGAAAATTATTATTCTTTTGATTACGGGCCTGCACATTTTGTCGTCCTCGATGACGAGCTGACCCGTGAACAAGGCAAAACGGATCAGATGCTGGATTGGATGGATCAGGACCTCGAAGATGCAAAAGCGCGTGGGATAACATGGCTGATTGCCATATTTCACAAAGCGCCATACTCGCGCGGCTCGCGCGGAGATGACGAATTCAACCAGACGAATCTCGTCCCGCGGCTGGAGGCGCAGGGTGTCGATTTAGTCATCAGCGGGCATTCGCACGCTTACGAGCGCAGTTATCTTCTCAACAACAACGCGATCATCGACAATAATCAAAATACATACAGCAAAAACGGTCACGGCCCCGGCACGCTGTACATTGTCAACGGTGTTGGCGGTGGTAAACTGGGCGTCATTTCCGGGAAGCATGCGTTGATGGCTGCTCAGTACGGCGGGATCTCCGGCGTCTCTGTTTTCGATATCGACGGAAATACCCTGACTGGCTTTTTGAAAAAATCCGACGGCACAGTGATCGACAACTTCAGCCTGAGCAAAAACGGCGGAGGTGGCGGCAACCAACCGCCGACAGCAGTCGCAGAAGCGAATCCAACGAGCGGAACAGCTCCTCTGGACGTGAATTTCACCGGCAGCAACAGCAGCGACCCTGATGGCACGATTCAGAGTTACTCGTGGGATTTCGGCGACGGCAACAGCTCCACACTGGCAGACCCCAGCCACACTTACTCCAGCGCCGGAACCTACACCGCCGTGCTCACCGTGACCGATAACCAGGGCGCTACAGGCACGGACCAGGTCGTGATTACGGTGAATTCCGCTGGCGGCGGTAACCAACCGCCGACAGCAGTCGCAGAAGCGAATCCAACGAGCGGAACAGCACCGCTGGACGTGAATTTCACCGGCAGCAACAGCAGCGACCCTGATGGCACGATTCAGAGTTACTCATGGGACTTCGGCGACGGCAACAGCTCTACACTGGCAGACCCCAGCCATACCTACTCCAGCGCCGGTACCTACACCGCCGTTCTCACCGTGACCGATGACCAGGGCGCTACAGGCACGGACCAGGTCGTGATTACGGTGAATTCTGCTGGCGGCGGCAACCAACCGCCTGTGGCGACGATCACCAGCCCGACCGAGGGGCAAAATTTCCCCTCCGGCTCGACGATTTCGTACAGCGGCACGGGAACCGATCCGGAAGATGGCGACCTGCCGGCAGCGAATTTTACGTGGACAGCCGATCTGCCCAATGGCACCAAAAACTATCCCATTGCTTCGGGGACGAAAAGCGGCTCCATTTTCGCACAGCTTGACGGCGATTACACGCTGTATCTGGAAGTTTACGACTCGCAGGGCGCCACGGACAGAGATACTGTGCATGTGAGCGTTGGCGCAAGTGGTGGCAACCAGCCCCCGACTGCAGTCGCAGAAGCGACTCCAACGAGCGGGACAGCACCCCTGACCGTGAATTTCACCGGCAGCAACAGCAGCGATCCCGATGGTTCGATTCAGAGTTACTCATGGGATTTCGGAGACGGCGCCAGCTCCACTGTGGCAGACCCAAGCCACACTTACTCCAGCGCCGGAACCTACACCGCCGTTCTCACCGTGACCGATGATCAGGGTGCTACAGGCACGGATCAGATCGTGATTACAGTGAACGGCGCGGCGAATACGCCACCTGTTGCGTCCATCACGGAACCGGCGGACGGCAGTGTTTTTGTCGTCAACGATATCGTGACATACTCTGGAACCGGGACGGACGCAGAGGATGGCGATCTGCCGGCAGCGAATTTTACGTGGACTGCAGATTTGCCCAACGGGATGGTTGATTATCCCGTTGCCTCAGGGGTCAAATCCGGGCAGGTGCAGCTTTCTCTCGCAGGGAATTACGTGTTGCGCCTGAAAGTCGTCGATTCACAGGGGGCGGAAGCCACAGACGAAATTCAGATCACGGCGAATCCTTCTGCCACGATGCAGGCCACGACGCTTGCAGTACAGCAAAATGCCAACACACAGTTGGCCGAGGCGATACTGGGGCAGCCGGGAGTGCACGCCATCAACCTGCCGAATCCGTTCAATCCGGAAACGATAATCTATTTCCGCCTGCAAAAGCCGGTATCCGTGCGGCTGGCCATTTATGATATTCGCGGGCGCCAGATTCGTGTGCTGCTGCACGACGAACCGTTCACGCCAGGAATCCATCGTGTGCGCTGGGACGGTCGGAACCAATCCGGCGCAAACGTTGCATCCGGTATGTATTTTTATGTCGTTCAGATGGGCAGCGAGAAGATCGTGAAGCAGAAAATGCTGCTGTTGCGATGAGGAAGGTGCGAACCCTTGCGAAGATTCAAAATCTTCGCAAGGGTAAATGATGGTAAACTGCTTTTTTCAATGTTAGCTACTCCTGATCCAGCACTTCGCGGACGATACGGGCGAGTTCCTGGCTGATGTAGGGTTTGGGCAGAAAGCTGGTCTCCTGATCGAGCAGTTCGCTGATGATGGTATCCCCTTCTGTATAACCGCTGGAAAGAATAGCTTTGACATCATGATTGATCGTTCGCAGGCGCCTGAGCAGCTCGATACCATCCATATTCGGCATGGTGATATCGAGCAACAACAGATCGATAGAGGTGCGATGCTTCTTGTATAATTCGAGGGCCTGGTAGCTGTCTGCTGCCTGCAGGATATGGTAGCCAACCCTCTCAAGGGTGGTCGCGGCAAAATTGCGTACCACATCCTCATCATCGACGATGAGAATGGTCTCGTGGCCACCAGCGGGCACTGCGTTCATTTCTTCGCCATCCAGCACCGCCGTTCGCTCTGCCACAGGCAGATAAATTTGAAATGTCGTACCCTCACCGACAGTACTCTTGACATCGATCCAGCCATTGTGGTTTTTGACGATACCAAAAACCGTCGATAAACCCAGCCCGGAACCCTGCCCGACCTCGCTGGTCGTAAAAAAAGGATCAAAAATTTTCGATAAATGCTTTTCCGGAATTCCGACACCTGTATCGCTGACATCGATTCTGAGAAATTTGCCCGGCCAGCTATCGATGTGGTGCGTGCAAAACTCTTCGTTGATCTCAACTTCCGTGGTTCTCACCGTAATCCTGCCTGCCGCAGCATGATCCATATTTCGTAAGATAGCATCGCGGGCATTGACGACCAGATTCATCAGGGCCTGCTGAATTTTACCATAATCCATCGCAGCAGCGCTGATTTCCGGAGCGAGATCGAGATGGATTTCGATCGTCGGTGGAACTGTTCTTCGTGCCATGTGAACAGTATCGCGAATGAGCCCGTTGATATCTGCCGGCTCGATACTGGCTTGCTCATGCCGGCTGAAGGCGAGCAGATTACGGGTCATTTCAGCACAGCGTTCAGCAGCGTGTTCGGCTTCTCCGAGCATAGTATGATACAGTTCATCCGCGTTCATTTCGCTGCGCACAAAATTGATATTGCCGATAATGCCGGTAAGAAGATTGTTGAAATCATGAGCAATCCCGCGAGCCAGCGTGCCGATAGTTTCCATCTTTTGGGCATGCTGGAGCTGTTCCTGCAGCATTTTTTCACGAGTGATATCCTGCACGATAACGCAGATACTGGCGATTTGTCCCAAATTATAAAGTGGAAAGACCGTCGTCATAGCCCGACGCTTGTGCCCATCGACCGTATTAACCGTGAGCTCAAAACGCGAAGTTTTTTCATCCACTGCCTCGAGCAGAGCTTCTTCGAATTCATCCCTGTTCTCGGAGGAAACAAAGCGCTCGAGAAAATCATCATCATAGGCGTCAGTCTGGCTGAAACCACACAATCGCTTCAGGGAGGGGCTGGCAAAGGTCACGCGCTGCTGCAGATCGAGCTGCAAAATGAGAGCGGGGAAATTCTCCACCAGCGCCCGGTAGCGGGCTTCAGAATCGCGCAGGGCTTTTTCTGCAACCGCCTGCTGGTGCACATCGCGCAGAGCGATGTGGACTTTCTTGCGGCCATCGCCATAAATGAACATGACCGTACCGTGAAAATAGTGCCATGAGCCATTGGCATGCCGCATACTGATGGTGCTGAGGTCTATGCTCTCCTGCTCGCTCTGCTCACTGAATTGGATGAGCTTTTCCCGCACAGGACTGTTCAATGGGAGTAAAGTATGGAACTCTGTTCCGATCAGCTCCTCAGCAGGATGGCCGAGGACATCGACGACACGCTCACTGACGGTAATCACCTTGAGCTCAGGCGAGCAGTCGATAAAAATATCGTATGTATTATCGAGAAGATTCTGCAGGCGTTTCCGCGTCTCATCCAGTTTTTTTTCTGCTTCGCGCCGTGCCGTGATATCGCGTAACAGACCGCGGTAGTAAATCGGTTTGCCTGACTCATCGAGAATAGCGATGCTATGGTCTTCAACCCAGAGCTCGCTGCCATCCTTTTTTTTCAACCTGAAAACATCGATTTCGTCGCTGCGCAGTTTTTCCAGCTTTCGGTTCAGCGCATCCCGTTCCTTTGGATGAAAATATAAATCCCGGGGAATATAGATTTTCATCAGATCATCGGTAGAGTCATAGCCCAGCATCTGAGCCATCGCTTCGTTTACACGTATAAATCGTCCGTCAGGCGTACTTTGATACAAACCGTCCGGAATCGCGCTGATCAGCTCTTCGTACAGGGAAACCTGTGAGTGTAGCTCGTTGGTTCTGCGCCGAAGCGCAAAATACAAACTCACGCAAATTCCGGCCACCATGACCAGCCCTGCTGAAAGAAGTACGATCGCCTCTATGGTAAGCCTCCTGTCAAATCAAGATAAGGAGTTCAACTCTGAGAAGTGCCCGGGCCTAGAAATGCTATCTGGAGCGTCAACCAGCCGTACGCTGCTCTGCCACATCATAAAACACAGGATGTGCTGTGAAACACTCTGCCCATAAATCGAAAATTTTTGTGAAAATCAGCCCTTGATGAGATAAAGAACGGTAAGCCGTGGGGATGGTGTATCAGGCTCCCGTGTCACTTTTATAATGTATAGGAAATCACCGCATTGTGCAGAAATATCGTTTATCTGCTTTACTCGTCCCCTGAGCGGCAAGGTAGATTTTGCCCCAACGAAGATAATGAAAAACGCGTTTTAATAAAAATGAAAAGACGTTCATTTCTTTGGAAGTGTAAACATTCCCCGTCGGGTCGTCAGAACGTCCGAAAACATTTGCGCAGGCATGCCATGCTCTGTCCTGACAGGCATGCTCAGCTTCAGCGCCAGTTCCGCTAATTCCCCTTGCTTCTTCGCAGCGAAAAGGCTAATTTGAAATGTTTGATTTGCAAAAACAGAGAGGTAGAAGCGCATGTTTATTGCCCGCTCTGTTGCAGACAAACCCTGCAGCAGATTTA
>WFTM01000266.1 GCA_015485525.1 Candidatus Zhuqueibacterota bacterium | reverse complement strand
GAAGCCGTTTCTCAAACCGGTTTCTGAAAAAGACAGAACAGACCTGCGCACGCTGCTCGGCGTTGAGACCCGGTTTGTCATCCTTTATGTCGGCCGTTTTACCGAAGAAAAGGGGCTCGACACCCTGTTTGATGCTTTTGAAGCGCTCGACCGCGATGATGTGACGCTGTTGCTCATCGGCGCGGCCGGGAAGCACAACCCGCTCATGCTGCGCGCCGGTATGATCCCCCGCACCTGTATCGTTCCTTTTGTGCCCAACGAAGAACTCTACCGGTACTACGCTCTCGCCGATATTTTCGTCCTGCCCTCGATCACCACGGAAGCGTTTCGCGAACCCTGGGGTTTTGTCGTCAATGAGGCGATGTGCCAGAACTGCGCCATCATCGTCAGCGATGCGGTTGGTGCCGGGCAGGGCGGGCTGCTGCGCGATATGGTCGATTCCCTGATCGTTCCGGAAAGACAGCCGGATGCGCTGGCGCAGGCGTTGCAGTGGCTGCTGGAAGACGATGAGCTGCGCCAGCGCCTGCAGAAAAACGCGGCAGAGCGCATACGAACCTGGACGATCCCTTTCATGGCGCGCGGCTTTGATGCGGCCATCGCCCATTCCCTTGAGAAGCACGAGCCGGAGCACGCAGCGGAGGTGAAATACAGCAAGCCATGAGCGAGGGTATTCCATCAGCACGGTTATTGCGCCCCGGGCCTCAGCGCCTGACTTTCGTCAACCTCAATCTCGGGCATTTCAAGCAGGGCCTGGTGTACAAAGCCAATCGCATGTGGACGCCCTACAGCGTGGCGATCATGGCCGCGATGCAGCGCGATCGCGGGCACGTATGCCGGGTGATCGATGCCAATGCCTGCGGACTTTCCCTGCGCGAAACCGTGCGAGCCCTGCTTGAGCACCGGCCTGATATCGCCGTGCTGGTGACACAGCCTACAGACCGGTGGCAGAATCCGTATCCCTCTATCGATGGGCAGCGGGAGTTCAGCCGCCTGCTGCGTGCCAGCGGGTTTGCCGGTGTGCTCGTCGCGCTCGGGCCGCAGCCGTCCCTGCTGCCGGAGCACTATCTTCGAAAAATTCCGCAGACGGATGTCATCCTCACCGGCGAGCCGGAACCGGCGCTGGATGCGCTGGTGTGCCATCTGCAGGGCGGCCTGCCAGCGGCCCAGGTGCCCGGCGCCATGTGGCTGCACCAGGGCGAGGTTGTCCGCGCCGCGCCGCCTCAGCGTGTCGAAAATCTGGATGCCCTGCCGCTGCCGGCTTTTGATCTGCTGCCCATGCAGAACTACCAGTTTCATTTCTATTCCAGGCTGATCGACCCGCAGCACCGCTTTGCTTTTATCGAAACCACGCGTGGTTGTCCCTATGCCTGCAGCTTTTGTAACCTCTCGCTTTACGGCACACGCGTGCGCCGTTTTTCCGTGCAACGCGTTCTGCACGAGATCGATCTGCTGGTGCAAAAATGGCGGGTGAACTATCTCTTCTTCGGTGATCTCACCTTTGGCATGCACAAAAAAGATACACGAGAGCTGCTCGAAGGCCTGGTCGAACGCAACTATCCCCTGCGCTGGTCCTGTCAGACCCGCGTCGATATCCTCGATGAACCCATGCTGGCGCTGATGAGCCGGGCCGGCTGCCACCGTATCGAAGCGGGCATCGAAACAGCGGCACCGGAGCTGCTGGCTGATGTGAAAAATGTGGAAATACGCCGCCTGCGCGAGTTCATCGCCATGCTGGCCGATTTTGATATCAAACTGGAAACCGGCCATCTGCTGGGCCTGCCCGGCCAGACCGCCCGCGATGTGATCGATTCCGCGCGCTTTATGCGTGCCCTGGGCGTGCGGTTCAAAATTACTGCTGTGGTGGTGCCTTATCCCGGAACGCGGGAATTTGAGACCGGGCGGGCCGAAGGGAAAATCACCGCCCCAGACTGGCCGGCGATCGTGCGTGCTGCCGGCAAATGTGGCAATACGTTCAGCAGCCTGCGCCTGCGCTGGCTGCGTCTGCGCGTGCAGTGGATGTATTATTGGTATGTGTTCACGCGCGGGCTGATGCGGCTGCCGGCCAGCGGTCAGGACGGGGCGCTCGTGCGCGGACTCCTGCGTCTGCCTCTGCAGCCACGCACTGCCCTCGGCGGGCTGAAACGGTTGTTTGAGGATGCTTTGTACGGCAAGGAGTGAGTCTCGTAATAGGGTAGGGGCGGGGCAGAAGCCCCGGAAGGCTGCGCGCCACACCGCAGGCAACAGTGTGGCGCAGCAGAACGACCGGTGAGTAAACGTATCGGAGCGGCTAACCGCGCACTTCCTGAACCGCTTTTGTCAGCTCCGGGACGACTTCGAAAAGATCCGCGACAACAGCCACATCCGCGATTTCGAAGATCGGTGCATGCGGGTCTTTGTTGATGGCAACGATATACTTCGCGCCCTTCATGCCGACAACGTGCTGGATAGCGCCGGAAATACCCACTGCCAGGTACAGCTTGGGAGCAACAGTCTGTCCGGAAGAACCGATCTGGCGGTCAACCGGCAGCCAGCCGTCATCACATACCGGGCGGGAAGCCGCGACCTCGCCGCCGAGAGCATCGGCCAGTTGCTGGACCAGTTCGAGGTTGTCCTTTTCCTTCAGGCCGCGGCCTGCGGAAACGATGATCTCCGCCGCGGACAGGTCCACTTCCTGCTTCACACCCTGAAAGATATCCAGCACTGTGGTGCGGATTTCGGCGCTGCTGAAATCGGCCGAAAACGCCTCAGCCGTCACAGAACCGGATTCCAGCTCATCGGAATTGAACGAGCCGGCCTGAAAAGAGACGAAATACGGGCCATCGCCATTGAAGCTGTAGTCGGCGTTGAACTTTCCGCCGAACATCTGGCGCGTGAACACCAGCTTGCCGCCCTCATTGCGATAGCTGATGCAGTCGGTCAGCATGGTGCTGCCGGAGCGCGCGGCCAGAAGGGGAGCAAAATCGCGCACCTGGTAGCTGTGTCCGAACAGCACCCAGGCCGGGCTTACGCTGCTGATCAGCGCGCTGCCTGCGGTGAGGTAGCCATCCGGGGTGTAGTTTTCCAGCGCCGGATCGTCGATCGTGTAGAGTTTGTCGAGTTTTTTATCGCCCATCTGCGCAGCAAGCGCCGAGGTATCCTTGCCGAATACAGCCGCAAAAACCGGCTGCCCCAGCTCAGCGCCCATCTTCTGCGCTGCAGTGACCGCCTCCAGCGAAAGTCTGCTGACCTTTTCACCGTTGTGTTCGAGAATGACGAGAATTCCCTCTGCCATGTGTCTATCTCCTGTTGAAATATGCGTTATTCGCAAAAAACATGGTATCCCGATCTATGCATGCGCACAGCGTAAGCGCGCCGGGATAACCGAAAAATTTTCTCTCTTGATTTCTGTTTTGATATCCGGTTGCCAATCGACCGGTTTTTCCCTGAGCTTGCCGGGTTACAGAACCTTCGCTTCATTTTTGAGCTTATCCACCAGCGCGCTGACGATTTCTTTCGCATCGCCTTCCAGAACAGCCGTTTCTTTGGTCTTTTGCGGAACGTAGACTTTCTCCAGCGCAAAGGCGCCACCCTGCAACTCAGCCGCATCGATGCCGAGCTCTGTCGGGCTCACTTCGCGAATTTCTTTGCGCTTGGCTGCCATGATGCCCTTGATGGTAGCGTAGCGAATCTGGTTCAGCCCGGACTGGATGGTCAGCACTGCAGGCAGCGGCAGCTCGACATACTGAAACCAGCCGCTCTCCAGCTCACGCTTGACCTTGATTTTGCCGTCCTGCACATCGGTTTCCATCACCAGGGTGGCATGCGCCATGCCCAGTTCAGCAGCGACGAGAACACCGGTCTGGCCGTAACCGTAATCATCGCTCTGCAAACCGGAGAGAATCAGGTCAAACCCTTCGTCCTTGAGCGCAGCCGCCAGGATGCGTGCGTGCACCTGCGGGTCCGGCGTGCTCACCTCGCTGTCGTTGATGTAAATGGCGCGGTCTGCGCCCTTAGCCAGCGCCTGCTTGATCGCCTCGCGCACACGCTCAGGCCCCATCGTTACGACCACCACCTCGCCGCCATGCTTTTCCTTCAGCCTGAGAGCTTCTTCGAGGCCGAAATGATCGCTCTCGTTGATCTCGAACTGAAGATCCGATTCATCAATCCAGGTACCGTTCCCGTCGATTTTCAGCGTCGCATCTTTGACAGGAACTTGCTTGAGAAGTATTGCGATCTTCACAAAAAGTCCTCCAGTT
>WFTM01000265.1 GCA_015485525.1 Candidatus Zhuqueibacterota bacterium | reverse complement strand
CGTTCGCAGTGCACGCGATTCATCGTACCAGAAAGTCGCCAACTTTACCCGGATGCCCCGACAAGATGCGGGGCTCCGGTACCTCAAAAAGATAGACTCAAAATAAAGCAATAAGCAAAAAACAAAAAACCATGCGCGCCCCGCGACTCTGCGCGAGAAAAAAAGATCACAAATTCCGCATGACGATACGTTCCCCGTGCACAATTCATCGCACCAGAAAGTCGCCAACTTCACCCGAATGCCCGCCAAGAAGCAGATATCCACCACCTCAAAAAGATAGCCTCAAAAAAAAACAAAAAGCCAAAAACAAAAAACTCTGCGCGCCCCGCGACTCTGCGAGAGATAAAAGCATGACATATTCCGCATGACAATACGTTCGCAGCGCACAATTCATCGTACCAGAAAGTCGCTAATTGCACCCGATGTCCCGACAAGATGCAGGTATCAGCCATCTCAAAAAGTAAAAAACAGAAAAACCCCGCATGCCCTGCGAGCTCTGCGCGAGATAAAAAAGGGAAATCTTCGGCTGCATACCTGCTTGTGTTTCTCTTCCTCAAAAAGACAACACGTCTTCACCATTTGGGAAAAAGCCATAAAAAAAGCCCCGGCACGGAAAACTCTCCGCCGGGGCTGACATGAGATACGCTGTATCAAGCGATGACTTCGACATTGCTGACGTTCTCTTCACCAGCCTTGCTTTTTTTGCGGCTGCTGCGCTTTTTGGCAGGAGGCGAGCTGTTGTGTTTGAGAAAAACCAGTTCGAGCAGCTCCTCCATTTCATGAATAAAATAGAACTGCATCGACTCGCGGATATGCTCAGGGATATCTTCGAGATCCTTGCGGTTTTTCTCCGGCAAAATCACTTTTTCGATACCGGCCCTGCGTGCGGCCAGGACCTTTTCCTTGATGCCGCCGACAGGCAACACCAGCCCACGCAGAGAAATTTCTCCGGTCATGGCCACGTCGTTGGCGACAACGCGATCCTGCAATACTGACAGCAGCGCAACGAAGATAGCGACACCCGCGCTCGGGCCGTCTTTTGGGATTGCGCCAGCCGGCACATGCACGTGCAGGTCATACTTTTCGAAAAGATCAGGAGCAAGACCGAACATCTCAGCCTTGGAACGGATGAAGGAGAGCGCTGCCTGTGCAGACTCCTTCATAACTTCACCGAGATGCCCTGTCAGCGTCAACCGCCCTTTCCCCGGCATTTTCGTCGCTTCGATGAAGAGAATATCGCCACCCGCCGGTGTCCAGGCAAGACCGGTGGAGACGCCGGTACGCGAAACCCGCTCGCGGACATCGAAGTAGTATTTTTCCGCACCGAGATACGCATGCAGATCATCCTCTGTGATCACTTTTTTCTCCTTTTCGCCATCGACGATGCGACGGGCAACGCCGCGGCACAGGTTGGCAATCTCGCGTTCGAGGTTGCGGACTCCTGCCTCACGGGTGTAAGCGGTGATCAGCTTTCTCAGCGCGCCATCGGTAATTTCAACGTCATCTGCGCTCAGGCCATGCCCTTCGAGCTGTTTCGGAATGATGTGCTCGCGCGCGATGTGAATCTTGTCTTCCTCGGTATAACCGGGAATTTCGATCAGCTCCATGCGGTCTCGCAGCGCCGGCTGGATGGTTTCAGCCACATTCGCAGTGGCGATGAACATCACCTTGGACAGGTCGAAAGGCACCTCGAGATAGTGATCAGAAAAAGAGTGGTTCTGCTCCGGGTCGAGAACTTCGAGCAGGGCGCTGCTCGGATCACCGCGAAAGTCCTGCCCGATCTTATCGATCTCATCGAGCATAAAAACCGGATTATTTTTCCCGGCCTTTTTCAGACTCTGGATGATCCGGCCCGGCAATGCGCCGATGTAAGTTCGCCGGTGGCCGCGGATTTCGGCTTCGTCGTGTACACCGCCCAGGGAGATGCGCACGAACTCACGCCCCATAGCCCGGGCGATCGATTTTCCGAGAGAGGTTTTACCGACTCCCGGAGGGCCGACAAAGCACAGGATCGGCCCCTTCATATCCTTTTTCAACTGGCGCACGGCGAGATATTCGAGTATGCGCTTCTTCACTTTGGTGAGGTCATAATGGTCCTCATCCAAAACCTCCTGCGCGCGCGATACATCCAGATTATCCTTTGTCGTCTTCGACCAGGGTAACTCGATCAACCAGTCCAGATATGTTCTCGAAACCGTGTACTCGGCTGCAGCCGGCGGTATGCGTGACAGGCGTTCGAGCTCCTTCTCTGCGATCTTCTGCGCATCCCTGGGTAATTTTGCCTGCTTCATTTTCTTGCGCAGCTCGTTGATTTCCGAGGAGTGCTCATCCTCCTCTTCACCGAGCTCACGCCTGATGGCCTTCAACTGCTCGCGCAGGTAATACTCACGCTGGTTTTTGGAGATTTCGCCCTGTACCTGGCTCTGAATTTTACTACCCAGCTCGAGAATCTGCAATTCCTTGGTCAGCATCAGCGTGACGGCTTCCAGGCGCTGCCGGACATCGACGGTCTCCAGTACTTTCTGCTTGTCATCGATAGAAACATTGAGATTCCAGGCGATGAAATCCGCCAGCCGGGCCGGCTCCTCGGTGTTCATCACCAGCATGGTGTGCTCCGGCGAAAGGTAGGGCGCAAGGTCAGCCGTCTGCTGAAAAAGATTGCGCAGGTTGGCCATCATCGCCTCGACATCCATGCCTTCGATATCATCTTCGCTGGCAGCCTGCGCTGCAACTTTCATGATGGGCTCTGTTTCGACAAAATCCAGAACCCGGGCGCGGTGCAACCCCTGCACCATCACGCTCTGGGTGCCATCCGGCATGCGGAAGACTTTCATGATCTGAACAATCGTTCCCCAGCGATACAAATCCTCAGGCGTGGGATCGTTTTCTTCAGCCTGCTTTTGGGCCACGACCAGCATCAGGTTGTTGCCGGCTTCCGCGTGCTCAACCACGGCCAGAGATTTTTCCCGCCCGACCTGCAGCGGCAAAATCTGCTGCGGGAAAATCACCGTATTCCGCAACGGCAGAACAGGGAGCACCTGAGGAATATCAAAATCGACATGCCCGAGCTCATCACGTTCGTCTGTTTTTTTGTTTTCTGTCATGGGAGGCCTCATCTATGTTAATGTGTGTGGTTCGATTTGAATCAGCTTGTGTTCCCGATGCCGGGAACCTGTTGAATGCTCAGGCTCCTGCTGCATGGCTTCTCGTGGTTCATTCATGACCTGGAATTCAGGCTTATCTGTTTTTTTCAATACGCTACAAAAAGCAGCTCTTCGACAAAATTTTTCAATTACCCCGACTCTCCGTACGCGGAGCGCTGATTTCCGAATAAAACAGGATAAAGCAACGCTTCACGACAGATATGCCGGAATCCATGCGCGGGAGACACTGATTCCGCCTTCAATAAGCAAGAGTTATACCACAAGAAGAAACAGAATACAACTCATTACAAAACAAAGAATTACAACAAAGAAGACCCCAGCTAAACCCGTCCAGCAGGCGTGAAATAGTGACAGAGTTCCTGCCAATGCTACGCGCGTGTGAGACAACACGCCATGCTGCTTGACCACAATATCTGTCCGCACCAGAACCATCACTCCGGTTTCCCCGCACTTTTTTTGCGCGGAGTGCGCCGGTCGATCAGGTTGAGTGCTGTGACGCGGGAGCGTCGGAAGGGGCGTCACACCGCTGGAGTGGTGTGGCGTCTGGTTATCCACTTAACTCATTAACTCAGCAGGGTTGCATCTTTTCGACCAGACAGCCTGCGTACTGCACGCACCTGCACCAGAACCGTCACTCCGGTTTCCCCCCAGGGGAAGACCGGAATCTCCCCGACTCAGGCACGGGCCAGAAAAGATGAGATTCCGGCACGGCACTTCGCCTGGCCGGAATGACAGATGACGATATCCGGGGCAGGCCTGATTTGCTGAGTAAGCTGGACACCCGGACCGTTATAAGATAAAAATCTGATTATAAAAGACTTATAAAACCTGTCATATCGAAAACTTTTTTCATCATCCAGGCATCTGCTGTGCAACTGCACTATTCATAAACAACGCGGTCTAAATTCCTTGAAAAAGCAGTTAAATTTACGTACGTTCGCGCTGCATTTATCCAGTTTTCTTCGTGAAAATCGTATCCCGCGAGAAAAGTGGGATCAGCCGACATTTTCAACATTTATGATTTTTTACAGATTATACCGGAGGTAAAATGCTCTTGCAGTTTCCGGCAGCCCGCAAAGCTGTCCTGCCCCGTTTTCAGGCTCCCATCAATTATATGCTTCTGTTCTTTCTGGCCATGGCAACTCAGGCTTTCAGCCAACCCGCTGGTGAAGAGCTGGTTAAAATACACGCTGTTCCGGCACAGAATGCCGTACAGCCCGGTGACACTCTCGACGTCCTGCTGGAGGTGACAATCACAGGGGATTGGCATATCAACTCGGACAAACCACTGGAAGAATACATCATCCCCAGCACGGTCACTCTGACAGACAGCAGTTTTGAACTCGTGGAAACGATCTGGCCGAAAGCACAACTGAAAAAATTCGCTTTCTCCGCTGACCCCATGGCTGTTTACGAGCAGAAGATACTCGTCGGTCTGCGCGTGAAAATCCCTGCCACTGCAAAAGGGAAAAGCACTCTCAGCCTCACAGGCCTGTTCGGTTACCAGGCCTGCAACGATGAAGTGTGTCTGCCACCAAAGAAAGTCATGTTCACGACCGAGCTGAAGACAGGTGATGGAAGTAAAAGAGTGCGTGACGACCGCTTCGAGAAGGTTTTCAGAAAGAGCAGTATGACGAAGCAGGACGGAGCGAGATAGCCTGAAAAATCCACAAAGTTGAAAATATGCCGTTCCACCAAATGATCAACATACAGTGATAACAACAGGCCATCCGGCAGAAATTTATTCGGTTATCCCGCCAGTCCCTGCGTAACGCGCTCATGAGAGCACAAAGCGGGTTATGGCAGAAAAAATTTATCCTTGTAACTTGCCGGCGCTATTAGTAAATTTCGCGCTATGCTTGCTGCCCCGGTTTATTCACAGAGTGAGTGCCTGAGGCATGGGTAACGGGAAAACTGAAAAATCGACTCTATTGTCGATCTGATTTCTGGTTATACACTTAACTCAGTACAGTTGTATTTTTTCAACCAGACTGCCTGACAACAGCACGCGCCTGCACCAAAACGGTCATTCCGTTTTCCGCACAGGGGGAGGCCGGGATATCACAGACTCAGGCACGTGACCGAAAAGATGAAATTCCGGCACTGCGCCTGGCCTGGCCGGGATGACAGATGCCGGCATCCGGAGCAGGCCCGTTTTGCTGAGTAAAACTGGATACCCGAGGATCAGATTGAGCAACTCAATTATAATCAACTACTTGTTGCGGGGAATTTCTGAGTTTATGAATTTTTCAGGATAAAAAAGTTTCCGGATTCATAAATTTAACATGTTATGAGCCAGAATGTGCTGAACGAAACACGTAATGAGGACTACCGCCTGATGAACACAGAAGAAACGACCAACGCTACCGGGGAAGAAACCACAGAAGAGAACACGGATTTTGCAGCGGCTCTTGAAGGTAATCTCGAAGTGACCATGCCGGAAAAGGGCAAAATGATCACCGGGACCATCATCAAGATAGATGATGACATCACGCTGGTTAATTGCGGCGCAAAATCGGAAGCTGTGCTGGAAAGCGCTGAGCTCGATGGCCAGAAAGTCGGGGACGAGATCGAGGCGCTGGTGCTGGAAACCGAACCCACGCTGAAAATCACCCTCAAACTCGACAACAGCGACGCGTCACGTGAGGTACTGCAACAGGCTTTTGAATCCGGCATAGCCGTCACCGGAACGATCTCCAAAACGATCAAGGGCGGTTTTCTGGTCGATATTTCCGGCAACACCGCCTTCCTGCCCATCAGCCAGCTCGATCTCGAATATGTTCAGGACACATCATCCTTCCTCGGCAAAAGTTTTGAATTCAAAATCATCGAATTTGACCAGCAAGAAAACCGGTTCAAGGTTTCCCGCGCGGAAATTCTCAAAAAACAGCTTCAGGAAAAAGCTGAACAGACCTGGGCCAATCTGAAAGTCGGTGACGTCGTCGATGGCACAGTCAGCTCATTTCAGGACTTCGGTGCATTCATCGATATCGGCGGCATCGAGGGGCTGCTGCACATCTCCGAGCTGAGTCTGGAATACACCACTCACCCCTCGGAAGTTCTCGAAATCGGCCAGCAAGTAAAAGTAAAAATTCTCAACGCCGACCGCGAGAAAAACCGTATTTCCCTGTCCATGAAACAACTGGCAAACAACCCGTGGGAAGACCACGCTGAAGACCTGCAAAGTGGCAAACCCTTCTCCGGCGAAATCGTGCGGAAAACCGATTTCGGTCTTTTTGTTCAGCTCTACCCCGGCATCGACGGCCTGCTGCACGTCAGCCAGCTGCGTCCGGGCACGAGCCTCGACGACGAGGAATATGCAATCGGTAAAAAACTCGAGGGCTGGATTCGCAGCGTTGATGTGGAACGTAAGCGTGCCGGCCTGACACTGCACGAAATTCCGGGTGAAGACCCATGGAAGCACATTCCTGAAAAATACAAGATCGGTACCACCGTCGATGGCACCGTCGAGGAAGCGACACGCTTCGGTGTGTTTGTCCTGCTCGAACCGGGTGTTACCGGACTGATGCCCATGTCTGAATTGCGCCGCACCGGGGTCAAAAACCCTGAGCAGGAATATCAGCCGCAGACACCGCTGCGCGTCACCGTGACCGCCATAGACGAAGAGCGTAAACGCATTTCGCTCCTGCCCGAAGATAAAGCTGCCGCTGCTTCCGATGCACCTGCGAAAAAAACCTCGGGTGCAGGAAAAAAGAAAAAAAGTGCTCCGCGGCAAAAACAGCAAGGCAAGTCTGAAGGCGGAGTTTCTGAGTTCGGCGCTCTTCTCGCTGCGGCTCTGAAAACGAAAAAAAAGTAGGGCGAAAAACGCATAGAGCCATCAGAACCCGGTTTCCAGTACAGAATACGCGTAACTGTGAATTGATCGGGACAGACAGGAATACTCGCCAGCAGAGTATTGCTCTGGTTATCTGCTTCACTTGCACCACGGCTGCATCGCTGTAATCAGACGTGTCTGCGCCTCTCTGAGCAGCGAGGACGTGCAGTGACTCCGCCCCCGGCACGTCGTTTTGCTTAAGCCGGAATGCCGGGTATCCGAATCCGGATCAGTCGCGAGTCGCAGAGATAACCGGATACTCCGGGAGTATCCATCATAACCAAGTGATCTTTAAAAGCTAACGCGAGACGCACCCCAAGAGACAACAGATGCATTTATCCGCATCTCTGCACAAATCGCCCATGGCGGACGAGCAGGCCGGGCGCTTTCGGGGTGAAAGGCTATTTCAGTGCATACTCTGTATATCTACCTCAGGGCCGGGGTCACCATCGTGGCAACCCTCATTATTCTTGCCATCAGCAGCATCATCGTACCGCTGCTTGTGATCCTGTCTCTGGGACTGCTGCGCAATCTCGTCATCGAATACTACGGGCCGCTTCTGGGCCGCTCCATCCTTGCCCTGGCAGGTGTGCGGCTCAAAATCGTTCAAGCCGGCGAGAAGGTGCAGGGGCAGGCGGTATATATCTCCAACCACAGCTCAACCCTGGACATGTTTATCATCATCGGTCTTGGCTTGCCGCGCGTGCGTTTTGTGGCAAAATACGAGCTGTTGTATAATCCGTTTTTCTTCATTCTCGGCAAGGTCACAGACCAGATTTTCATCAAGCGCGATGAATCGGAAAAGGCCATCGCCGTTTTGAAAAAAGCGCATCAGTACATCAAAAAAAACCGGCTTTCCCTGTATGTTGCCCCTGAGGGAACGCGCAAGCATGCGGGAGTGGTCGGGCCTTTTAAAAAAGGCGCCTTTCGCATGGCACTGGATCTCGGTTATCCGATCGTACCGATCTTTTTCGAGGGCGCACGCGATCTGTGCGAGGGCGGCTCGCTGATCGTCAAGCCAGGCGAGGTGATCGCCCGGTTTCATTCACCGATCGATACTTCGGGCTGGACTCTCGAAACTCTCGATGCTCATATCGAGGAGATTCGCAAACAATATATCGAGTGGGAAAAACAGGCCTCGGCCAAAAAGAGATAGCCTCTCCGGCCCGGTCTCTAACTGTCGCTGCAGTACGGCGTACTCTTCATCCCACCCTCCTGCTTCAGCACACAATCATCTGTGAACAGTCATTTATTTCTGGATTAACTTATGCATTTTTCCCGCAGCGGCGGCATTCTGTTGCATCCGACATCTCTTCCAGGTGCTCATGGTATCGGTTCCATGGGGCACAGCGCTGTCGAATTCTTACACATTTTACTCAAATCCGAACTGAAACTCTGGCAGGTGCTCCCTCTCGGGCCGACCGGCTACGGCAATTCGCCGTACCAGACCTTATCTGCATTTGCTGGCAACACCCTGCTCATCTCTCTCGACTCCCTGGTCGAGTACGGCCTGCTGCAGCCGGGCGACCTCGAAGACATACCGAAATTCTCCGCAACACGCGTAGAGTTCGGTAAGGTGATCCCTTTTTACGCGGCCAAACTCGAGCAAGCCTGGAACAACTTTTCCAGCACATCCCACCCGCAGTTACATGCGGAGTTTGATTCTTTCTGCCACCTGAACGCATCCTGGCTGGAGGATTATGCCCTGTTCCGCGCCCTGAAAGATGCCCACGATGGCGCCGCATGGACAGACTGGGAGAGCGAGCTGGTGCACCGGGAACACCATGCCCTCACAGCCTGGCGCAGTAAACTGGCACAAAAGATCGATGCCATCCGTTTCGAGCAGTATCTGTTTTCCAAACAATGGAGCGAGATCAAGGCCGCAGCAAATGATCTCGGCATCAAGATCATCGGTGACATCCCGATTTTCCTGGCGCACGACTCTTCAGACGTCTGGGCCAATCCGCACTTATTTTACCTCGATGACGACGGCAGGCCCTCGGTCGTCGCCGGTGTGCCGCCGGATTACTTCAGCGAGACGGGACAGCTCTGGGGCAACCCCCTGTACCGCTGGGATGTCGTCGCGAAGGACGGCTTCAGTTGGTGGATCGAGCGCATGCGCACGACTTTGGAAAAGGTCGATATCATCCGCATTGATCATTTTCGCGGCTTTGAGTCTTACTGGGAAATTCCGGCTGGCGAGGAAACGGCGATCAACGGCCGCTGGGTCAAAGCTCCCGGCGAAGCATTGTTCAATACTTTGCTGCAGACTTTTGGCAAACTGCCCATTATCGCAGAAGACCTCGGCCTGATCACCCGCGAAGTCGAGCACCTGCGCGACCAGTTCGGCTTCCCCGGCATGCGCATCCTGCAGTTCGCCTTTGGCGATGATGAGGGTTCGCGCTTTTACCTGCCTCATAATTACCACGCCAATACCGTGGTTTATACCGGAACGCACGACAACGACACCTCGGTTGGCTGGTTCCGCAGCGAGGGAAACGGCAATACCACGCGCACGCCGGAGATGGTACAGCAGGAACGAGAACGTGCATTGAAGTTTTTCAACT
>WFTM01000264.1 GCA_015485525.1 Candidatus Zhuqueibacterota bacterium | reverse complement strand
TACTGGGGGCCAAACCTGCTGCGCAACCTGTACGAATCCCGCGCATGCGGCAGGCTTATCGCCTGCGATCTCGACGATGAAAAACTGGAAAAAATCCGCACCCGCTACCCTGCTGTCCAGACGACCCGGGATTTCGAGCAGGTCATCAGCTCTCCGGAAGTCGATGCTGTGGTGGTCGCAACGCCGGTTTCCACGCACTACCCACTGGCAAAAAAGGCCCTGCTGGCCGGTAAACATGTTTTCATCGAAAAGCCCATGGCTGCTGACTCTGGTACGGCTGCAGAGCTCATCTCCCTGGCGCAAAAAAACAAGCGTGTGCTCATGGTCGGCCACACTTTCGAATACAGCCCGCCGGTGATCAAAATCCGCGAAATTATCAGCAGCGGTGAGCTCGGGGAAATCTACTACATCAGCTCTTCACGCGTCAATCTCGGCTTGCATCAAAAAGATGTCTCGGTCATCTGGGACCTGGCGCCGCACGATTTCTCTTCGATCTTCTACTGGCTCAACGAAACGCCGGCACGCGTTTCAGCAATGGGGCGGGATTTTGTCCAGAAAGGCATTCCTGATGTCGCGTTTATCAACCTGGAATTTCCCGGCGGTGCCATCGCGCACGTGCAGGTGAGCTGGCTTTCGCCCAGCAAGCTGCGCCGCACCGCTGTCATCGGCAGCGAAAAAATGCTGGTTTATGATGATACCGAGAACATCGAAAAGGTGAAAATTTTCGACAAGGGGGTGGATTATAAAGACCCGGAAACCTTTGGCGAGTACCAGCTCAGCTACCGTGCCGGGGATGTGATCAGCCCGCGGCTGGATACCTATGAGCCATTGCGCAAGGAAATGCTGCATTTCATCGAGTGCTGCAGCACAGGCACCACGCCGAAAACCGACGGCGCCAACGGCCTGCGGGTCGTTAAAACTCTGGAAGCGGCGGAAATTTCCCTGCATGAGGGGGGCAGGGTCGTGGCCATACAGCCCTGAGGCTCACAGAGGCCGCAACGCCTCCCTGAGACCGTGCTCGTCATCACCCGGTGCCGGCAGGCATGACACAGTTTTTTGAACCTGTCCGACAAAAATTTGATGGGGAAGCAGTTTTTTGTTTTCGCAGGCACGCGATTTTCACCTGAACACTCGTGCACGCACGCTGTGGAATGATTGTCGCACAAGGCACGATCCAGACAGGAGCGACATCACATTCCCGGCAGAACCCATACATACGGATTCTCATGCAAAACCCGCACATCGATCCAAGCGCTCGTATTCTCGGCAACGTGCACCTCGGCGAAAACTGCCGGGTCGAATTCAATGTTTTGCTCGGCAAGGCACCACGCGGTAAAGAGGAAGGCGATCTTGCACTCCATATCGGCAGCGGTGCGGTTATCCGGCCCTTTACAACCATCTACGCCGGCACCACGATCGGCGACAACTTTCAGACCGGCCAGGGTGCCAGCATACGCGAAGAAAACAGCATCGGCTCGAACGTTTCCGTCGGCACAAATGCAGTGCTTGAGTTCGGCAACACAATCGGCAACAACGTCCGCATCCACTCGCTGTGTTTTCTGGAAATGGTGACCGTGGGCAACGATGTTTTCATCGGCCCGAATGTTGTTTTTACCGATGATCCCCATCCCATGGGCTGCCCGCGCTACCGCGACTGTCTCGGCGGCGCCACGGTCAAAGACCTGGCCCGCATCGGCGCAAACTGCACGATTTTGCCGGGCGTCACCATCGGCCGCAACACCCTGATCGGCGCCGGCTCTGTCGTCACCAAAGATATTCCGGACAACAGCGTGGCAGCCGGCTCACCGGCGCGGGTGCTCAAATCTATCGACGAACTGACCTGCCCACCGGGCTTTTTTGAAAAACCATACGTCTGGGAACCGTACGACCGCTCCTGACTTTCAGCACCAGACAATCTGTATCCAGATAGAGTACGCGGCACTGCTGTTTCGTCACTCCGCTGTCGCTATGTGACGCACCTTCGCCGTGGCGCATCGCAGCCAGGTTTGAATCATACCTCCCGCGCTGAGGCGGGAAAACAATTGCGCTTTGTGCTTGAATTTTCTATAATTGAAGCTCGGTCTGTTCGTTTGTTTATCAGGGGGGATAGCAGACCGCCCCCGTGCCTGTTGCCCAATAAAAGTTACCGATAAATCAGCATTTGCCCATGTCCGACCGTGCTCCGGAAAATCAAACCCCATCACTCCCTGTGACAGAAGAGCTGCCTCTCGTCTCTGTGGTCATCCCCATGCTGAACGAGGCTGCCAATATCCGTCGCTGCGTGGAATCTATTCTGGAGCAGACCTATCCGACAGACCGGCTCGAAGTTGTGGTCGTTGACGGCATTTCCGAAGATGGCTCGCGTGACATTCTCGCCGAACTTGCTGCAACCTATGATAATGTCTCTTTTTACGACAACCCCCTGCGTGTTACCCCGCGTGCCCTCAACATCGGCATCCAGAACGCCCGCGGTGAGGTGATCATCATCCTCGGGGCGCACACCAAAATCAACCCGGATTTTATCGAACGCAATATCCACTACATGCTGACGCGCGGCGAGGTATGCACCGGGGGCACGCAGATCAACGTCGGCGACACCTGGCTGCAGCAGGCCATCGGCGTTGGCATGGCCTCGAAGTTCGGCATTCCCACAGCACCGTACCGCTACGAAACCAAACCGCGCTATGTCGATACAGTGGTCTATGCTGCCTACCGGCGCGAGCTTTTGCAGGAAGTCGGCCTGTTCGATGAAGACCTGCACATCGCCGAAGACGCGGAACTGAACTGGCGCATTCGCCAGGCCGGCCACAAGATTTTCTTCTCCCCGGAAATCGTCTCCTATTACTATCCCCGCCCGACACTCGGCAAGCTGTTCAAGCAGTTTTTCAACTATGGTCTTATGCGCATCAACGTGGTTAAAAAACACGCGGATGCTTTTAAGCTGCTGCATCTCGTGCCGGCACTGGCTGTGCTGGGCGGTATCACATTGGCGGCGCTTTCTTTTGTCAACATCATTTTTTTGTATGTCCTGCTCGCAGCAGCCGGTCTGTACGGCGCCGGTATTCTCCTCGGCGCTGTCATCGAAGCAAAGCGCACGCGCTGGAGCTATTTGCCCGCACTGCCTCTCGTGTTTTTCACCCTGCACGCGGGCTTTGGCATCGGTTTTATCATCGGCCTGTTCAAATCACAAAAATGGGGCGTGGCCATACCGCGTTGGGCCGAAAAACTGCTCTTGTTTATCAGTGACTATGTTGCCGTCAACCTGGCTTTTTATATCTGGGCCGGGCTTCGTTATGAACTCAATCTGCCCGACATGCCCGAGCCGGCCAGTATTTTTAAAATTTCCAACATCATCTTTGTTTTCTGGTTTTTTGTCTTTCTGTTTTTTGGATTATATCGCGAGTGGCAGGCTCAATCCCGGCTCGATGAATTCATCCAGGTTGTCAAAGCCGTGTTCTGGGGCGTGATGGTGATTTTTCTGGTCACCTTTGATCTCAACAACGATCTGAGCAACCCCCTTCCGCTGAGCCGCATGCTGATCGTGACCTATCTTGGCCTGATGGCTGGTTTTGTCGGTCTGGGCAGGATTCTGCTGCACACGTTCCAGCGCAAACTTCTCGAGCTGGGCGTCGGCATGCGCCGGGCGCTGATCGTTGGCTGGGGCAAGCAGGCGCACGAGCTTTTTGAGAAAGTCAGCCGCTACCCGGCGCTCGGCTACCGTGTTGCCGGCTTTATTTCACCGGAGCAAACCAACGGCCGTACGGATTACCGCGGTGTGCCCCTGCTCGGCTCGGTTGCCGATTTAGCCGAACAGATCGAAAAAAACAAGGCCGAAGAGATTCTCATCGCTTTGGAGAATAACGACCGCACCCAGCTTTTCGAGGTGATTTCCGCCACAGACGGCCTGCCGGTACGGCTGAAGATCGTGCCGGATTTGTACTCGATCATCACCGGCCAGGCTCGTACCAACCAGATTTACGGCTTCCCGCTGATCGAAATTTTGCCCCAGCTCATGCCCGACTGGGAGAAGCAGACCAAACGCCTGATCGACATCATCGTTTCCTCGATAATTCTGTTGGCCGGAACGCCGCTCTGGCTGCTCGTGGCACTGATCATCAAACTCGACAGCCGTGGGCCGGTTTTTTATGCCCAGGAACGCGTCGGATTCAATGGGAAACTTTTTAATATCTATAAGTTTCGCAGCATGGTGCACGATGCCGAAAAAAGCACCGGCCCGACATGGGCCACTGAGGATGACCCGCGTATCACGCGTGTGGGCAAATGGATCCGTAAGTTGCGCATCGATGAAGTGCCACAGTTTTACAACGTTCTGAAAGGGGAGATGAGCCTGGTAGGCCCGCGCCCCGAGCGCCCCTACTTTGTCGAAAAACTCAAAAAAGAGCTGCCGCTGTACTCCCGGCGTCTGAAAGTGCGCCCCGGCATCACCGGCTGGGCACAGATCAAAGGGAAATATGATACCACCCTCGAAGATGTGCGCCAGAAACTGCAGTATGATCTCTTCTATCTGGAAAACATGTCCCTGCGCATGGACCTGAAAATTCTCATCAACACGATCTATGTCATCTTTTCCGGCAAAGGGCATTAGGCGGGCCGGAACCATCAGCCTGTCACTATTCCCACCTTTTTCCCAACCACAACACAAAGCTACTCCGCTTTGTTCATGAAATAGCGGTTCGCACCAGAAAAATCGGTATAGAACATCTCCGGAGCCTGACCTGTCTTCGGTTGCAGAAGCGCAACCACATCCCCAAACAGACCAGGAGAACGAATTATGCTGAACAGACTGGGTGTACAGATTACAGGTATCCTGATCCTTGCTCTGGCCGTTTCTCTTCCGGCACAAAGCATCAAAAAGACCAAAAAGGCGGCACTGGCAGAAGTGACCTCTCTGAAGCCGCTGATCGATGAGATGGCAAGCAGACTTTGGGACCTGTCCGAGACCGCCCTGCGCGAGACACAATCCGCAGCTCTTTTGACCGGCAAATTACAACAGGCTGGCTTCACAGTGGAGAAAAACGTCGCCGGCATGCCGACGGCCTTTGTGGCCACCTATGGTTCCGGCAAACCCGTGATCGGCATTCTGGCCGAGTTCGATGCTCTGCCCGGTGTCGGCAATCAGCCGGTTCCGGAACGCAAAAAACGCGATGACGGCGTCACCTCCGGCCAGGGCTGCGGGCACAATCTCTTCGGAGCCGCCAGTGTTGGTGGTGCTATTGCCCTGAAAAATATCATGCTGAAACATGGCCTGAACGGCACGGTCAAACTGTTTGGCACGCCGGCCGAGGAGACCGTGGTCGGCAAGGTGTACATGGCCAAGGCAGGGGTTTTCGATGGTGTCGATGCAGTGATCGACTGGCATCCGGGCACTAAGAATGAAGTGAAAAATCAACCCGGCCGGGCGATGAACAATTTCCAGGTCGAATTTTTCGGCCAGGCGGCACATGCCTCCGCTGATCCGTGGAATGGCCGCAGTGCCCTGGACGCGGTCGAGATGATGAACTTCGGCGTCAACCTGATGCGCGAGCACGTCAAACCGACGACGCGTATTCACTATGTCATTCCCTCGGGCGGTGAAGCGCCGAATGTGGTTCCGGAATACGCCAAAGTGTGGTACTACATCCGCGACATCAACCGTGATGAGGTGGAAAAATACTACAACCGTATCCTGAAAATCGCCGAGGGCGCGGCCATGGCGACGCGCACGACGCACAAGGTCACGCTCATCACCGGCGTGCATCGCTATCTGATCAACCGGCCGCTGCAGGAAGCGTTGCAGAAAAACCTCGAGTTGGTCGGGCCGCCGCGTTTTACTGAAAGCGAGCAGGAATTCGCCCGTTCGCTGCAGCGCTTCACCGGCAAGGAGGAGAAGGGGTTCAGCAGTGAAATCGAGCCCCTGGCCGATACGGTGCAGCCTCCCAAAGGCGGCTCCACCGACGTTGCCGAGGTGAGCTGGATCACACCGACTGCCGGGTTCAGCGTCGTTACTGCTGCACAGGATATCCCCTGGCACAGCTGGGCGACCACCGCCTGCCACGGCACCGAGGCCGGCCGCAAAGGCGCACTGGTTGCGGCAAAAGTCATCGCTGCCACGGGAGTGGATTTGCTGTTGGATAAAAAGCTTCTGAAAAAGGCACAGGCTTTTTTTGCCGAGAAAACCCAGGGCAAGCCGTACGTTTCACCCGTGCCGAAAGACCAGCAGCCGGTCCTGCCGGAAACAGAGTGACCTGAGCCCATGGGGTGGGATGCACGACTTCCACCCCATGGTTTTTTTATGAATGCTGACTTCTCGGGATGAATGTCGAGTTACGGGGTTTGAAAATATTTCCCTTCAGGCATCTCAAGTACCATGTTCTGACTCCGAGAAGTTTTCAGTCAAAATAAACCATAGCCGAATCGTCTGCAAACCCTGGTCTGCGGCCTTTGGGTACGGATGGGTGCAGGTTCGGCTATGGGTGGTGCTGGCTGTTCCCTGCCATAGTGCGCTATGCCGAGGCGTTTCTGCCGGCAAAGGGCGACAGCCGTTGCCATGTTCCCGGGCGCTGGCGTACGAGATAGGCGCCGGCACATATCACAGCGAGGATATTGGCCACGACGATCGACCACCACGGCAGCAGTTCGCGGAATCCGCTGGTCAGCATGCCTACGGCCGCAACGGTCACCACAAAGCCGGCGATGAGAATCAGCAGAACCAGTGTGGATTTTTCCGGGTGCTGTTCGGAATAGGCGATCAGGCTGGTGACGATCATGCCGATGGCAAGCGACAGAACCAGGTGCAGTCCGCTGTACCAGATGATGGCTGCAACATCGAGTTCCATCGGCATCTGCAGGACGCCAGGGTCCCGCAGGTCGCGAAAGACCGCTTTGCCGAGCATGTCCACGGTGTGCAGCATGCCGCGCGCTGCGATGAGATCAAAAACTGCATACAGGACAGCAACGGCAAAATAGCCGATCAGGCCGACGACGATACCGTCGCGCAGTGTTCGGTTTGACATGATATCCTCCTCCAGTGTTTGGTTGTTTCCGGCGGCTCGTGCACACCGGCACATGATTTTCTATCTTCAGACACATGATGAGCATATCCGGTTAATCAGATTCCCCTTGCGTGCCGCGCTGAGGTGCACATCAATCAGAGCTAAGGACAGTATCATGAAAAAATTGCATAAGGGCAAATTAATCCGGTCGAACTGAGCTGGCCTGAACGCCTGGCACGGCTGCCGGGGCAGGCAGCCTGCGAGGCTAAAAAACGCGCGTGGTTTTGATGAACAGCGTGTTGCCCTGTTCCGAGCGTTGCCCGAACTCTGCTGTGCCCTTCTGGTAGGCGATCTGCACGGTTCCGAACGGTGGCTGGTAGCGGTAAACGAAAACAGCCTGGATGTTATGGCGCGCAATCGCCGAGTTGCTCTGATAAAAAATCCGCAGAAAAAGATCCCGGGTGAAAAACTGGCTCGCTTTGATCACGTGGATCCAGGTGCTGGCGCCATGAGGGTCCGGGCACAACGTCAGATGTTGCAGCTCGTACTCGACAGCGAGCTGGGGCGTCAGTTTGTAGCCTGCTTCTGCTGTCCAGAGCTGAAAGTCGGAATCGTAATTTTTCCCAAAGATATAGCCGATCTGGGCGGACTGGAATTCTCTGGTATTGTAGCCCAATGTCGTGCCGATGCGCCGGTTGCGGAAATCTTTTTCATATCGCTTGAACTCCTCGGAATAGCCCATCTCGAGAACGAAGCGGTTGCGCAGCTCGACTTCGACCCCCTGGTCGATCTGCCAGCTTCGCAGGGTACCATTCTGTCCCCAATAAATATTATAATTCGAGTCGTATTGTGTACGCAGCACCGGCCCGCCGGCAAACCAGAATGTTTTTTCGATGGCGCTGTCGAGCTCGCGGCGGTTGTCGTCACGTATGAAGCCGATTGCGTTGATGTTTTCGGCGAGGTGCTCACCGAGATGGGTGTAGCGGACGTGGAAGTGGGCCGTCGGTGAGTCATAGGCCGGGCGCAGGAAATAGGCCCATGTTCCTGTGGGAAAAGCACCATAGCTTTTCACCAGTTGCGCGGTCATGCCCAGGGTTTTGCTGAAAAACAGGGTTGCATCCATGCTGGCCGAGCCAAAATTTTTCCCCAGCCGGGAACGGTTGGCCAGCATCAGGGCGACTGTTGATGAGCCAAAGATATCTTTTTGCGTGCGGGCAACGGTGTAGGTCGCGCTGGTCGAATCTTTGTGGGGGTCTGAGCGGGCGAGCAGCCCGGCCAGAGTCCATGATTGCTCTTTGCCGAGCACTTTGCCACCGAGGCTGATATCCGGAATGCGGCGTGAGTAGAATGTGCGGATGCGCTGCCGGAACAGCTCGTTGCCTTCGATAAAAAACTGGCGTTTTTCTGCGAGAGACAGCTCGAAGCGGGTGAGATTGATCTGTTCCTGATCCGCTTCGATGGTGGCAAAATCCGGGTTTATCGTCGCATAGGCAGACATCTGCGGGGTCAGCGCGTAGCGTATATCGATTCCGGCGTCGTGGTGTGCTGCCTGTTTTTCCTGCAAGCGCGACAGGGCATAGGGGATGATCTGCTGGCGCTGCTTTTGTCGTGCAACCGAGAGACCGACCAGAGCGCCTGCCTGCGAAACGCGAAAGCGCTGGTCCAGTGGCCCGGCCCAGTAGCTTATCTCCAGGTTGCTGCGCAATGTTGCACCAAAGTTGATACCCCAGGTGACCGAATCGCCGGCCGTGTATTTCAGCGAGGTGAGGGGAATGGCCATTTCCGCACTCCAGCCCGAGTCGCTCTGCCGTGCTGCACAGCGCCATGGGGCATCCCAGGAAATATCCACCGTGCGGCCGTCGTCGCTGATGCGACCGTCGGTCTGAGTCGCCAGCGGGTTGGTCATAAAAAAATAGGCGGTTCTGTTGTCGTCATACGTGTCGAGCAGGATCAGAACCGCATCATCGTCGAACAGGTTGGCATCCCGGTTGGTCAGTTGCGCTACCGGTGCACGGCCGGTCTCTACCCTGAAGGCGAGGTAGAGGTGTTCGGTGTCGTAGAGGACGCGGGCGGAAACCGCAGCACTTGCTGCCTGCCCGCGCTCCGGTTCATATTGGATAAAGTCTGTCGCTGTGGGAGCATCCTGCCAGACTGGTTCGATGATACCGTCGATTCGCGGAGGGCGTGGTGCACGGCGGGCTTGCAGCACAAAGTGCGGTTGTGCCGTTGCGCTGCTCGCCAGCACCAACAGGAGTATAACTGTTTTCCAGGACATGATTTTCTTCACCTGTACATGTTTGTTCCGGATTTTGTCATACAGGTTATCCAGTTCACTCAGCTAACCGCAGCTGGCCCGGATGCCGGCATCTGTCATTCCGGCCAGGCGAAGCGCTGTGCCGGAATCTCATCTTTTCGGACACGTGCCCGAGCCTGGGAGATTCCGGTCTTCTCTTCCCCTGCGGGGAAACCGGAATGACGGTTCTGCGGGAGGCACGTGCCGTGCGTTGACGGACTGGCTGAAAAGATGCAACCATGCTGAGTTAAATGGATAACCAGATTTTACCATACATAAATTTATCAAATACATTATCCCGCAGGAGCATGGGCAGCAGTTCGAGAAAGCGATGGCGGGATACTGGAATCTGCTTTTTTGAATATGTGCCTGGAATAGGGAGATTCCGGCACTCCGCTTCGCTCCGGCCGGAATGACGCGTTGGGGCGGACAACTCGTTTGGCCAGTACTGTACTTTTGGTGACCTTCAGCAGCATAGATGGCAGCCCGCCCGCATTTCACCCGCTGACCCTGCCTTGCTGCGCTGCCCGGCCTGAACCGAAGCGGGGAATCGCATCTTGTCCGGGCACACCGAAAAATTGGCGACTTTCAGGCACGATAAATTGTGCACTACAAACATTTCACCCTGAATCCGGAGTGTGTCTTCAATGTCCCGTGCCGGGTCGGGGAGATCGTCACTCCGTACGTCCATCCCCTCCATGACTGCCGCTCCTACTGCAAATCCCCTTTGCCGGCAGGTATGTATCCTGCTTAGCGCACATAATCTGATGAAGAGCCTTTTTATCCTTTCTGTATCACTCTGGTGTCCAGCCATATTCTATTTCAGTCACTTCGAAGATGTACCAGGTAAAATCTCCCTGGTCCAGTTTCCAGGTGACTTCTGCACGCGCCGGCACGCGCATGCCCTCGAACACGCCGTATTGTGTGATCCGGACATGCCAGCGTTCCAGGGTGTATGCGCCAGCCTGTTCAAAGTAGCGGTCTGCTTCAAATCTGGCGACATCTCCTTCGCTGGTAAAATGAAAAATCCCTGAAGCAGTGATATCCCCGTAACGCATCGTCACCTGTGCTGTGGTGTCGTCGATCTCCTGCCAGTTCAGGACGGTACTCAGCGCGAAATGCGGGTACCAGACCATTTCCCCGAGAAAGCGCAGCAGAGAACCCTGGTCTGTCTCCGGGCCGCGCGCGTCTGCTACGGTCAGTATTGACATGAGACGGATCAGCATGTTCCCACGGCCGAGGTGGTATTTATCTCTGCCGTGAATCGTCACCAGTGGTGCAGCGCGGATGCGTGCCTGCCACACGAAAGCGGGATTTTTTATGCTCACATATTGTTTCGCTGCGACCGGCATCCAGCGTCCGTCTTTTGTGGTGCGCAACCGGCCGTTTTGCTGCAGGCGCAGGCTGTAGATCGGCGCGCGATTCATGGCACCGCTGTGGTGCAGCCACCGCTGCACACTTTCCGGCATCTGCTGCAGTCTGCCGGGGATTATCTTCACGGGCTGTTGTGTACTCCGGCCGGAGAAAATCATCGCAATTTCCGAGCGGACTTTTTCATCGAAGCGCGATTCTGACAGGGCGATGCCGGCTACAGCGATGATGGCGATATTGGCGATGGTGCCATACCGGGCGTCCGGCCAGTAGATGATGATCAGGATTTGCGAGAGGAAGACCGAGGCAATCATCAGTTTCCACCACCAGCCCTGGTGCAGCAACACCGCAGCAGCGGAAATCAGGAAAGCGATGCATGTGAGCAGCCAGAAAATGCTGAGCAGGCGGGATACTGCGGCGGGAATGGAAAAAAGTGTTTCGCCGCTCATCCCCTCGAGTTCAGCCAGACGCCATTCCCTGATAAATCCGAGCAGGTGAATCACTCCGTGCACTGAAACGATGAGGGCGAAAATAATCCTGGCAACCATAACAAACTCCCTCCGGTCAGGGTGTCTGGTGCGTCTCCAGCCCTTAATCTGCGGTGAGCGCCCCGGCCGCCGACTCAGCACAAGATAGCGGGAGCGGTGCTCTGGGGTGGAAGGTATGAGGTATCATAACAAACTCTGCCAGCTTTGTCAATTGAAAAAACCGGCTGCGGCCTCAGGCGCGGTCTGTTGACAACAGATAGATATACGCATCTTCCAGGTTTGGTTCCACGACGCGCGCGGTTTGGATGTCCGTCCCCGTCTCCGTGAGGAAGCGGATGCGCACGCCCTGCTCTGCCTTGCTGTGCTGGATGATCCGCACCTGTTGGTGCAGCCCATCGAATGCCTCCTCTGCGACGACAGCCTCGAACACCTTGCCTGCTGCCAGTTTTTGCAGGTCTGCCGGGCTGCCCCGGAATTTCACCTTTCCGCCCACCAGAACAGCCAGCTCCCGGCAGGTGCTGGAAATATCCTCGACGATGTGCGTGCTGAAGATGACGATGCGTTCGCGTGCGAGTTCTGAAAGCAGGTTGCGGAAGCGGATGCGCTCTTTCGGGTCCAGCCCGGCGGTGGGTTCATCGACGACGATGATCTGCGGCAGGTGCAGCAGGGTCTGTGCGATTCCGACGCGCTGTTTCATACCGCCGGAGAAGTCCCGGATCAGGGTATGCCGCCGCTGCCACAGTCCTACGTTGCGCAGAATCATTTCGATGCGGCTGCTGCGCTCCTGCGCATCGTAAATGCCGTTGGTCAGCGCATGGTAGTCGAGGAAATCCATGGGCGTCATGTTTTCATACAGCCCGACATCCTGCGGCAGGTAGCCGATGCTGCCGTGATAGACCGCGCGGTGTTTGTCGAGGTCGTCGCCGTTGATCGTGATGCTGCCCCGGGTCTGCTCCAGCACGCCGACGATGATGCGCATCAGGGTTGTTTTGCCTGCGCCGTTGGGGCCGAGCAGGCCGAACATGCCGGTACTGATGTCGAGGTCAACGCCGTGCAGGGCGGTGACCTGCGGCAGCGGCGGCCGGATGCCGGGAATCGTGCGCACGAAAACATAGTACAGTCGTTTGAGCTTGCGCAGCGGCGGTGCCGGCTGTTCGGCATCGATGCGGCCCTCGGCGATGGCCTGTGCGGTACTGCGCATGAGCCCGGTCATCAGAAAGAGCAGCGCCAGCAGCAGCGTGATCGCTGCATCGCCGAGGCGGAGCTGGATAAACACAAAGAACAACAGGATGAACAGTGCAGGCAGCCCCTGGTTGTACAGGTGCTGCCGCCAGCCGGTTTTTTCGCCGGTAGCTGTTGCTGGCCGGTTAGTCCCGTCGTTGCTGCTGCGCCATGATTGCCACAGGGCACGCACACGAAACAGCCAGAGCAACGAAAGAAGACCGAGCACGATGAGCCAGAACGGCGCGGTGAAAAACGTGTGCAGATAACCGAGGAGTACGCCGGCCGCCGCTAGCAAGACAGCGGCATCGTGCAGGCCCGCGCGGTCGTCGCTGGTTCGGGCACGCAGGCGTTGCCATTCGCGCCGGAAACGCCCGGGTGCACCGTAAATCTTGGTCAGGTTGCGGATGCGGATGTGCAGCGGTCCGCTGCGGGCGAGTTCGATCCTGCGCCTGCGCGTGCTCGCTGTCGAAACGAGCACATGCACCAGCGCCATGATTGCAAACCAGAGCGGCAGGGCCACCAGTACGGTGTACCAGCCATTTTCCAGACTGAGGTGAAACCACCACAGCAGCCCGGCGGCGAGCAGTGTGCCCACAACGACTGCCGGAATCCCGGATTGCGCCAGCCACGCGCGCGTCTGTTCGATACCGACGTAGAGCACGGGAATGAAAACCAGCGTTGCCAGCGCCGAAACGCTCAGCCCGCCGAGAATGGTGATGGCAAAGGGCGGCCAGAGTTCGAGCTCCGTGCCCTGTTTCAGCGCCAGAGGCAGGACGCCGAGCACGGTTGTAGCAGAGGTCATGATCACCGGCCGCACACGGCTTTGCCCGGCGTTGAGCACGGCCCGCTGCCAGCGGAAACCACGCCGTGTGCGCAGCACGGCGATGCGATCCAGCAGGATGATGCCGTTGTTGACCACGATGCCGAGCAGGACGATAAACCCGAGCAGTGCCATGGGCGCGCCTTCGCCCAGAGTCATGGGCGTATCGCTCAAAGTCAGGGCAAAAAGAGCACCGACAATTGCCGTGGGAATGGTGCCGAGCACCACCAGCGGCCCGGAGAAGCTTTCGAACTGTGCGGCGAGAAACATGAAAATCAGCAGCGCGCCGAGGCCGAGGATGGCGTAGTACACCTGTTGTTTATCTTCCTTCTCTGCGCTCAAAAGAGTAAAGCCGCGCGGCAGCCGCATGTCCTGAACCAGCCTCGCTACCTGTTGTTCCGCACGCCCGAGCCGGCTTTTCGACTGGCGAGCCTGTTTGGTGAAATTATAGGAAATCTGCACCTCGCGCTGCTGGTTGCGGCGCACGATGCTTCCCGGGCCTTCGTCGGTGCGAATGGTCGCCACTTCGCGCAGGGGCACAGCTTCTCCCCTGCTGTTGATGACGCGGATTTCGCGGATGTCCTCGAGGCGGCGCTGGTCAGCATCCTGCAGGGTCATTGCCATGGCCACTTCACCGTTTTTATCCGGAAAAGGCGTGGCCGTGTTCGCGCCGTTGGCCTGGGTCGCGAGGATGGTCTGCATCATATCCTGCATGGTCAGTCCCCACAGCGCCAGCCGCAGCCGGTCTCCCTCGATGCGCAGCTCCGGCCTGCCGGTGCGCAGGTTCGCCTGCACGCTGTTGCGCTCGATGTCGCTCATGCCGCGCAGGGTCTGCACGATCTGCCGGCTCAGGCTTTCCAGCCGGGACAGATCGTCGCCGCGCAGAATCAGACTGCGGCCGGGTTCCAGCAGGCCGGTCAGTGCCTGGGTGCTGCGGCGGGTGCCGGCTGTCCTGTGCCGGGGTTCAAAGGAGATATCAGCATTGCGCAGCCGGGCGTTCCGGCGCGTCAGCATGCGCCGGACTTCGTCGATATTCAGCGGCGCAGTGCGCTCGTGTGCTTTTAAAAAACTGATGGCGATCTGTGCCTCGCCTTCGCGCACGATGGTGCGGTATTCCGCGACTTGCTCCAGCCCGGCGATCTGCTGCTCCACGCGCCGCACTGCGGCATCGGTGCTTTCCAGCGTTGCGCCCTCGTCCATGGTGATGTACACATCGAGGCGCTCGGGCGGGGGCGGTGGTGATTCAGAGAGAATAAAAACCGAGCCGAGCAGCAGGCTGATCAGCAGCAGTACGGCCACGGTACTGACCGCTCGCATACGGTGGCGGATGGCGGCTTTGAGCAGCACGCGGTAAAGCTGCAGCACTTTCGAGCTGCGCAGCGGGGCAAACTGTGAGTCTTTCAGCGTCAGGCGGGCCAGCAGCGGAATGACCGTGATCGCCACGACGAGGGAGACCAGCAGCGGCGCAACCACGGAAAGAGCGAGCTCGCGCAGGAAGAGCCGTGCCTCGCTTTCCACAAAGAGCACGGGCAGAAAGACCAGAATCGTGGTACCGGTGGCGGCAAAGATCGAGCGCGTCATCTCGCGCGTGCCCTGCAGGGCTGCTTCGTCGCTCTTGCCGCTCCGGCGATAGTGCGAGAAAATATTTTCCATCACCACGATGCCGTTATCCACCAGCATACCGATGGCCAGGGCCAGGCCGCACAGGGAGAGAATGTTGATCGACAGGCCCCATGCGTACATGAAGTTGAACGTCACCAGCAGAGAGACCGGTATTGCGACCATGAGAATCAAAACAAAGCGCAGGGAGCGCAGAAAGAGAAAGAGCACGACCAGCGCCAGCAGCGCACCGGCCAGGGCCAGGCTTTTGATGCGCTCGATCGCCGTGCTGATCAGCTCGGCCTGGTTGAAATTGACCACGAGCTCATAGCCGGCCGGGCGCAGCTTTGCGTTCAGGTTTTCGATTTCCTGCAAAACAGCATCGGCGACGGCGAGCATGTTGGAGAGGTTATCCTTCTGGATCAGCATGCTGACGCTGGATTTGCCGTCGATGCGGAAGAGTTGCGTACGCTCAGCCTCGCCGAAGTGGATGCGCGCCACGTCTTTGAGAAAAACCGGTCCGGCCGGGCGGATGACCAGATGGCGCAGTTGGTACAGATCATCGACCTGGCCGGGAATGCTGACATCGACACGGCGGCCATTGTGCTCGATGCGGCCGAGAAACTCGCTGCGGCGGTGAAAGCGGTCGATGGTGCTGCTGACCAGTTGCACCGGAATGCCGAGAGCCCGGCATTTTTCTTCGTCGATGTCGATGCTGACGCGTTTGCGCCGCCCGCCGCCGACTGTGAGGTTGACGACGCCGTCGATCTGCTCCAGCCGCGGGCGCACGCGCCGTTCCGCTGTTTCCCGCAGGGCCTGCTGGTCCGCCTGCCCGCGGATGCTGATCTGCATCAGGTACGAGGCGAAATCGGCAGTGTCGAATTTATCGATGCGGATACGGCTGCCGCGCGGTAAATTGTGCCCGACACTGTTCATCTTCTGCTGTAATTTCAGCAGCGCGAAATCCATATCCGTGCCGTAATTATAGACCACGCGGATGGAGGTGGCGTTGGCGTACACCGTGGTTTCGATGTCGTGTACGCCCTCGAGCTGGGCGATCGCTGCCTCGATAGGGATGGCGAGCTCTTTTTCCACCTGCTCCGGCGTTGCGCCCGGCAGGCCCGCGCCGACGTGCACTTCCGGGTAGATGAACTCCGGCAGGAGCTGTACCGGCAGACGCTGCCACGAAAGCACGCCGGCCAGGCACAACCCAAGGGTCAGCATCAACACAGTGACCGGTCTGTTCAAAGCAAAACGGGTCATGATTTTTCCCCGCGCAGCCGGTCGATGAGATCATAGACCACTGGGATGACGATCAGCGTCAGCAGGGTGGAGGTTACCAGCCCGCCGATGACCGCGATGGCCAGAGGCGCGCGCAGTTTGGCACCTTCGCCAAAGCCGATCGTCAGCGGCAGCAGGGCCAGAATCGTGGTCAGGCTGGTCATGACGATAGGCCGCAGCCGGTCGCGGCCGGCCTGGAGAATGGCCTCGGTGCGTGCTGTGCCCTGTGCACGCAGCCGGTTGATATAATCCACCAGTACGATGGAATCGTTGGCTGCAATGCCTGCGAGCATGATCACGCCGAGCAGGGCCATGATGCTGAGCGGATGGCCGCTGAGCCAGAAGGCATACACCACACCGACTCCGGCCAGCGGCAGGGTGAGCAGGATGGTAAACGGGTGCAGGAAGCTTTCGAAGAGGGAGGCAAGGACCATGTACACCAGAACGACGGACAGCAGCAGGGCAAAATTGAGCCAGGCAAAGGACTCCTGCCGCGCCGCCTCCTCGCCGGCGAAGCGCAGTTCATAACCGGGCGGCAGCTCGATGTTCTCCAGTCGCGGCGCGATCCAGCGGATGGCTTCGCTCAGCGCGGCATCCTGCTGCAGAAGCGCCGTAACTCGTGCGACACGCGACTGGTTGTGGCGGGTGATCTCCGCCGGCCCGTCGCCCATCTCGAACTCTGCAATGTCGCGCAGGCGCACCAGCGCACCGGCAGGCGTGTGGATCGTCATGTCCTGAAGCTCCGGCAGAGTGGCGGGCGGAAAGCGCAGGCGGATATCGCGGTTTTCACCCCCGCCGTAATAGGTTGAAATGACTTCGCCGGCAAGGCGGTTGCGCACGATTTCGCTCACCTGGCGTATGTCCAGCCCGAGACTGGAGCTGAGCAGCCGGTCGATGCGCAGGGTGATCTCCGGCCTGCTGCTGTGAAAACTGGTCTCGATGCTGGTCAGCAGCGGCGAGGCAGCGAGCATGCCGGCGATGCCGTCGCTCAGGCGTCGCAGTTGGTGCAGGTCCCCGCCGCGAATTTCGACAGCCACCGGTGCGCCGCCTGTGCCGATCGTCTGCTGCAGGCTGGTCTCGCGGATGCGAAAGCGGTGGCTGGCGCCGGGCAGGGAGAAATTTTGCTGCAGGCGCTCCAGAGCCAGCTCCGGCGAGCTCTGCCGGCTCTCGCCGAGCAGGAGAATCAGCGAGGCACGATTTTCACCGCCCGTATCGCGGCCGGAGAGCAGGTCCTGCGCCGCACCGGCATTGATAGTGGTCAGGATGCCCTGCACGGCGTCGCCGAGAAGAGCGCGCAGCCGCAGCGCCGCGCCTTCAGCCACGGCACTGGTCTTGTCCAGCGGGCTGCCGGGCGACAGCTCGATGTCGAGAATGAGCTGGTTCTGGCTGCTGCGCGGCACGAACTCGGTGCCGATGCGCGGCAGCAGCAGCGCGGCAGAAGCGAGCATCACTACAGCGATGGCCACGGTTGCGCCTTTGTTCTGCATGGCCAGAGCCAGCATTTTTTCATAAAACGGCAGCCGCAGGCGCATGGCGCTGAAACGCTGTTGCGGGCTGTGTTTGAACAGCCGCGCCGCCAGGGTGGGGATGAGCAGAAAAGCCACCAGCAGGGAGGAGAGCAGCGACCACGCCACCACCAGCGCCTGCTCGCGGAACAGCTCAGCGGCCACACCCTGGACATACACCACGGGCAGAAAAACCACTACAGTCGTCAGGGTGGAGGCGACCAGCGCTGTGGCGACTTCGGTGGTGCCGTTGGCTGCGGCGGTATCGGAATCCTCGCCCAGGGAACGGCGGCGGAAAATGTTTTCGATGACCACGATGGCGTTATCCACCAGCATGCCCGCGCCCAGGGCCAGCCCGCCGAGGGTCATGATGTTCAGGGTGAGTTTCTGGAAATACATCAGGGTGAAGGTTGCGAGAATGGAGATCGGGATGGCCAGGCTGGCGATCAGCGTGACGCCGGCATGGCGCAGAAAGGCATACAGCACCAGCATGGCCAGCAGAGCACCGATGAGCGCTGTGCTGCGCACCTCACCGATGGCCGTGTCGATGAAGGTCGCATGGCTGTTGATCAGCATAAAAGAGACGCCCGGCAGCTCCTGTTGCATCTTTGCCATCACGCCTTCGACCTCGCGGGAAACGCGCACCGTGTTGTCGTGCGATTCCTTGTAAATATACAGACCGACACCCTCTTTGCCGTTGTAGCGCACCAGCGAACTGCGCCCGGCAGGAACCATGGCCACCTCAGCGACGTCGGCGAGGAAAATGGGCACGCGTTCGCTCTGGCTGTCGCGTTTGCCTGCGTTCCCGCGGGTGCTGTCTGCTGTGCTGCGCTGGCCGATCACGGTGGTGCGGATGTCATCCAGCGAGGCGTACTCTCCGATGCCTTTGATGAGATAGGAAGTTTTATCCTGCACCAGTTTACCGCCCGAGGTGTTGATGTTCGCCTGCCTGACCGCGGTGATCAGGTCTGCGGTTTTCAGACCATAGGCTTCGAGCAGATAGGCATCCGGCTGAATGCGCACCTCTTTCTTCAACCCGCCGGCGAGCTGCACCCGCGCCACGCCGTCGAGGCGTTCGAGATTGCGTTTGACGAGGTTGTCTGCCATCCGCCGCAGGGCATCGAGATCATGCTCGCCGCTGCTGAGCATGGCGTAAACCATGATCGGCTCTTCCTGCGGATCGTAGCGGGCGATCGTGAGCTGATCGACTTCGGGATCGGCCTCGTAAGCAGCAACTTTTTTCTGCACGTCGAGCAGGGCAAAATCCATGTTCGTGCCCCAGGTGAAGGTCACGGTCAGCATAACGCGCCCCGGGCTGCACAGAGTCTGCACATCGATGACGCGGCTGACCGTGCCGAGCTCGCCTTCGAGTTTGCGGCCGAAGCGCTGCTCCATATCCTGCGGCGAGCGGTCGCCGGAGCGCAGCTCGACCACGATGCGCGGATTGTAGATCGAGGGCAGCAGATCAGTGCCCAGCCGGCTCAGGGAGATGATCCCCAACAGCCCGATGCCAAGCATGATCATGGTCACGGTGACCGGATAGCGCACGGAAAAACGCGGCAGGTTCATGTTCAAAATCCCCGCTGCTGCTGTGTCACCCGTACGCGCGATTTGTCGCGCAGGGTTTCATGCCCTTTGACGACCAGATTTTCGCCTGCTTCAAGGCCGCTGAGGATTTCGATCTGATCGCGGGTTTCCAGCCCGGTTTCCACCTCACGCAGTTCGGCGCTGGCGCCGAGCACCACGAATGCCACCGGCCGGCCGTTGCGCATCTGCACAGCCGTGCGCGGGATGACCACGGTTTCGTCGCGCTGCTCGATGATGATTTCCGCTTTCACGAACATGCCGGAACGCAGCAGTCCCTCCGGGTTGGCGATGCGAATCTGTGTCGTGAACGTGCGCGTCTGCGGATTGATGGATGGATCGATCGCCACGACCTCGCCGGCAAAGGTTTTCTCTTCGATGGCATACGTGCTCACCGTGACGCGCTGGCCCGTACGGATGCGTGACATGTCGGAATTGGGCAGGTGCAGATCGAGCAGCACCGAGCGGTTGTCCGAAACGGTGGCGAGCTGGAATCCGGCAGGCACCAGTGTGCCGTCTGCGGCGGACTGCAGCAGGGTCAGGGTGCCGCTGATGGGTGAGGTGAGCCGCAGTTTCTCCAGCTTGAGCAGAGCTGACTCGTAGTTCAGCCGCGTGTCCAGGGCTGTGCTGCGGGCGATCTCCAGCTCTTTTTCAGTGACCCCGCCCTCTTTGAACAGGGCTTCCTGTTTCTCGAGTTCGCGCTGAGCGTTTTCCATCTCCAGCTTGCGGGCATCCGCGCGCACGGTGAGGCGGTACTCTTCATTTTCCAGCGTGGCCAGCAGCATGCCCTTTTGTACGCGCATGCCGTTGCGGATTTTCTGCCCCTGATGTGTCGCGAGCTGCAAGCGGCCGGCAACTTCACTGACGATACGCTCCTCGCGGGCGGCGCGCAGGGTGCCTGTGGCCAGTATGGTACTGGCGATCGAGCCGGTGGTCACCTTTGCGGTGCTGACCGGAATGGTCAGATCGACGGCGGATTGTTCTTCGCTGCTCTGGCAGCCCTGCAGCCCGGCGATCAGGATGAGGGCCAGAGCCCGTGTTGTGCTGCGCATGTATTCTCCGGTATGGGTGATGATGTTATTCGTGCCTGGTTGCGATGATGTTCATTCGTAGCCCCGGGGCTTGCCTCCGGCAATCTGCCCGGTTTGGTTGCCTGTATTGTGCGATGTCGCGCAGTGCAGGCTTTGTTATGCCAACACAGGCACCGGTCATTCTTCTCACAGCTCGGGCAGGTCGATATCCACCGGCCGGTTGTGTTCGAAATCCCACAGGGTTTTACGGCGCAGGTCGGCTAACGCCTGTTTGTAATCGATGATGGCGTTGAGATAATTCGTTCGCGCCTGGGTCAGGCGGTTTTGTTCCAGCGCCAGTTCCTGGCTGGAGAGATCGCCGGTTTCGAATTTCAGCAAGTTGATGCGATAACTCTTTTCCGCCAGCTCGGTGCTGCGCTGGGTGATTTCCACCCGCATCTGGGCGGATTTGAGATCGCGGACAGCCGCGCGGATCTCCTGCTTGATCTGATCGACGCGATTGCGGCGTTCCAGCTCCGCGCTGCGCAGGGATGCATAGGCCGCCTCCACCTGCGCCTGGTTGCGTCCCCAGTCCCACAGCGGCACGGTCATGGAAATGACGACGGAACGGTCGTTGTTGAAATCTCTGAAGGCATCGGCGATGACATCTTTACGGTTGAAAATCCCGTAGCGCAACGCCAGCTCACCCTTTATTTCGCGCTGGGCATCGACCTCCTGCACATTCAGCCGGCTCAGCTCGATGTTGATTTCATCTGAGTGCAGCTCTGTGCGTCGGGCAAGGGCTTCTTTCATCGCTTTTTCCAGCGAGATCTCGATCGGTGTCCAGGTAATATCTGCGATGACACGAATCTCCTCCTCCTGGGCAAGACCGACGAGCAGTTTGAACTGATCAGCGTTTCTTTCCAGCAGAGCGCGGCTCGCTTCCAGGGTGTTGCGCGCATTGGCCAGGTCGATCTCCAGCCGCAACACTTCGACTTCGGGCAGCAGCCCGGCCTGGTATTTCAGCCTGCCGATGCGGTAGGCGCTGCGGCTCTGTTTCACCTGTGCACTGTCGATATCGACTTGCTGCTGACTGCGGTATAAATTATAAAATCCCGTGGTCACCGAATAGACGATATCGAGCTGGCTGCGGGTGTAGGATTGCAGGGTGTTTTCAAGACCCAGCTCGGCTTTTTTGACCCCGGTTTTCAGCCGGTTCAGGGTAAACAGCGGCTGGCGATATTGCAGCCGGAGCTGCGGCGCGAAATCCACCGGGTCGGTGCGGGTGACGCGGGTCAGCCCCTCGCCGGTGGTGATAAATTCATCATATTCACCGAACTGCTGAAAACGCTGGAAAACACCGACCAGAGAGAATGTACCATCGAACTGGGGGATCGGCTGATTGAAGTAAACTTCTCCCTGCATATTCATGAATTGCTGGCGGTCAAAGGAAAAGCCTCCGCCGGCCAGAGCGGTTTGCCTTTCTGTTTCCTGGTAGTTAGGCAGGCTGGAAAAACGCAGCTCGCCGTTGCTGCGGAAGGCTGCACGCGCGGCTTTTAGATTCATGCGCGAAGTCGTCAGGTTTTCCTTCAGTAACTGTGCCTGATAGCTCTGGTGCAGAGCCAGGCTGATACTCTTTTCCAGGGTCAGCAATTTCGCCGTTTGTGCGGAAAGGGGAAAAACAACGATGAGAAAAAGAACGGCAAACAGATCTTTTCTCAGACTCATACTGTGCTCCTCATGAATGTTCCTGGTTCATGCCTCCGTGACACTAATGATTTTTCGGGCTCTTCCTCAAATCGTGGGGAGATATCATCGTTTTGCAAACCCGGCCGGTGTTTCGTATGGGCGACAGGCGGGTCGCCCATGCGGGTTTCCTGCCTGTTATCATCAGCAATAACAATGATTGCGTTGCCAAACGGTGTAAATACCGGTCTTTTGACGAAACCATTTGGTAACGCCGATTTTAAATCCACGTGTAACGCACCAATGAATTTGGGGATAATTTTATTGGTATTTGTTTTGTCGTCGTCCGTATGGGTTCAAAATTTTGAACCCATACAATATCAATATTCTCATGAACATGGCCCGGCATTAGGATAAATTCGTCCAAATGTACATTGCGACCATGATCTGGAATTTCCAATCAGCATTTTCTGGTAATATTACCGCCGCATAGGGGCGACCCTCTGGTATAGGGGCGACCGGCCGGTCGCCCCTACTCAACGTATTCCCACCGCAGGGCATCGACGACCACATAGCCCTGGCCGGCATCAGAAATTTCTACTACTGCTGTGCGGTCTTTTTCGAAATAAAATTTGCCGACAGGTTGCCAGTTGTCC
>WFTM01000263.1 GCA_015485525.1 Candidatus Zhuqueibacterota bacterium | reverse complement strand
GCGTAGATAATTTCAAACATTCATTTCATTCCAGAATTCATCGTGTGACAAGGTTTCGCCTTTTGACACTTCATCCCGTCTTTCTTCAAGTTCCTTTTTTAAGGATTTATACTTCTCCTGTCGAAGAAGGAGCTGAACAAAGTGCTCGACTTTCTTCCTGTCAGCAATATCCAATTTTTCGAAATCATCCAACGATATCGATGCCATGCCACTCTCCTGATTTGTGACTCAAAAAACACACTAAAAAGTTCACGTTGCCTTAAAGTATCTCCCATCTCTGTAGAAAGCAAGGGAAAAAGGGCCGTGCTGTTTTTGACACCGCTGACGACGCGCCCCGGGGGCGTGCACTGCCTGCGCGCGCTGGACATCCCGAACCAGAGGCCGGCTATCCTTCGGCAAAGCATTTTCAGAGCAGTATTCTGGCGTGGGCCGGGAAGGTGGAGACGCAGATTCTGATGCATCAGAATCAAGCCGGTTCAGCTTCTGCTCAACATTATTTCACCGCCACGCATCACACAACAAAACGGCTCACTCCTTTACCGCGCGGCGCAGGTAGCCGGCTGCGGCGAGGAAAAACAGCACCGCTGCGTAGCGGTGCCAGCCAGCAAGCGAGACTTGTGTGGCGGTATCGCCAAAAGCGAATAAGCGCAGGCCAGCGGTGACCATGGTCAGCGTGGCCAGGCTGACAGCCAGCCAGTACAGCAATCGCAGTCGCAGAGCCGGAGTGAACAAAGCGCGCAGGTCGCGGCGATTCTGTAACACGACCGCCCGCACCAGCGCAGTCTCATCCTCTGCTGTCTGGTGCTGCGCCGCGGTGAAGAACACCATTTTCAAAAAAACGACAGCAAAGACCGGCGCCGCCAGCAAATGCGCGATGAGCCAGTAGCCGGACATAGTCCCGCCGGTCATGGGCCGGGACAGCCCGCTGAGCAGCAGCACCAGCGCTGCGAGCAACGTGATCTGCAGCAGACGGCGGAACAGCGGCAACCGGCCTGCGCGGCCGGACAGACCGCGCCCCAGAGCACGCCAGGCCGCACGATCGCGCAGCAGCCAGAGCATGATCAGAAGCGCGATGGTGGCGAAAATGCGAAAGTCACTCATCCCGCACCTCCCGGATCATCTGCACATACCCGGCGATGCTGCGTCCGGAGCTGACCAGCAGCACTCCCACGAGCAGCGCGCTGATGCCTGCGATCGTCCATTTCAACACCGGCCGGAAGGCGAAAATGAGAGCCAGCAGCTTGTTCTTTGCGTGATCGATCTGCATGAACGCCGTCATTTTTACCCCGGCCTGCTGTGGGTCATCCGGGCCTACGCGGCTGAAAAAGAAGGGCGCGGAAACGCTGTGGCACTCCTGGCAGCCGCGGGCACCCAGCGCCTGTGCAGCCGGGCGGACATCATGAGCCACGGGCCAGGCATAAGGCGCCGCAGCAGAGTGCTCTTCTGCGAACAGGCGCCCGGCGGTGCTGCGGTAGAGCCGGCCGTTGCGCAGGTAAACCGGTGTCGCGGTGCTGTCCTGTGTCTGCAGAGTGTCGAGCAGCGCCAGCAGCACGGTATTGTTCAGCCTTCCGGCCAGGGCCTGTGTACTGTCTGTCCGCCGGGCGAAGATCGCCAGTTCGCGAATCTGCACCGGTGGCAGGGGCTGCAGGCTGTCACCGCGTTGCCAGGCCCAGTACGACGGCCAGATGAGCTTGTGCGGAGTGATCCTGCCGTCCTGCGCGCGCAGAAAAACCGGCGCAACAATCTGCGGCAGCAGGGAATCGCTTTTGACAGCGCTGCGGGTTCCCAGGGCATGGGCACGTGATGTCCGTACTCGTGAGGGCCGGTCCGCAGGCCGGGGACCGCTGTGGCAGGCCGCGCACGAGAGCTGCTCGAAATGCACCGGCGGCAGCCCGGCGTGCTCAGGCTGTGGCGCACCGAAGCGTCCGGCGTGCTCTCCGGGCAGATGGCAGCCGGCACAGGTGAGCGAACGCCGTTCAGCGCTTTCCGACTCGCCGGCAAAGCCGCGCACCATATCGTGATCGATACCGTTGCGGTGGCAATCGGTGCAGCTCAGCCCGGCGGCCAGATGCACGTCCTGATCCTGCTGCCAGCGTTCGGTTCCGGCAATGGCGGTGGAGTGACAGAACGCGCATTTTTCGTCCGGCACCCGGCGCCGGATATCGAAGAGAATTTTATCATCCGGAGTGAAACGCTGCCAGTCGTAACGGATTTCCGGCGGCCGCTTGCGCGCGTCATCGACGGGCACGCTGTGGTAGGGATCAAAGTTGGGCGGCATGTCGCGGGCAGCGCCTGTGACTTCTGCGAAATCGCTGGCAGCCGCGGCGGCCCAGCGGAAATTCTGCCTGCTGGTCTGCGCGGCAAACTCTGCCGCGTCATAGCCCGGCGAGGCATCGTGACAGGCCAGGCAGTTGATTTCCAGCGCGCCGGAGACCTGCCAGCGCAAAAAGTTTTCGCGATCCTGCAGACCTTCGTTTTCGCCGATTCCCCCTCCCGGGAAATGCCTGCCGAACCGAGTGAGAAAGGGCAAAGGCGTGAGCCCGAAGGCACGCGGATCATGGCTGCCGGGAGCGCCTTTCCACGACAGAGGTACCTGCGTGCCGGTGAGATCATCTGCCAGCAGCCACGGCTCGCCGGGACGCCCCGGAGCAGTGCTGTCGGTAGAATTGAAATGCAGGCCCGCCGCGATGCGCGCGTAATCGTGACATCCACCGCAGGTACGGCGAGTCGAAAAGGGCAGGTGCGGATCGTCGTAGCGACGCACAGCACTGCTGTCTTCATCAAACAGGCGCAGAAGATGCACCGGCCGGGAGTCGTTGCCGTCCGGCTCATCGCCGATAAACTGCTGCCAGCCGCAGAGCTGCTGCGGGATTACCAGTAGCGGAATAGCCAGGACTAAAGCACGAAATGTGTTCATGAGTATCAGCTATGTAAAGTTATTAATTCTACTTCGGTAAATTAGATTTTTCTATATAAATTGATATCTTTATTTCGTTTACGGTGCCTGATTTCCATTTGCTTGATCACTTCTTCTGTAGAGATTTGCCGTTTTGGAAGAAAATGCTGAAGAAGCGTTTTCACGTCTGCAGTG
>WFTM01000262.1 GCA_015485525.1 Candidatus Zhuqueibacterota bacterium | reverse complement strand
CTGCGCTGCTGATAACGATTGCAAAGCCTTTTCCTCACCGTGAGAGCACCATATCACCAGCTCCCATATTTTTGTGCTTCGCGCACAAGAGGGGCCTACTGATTGTCACCCGATTCTCTCAGGAGGCGCTTATGAAGCGATCATTCCCAGCCCACAGGATTTTTCTTTATCTCTTTCTCTTCGCGCTGTTGCCGCCGGCTCCCGCCCCTGGCCAAATCATCCTGAATGAATTTCTCGCAGACCCGCCCTCTGGTACTGCCGGCGACGCCAACCGTGACGGCACGCGCCACAGCAGTCAGGATGAATTCATTGAACTGGTCAATACGGGCGCAGCAGATGCTGACCTCGCTGGATGGCATATCGCTGACGCCACACGCAGCCGGCATGTTTTCCCGGCAGGGACGGTTCTGCCTGCCGGGGCGGCGCTCGTCATCTTTGGTGGTGGTTCGCCGCAGGGAGATTTTTACGGGGCGACCGTACAGACCGCCAGCACCGGAACCCTCAGCCTGAACAACAGCGGTGATACCATTTCGTTGATCACAACGCAGGGTGATACTGTACTCAGTTACCAATATGGTTCCGAGGCAGGGAAAGATGAGTCTCTGTCCCGTGCGCCGGATATCACAGGAGAATTTACACGCCACTCATCGATCGCCGCAGCAGCGGGAGCACTTTTCTCCCCGGGCAGCAAAGTTGACGGCACTCCTTTCTCGCAGAGTGTCGCCAACAACCCACCGGTTCTCGACCCTATCGACGACAAGAGCGTGCAGGTAGGTGACACCCTGAGTTTCACAGTGACAGCCACTGATAAAGATGGCGATGCCCTCCGCTACAGTGTCGAGAATCTGCCGCGCGGGGCAACGTTTGCACAGCAAAAATTCACCTGGGTTCCGGACAGTGCCGGCACGTTCGAAAATATCATCTTCCGTGTTGAGGACGGACGCGGGGGTGCGGATGCAGACACGATCACGATTACGGTCGCGCCTTTAGCGACGATCGTGATCAACGAAATTCTTGCTGATCCTCCGCCCGGGCAGAGTGGCGATGCCAACGGCGACGGCATACGCCATAGCAGTGATGATGAGTTCATCGAGCTGGTCAATGGCGGCGATGAAAGCATAGACATCAGCGGCTGGAGCCTTTCCGATGCGGCCCGTGTCCGGCATGTTTTCCCTGCGGGCACCCAATTGGGACCGGGGGATGTCCTGCTCGTCTTTGGTGGCGGGACGCCCTCGGGTACTTTCGGCCACGCGCACATCCACGTAGCCGAAAGCGGCCTGAGCCTGAACAATAACGGCGACACGATTACGCTGAGCGACGCCAGCGGCCGGATTGTCGATAGCCACACATACGGGAAAGAAGCCGGGAAAGACCAGTCCCTCGTGCGCTCTCCCGACATCGAAGGCGAATTTGTCAAGCATAATGAAATAGCCGGCACGCCATTTTCAGCCGGGACAAAAAGCGACGGCACGCCTTTCCCCGGTGTAGCCAATACCCCGCCCACGCTTGTAAACATCGAAGATCAGCAGCTCATGGTGGGAGATAGTTTGCGCTTCACTCTCAGCGCTGAAGATGCCGACGGGGATTCCCTGAGTTTTGAGGCTGCCAACCTGCCTTCGGGCGCCCGTTTTGTCGGCGCTGAGTTTTTCTGGCGCCCACAGGTGAGCGGCATCTTCGGCCCTGTCGTTTTTACAGTGCGTGACGGTTTTGGCGGCAGCGCCAGCGACTCGATACTCATCACAGTCATCGAACCCGCACCTCCGGCCGTGGTCATCAACGAAGTTTTCCCCAATCCTGTGGGCGGAGATGCCAACGGGGACGGTGAGGTTTCATCGGCAGACCGCTTTATCGAGCTCGTCAACGTGACGGAGCAGGCCGTTGACATCGGTGCATTTACCCTGCGTGCCGGCGGAGTGGTTCTGCATCGCTTTGCGGCCGAAACGATTTTGCCTGCACGCGAAGCGTTCGTGGTTTTTTCCGGAGGGACGCCCCGGGGCTATTTCGGCTATGCTGGTTACAAAAATTTGCTCACCACGGCAAGCTCCGGAGCACTGGACCTGCCGGCAGAGCATGGTGAAATCTCGTTATACGACGCCAACGGCAGGCGAGCGGACAGCGTTCATTGGCGTGACGAAACTGCATCTGGCAGTGCTATCGTGCGCGCTCCGGAGTTCAGCGGTGAGTTCACCCCGCACAACAGCATAAAACACGCGTTCGGAGCGAAGTTTTCACCCGGCTACCGCACAGATGGCGCGGCCTTTTCAGCCTGGCAGGCTTTTCAGGATGGCGCCGTGCACATCGGCGGTGGGCGCGTGGCGCTGGAGGTGCGGGACCGCACAAGAGATGCAGGCACAGGCCTGATCACCTTCAAAATCGCCCTCCGGCTCCGCCATGCCGGCGCACTGGTTGCCCCAATCACCCTGCGGCTGCGCATACAATCGGCAAGCCCGGGACTCGTAACCATCAGCAGTGCCGATCTGGCCGACACCTCGCAGACGGATAAAAACGGCTACTGGTTTAACTTCACCCGCTTCGTCGGGGATGATTTTCTGCTCACCGAGGGGGAGCGCTCAGCTTTCCGCGAAGTGCACATCAGCAATCCGGGTGGTGAGGACTTTTCCCTCGAATGCACCGTGATGTCGTTAAACTATTTCAGCCTGGCAAAAAGAGCAGAAGCGACTGGAGAGAGCCCAACGGCGATATTGCAATTCAAAGAACTCATATCCCGGGAAGAGCAACTGCCGCAGCAGCTCACCCTGTACGGCAACTTTCCGAATCCCTTCAATCCGCACACTGTAATCCGGTTTGCCCTGCCCCGGGATGACGAGATCCGGGCGAGCATTCTCAACAGCCTCGGCCAGGAAATCCGCCTGCTGCACGCCGGACGGCTCCCCGCCGGGCACCACAGCCTGCGCTGGGATGGTACAGATGAGCGCGGACACACAGTAGCGAGCGGACTCTACCTGCTCGTCATTCGCTCATCCGGCGGCACACTCAGCCATAAAATGCTGCTCAGTCGATGACTGTTTTCTCTGCATCAGAAAGAATGTGGGATGCCTTCTCAAAACCCCGGCTACGTGGCCGGGGTTCTTTTTTGGTGCTGATTTTCTTTGCAATCCTCTTTCGCAGGTGCGTATCTTCTTGCAAACCTGAAAAGTGCATGGCCCCCAAAATTATGCGCCATACCTGGTTGATGCTCACGCGCTCCGTGCATTCACAATCAGGAAATTTCAGGTTAAAAAATTAAAGCAGCTCCCCAGGCCAAGGAGGCGGCATGTCAGAAAATTTGCAGAAAAAATATCAGTTTTATCTCTCATCCTTACCCGAGGCTCACCTGTTCAAAGACATCTGGCTGCGCAATAAGGATATGATTACAGGCGGACTGGCAGAATTCGGCAAGCGCGATTCGCTTTTTTACACATCATGCCAGCTCGTCGCTGTCGTTCTTTCCGGGGATGAGCCTGACTTCAACCGTATGATGCAGGGCCTGAACGCAGAAAAATATGCTCCGGGCATGTATCCACGCCATCCCGATGAGTTCGACACCTCGAAGGACCCTTATTTCCCTCTCGTGCTCGCTCTTCTGCTGGCCGCCAAACGATGGCCGGATAACCCGCACGCCCGTCCGAGCCTGGATGAGATCATCGAGTCGATACGCCGGAGTGGTTACACGATCCTCAACCCGGACGGCAGCCCGTCGAGCCATGGCGACATGAAACCCTTCAAACCGATCTTCAGGGCGATCGAGGGTAAAACCAGCTTTGGATTCTGGTTCAACCTCCTGATTTCACCACTCTTTTCCCGCGTTCTCAATGCGATCCGCAAATCGTACTACAACAATTTTATGATCGCCATGCAGTATTTGATTTTCCACTACTGTATCGACGGGAAATTTTCGCGCTCCATGTTGCGCAATTCAGCCAACCGGTTTGCAAACAACAATCGCAACAACCCGTTTTTTCTCATGGTGCGGGACCTGATCAGTTCGGAAAAAGCATCCCGGGCGCAGGTGGAAGATATTTTGAACGAATTCCCGGACGACCATCTTCCGAATGATCTCGACCCGATAACCCACTCTGATATGATCTGGGTGCGTGACCCCCGCGACTGGAGCAAACCCAAAAGCAAGCTCGAGCGTGAATATACCGGTGTCGATTTCATGCTGCTCTATCAGTTTTATCGCGAACACTATCTGGCTTCGAGCTGACTACTTCGAGAGAATGCATCAGAAAAACTCATCCATCAGGATCATACCGTGCCCATCACCACAACAGAACATTCCGCAACAGCCCTGACCGGCAATGACATCGTCGATCTGACAGTGCCGGGTTCCGTGGATAAGGCAGCGGATTCACGGTTTGTCAACAGAGTGTTTCATGAGGAAGAACGCCGCTTTCTGGAAACCCAGGAAGACGTGACCCTCGCTCTCTGGCTGCTATGGGCTGCCAAGGAAGCAGCTTATAAAATCGTCTGTAAACTGGTGCAGCCCCGGCCGGTTTTTTCACACCGGCGATTTCGTGTTCTGCCGGGAGAAGCCAGCATGCAGCTGCTTGCGCAAGGGGGGTTTTTTGCCCGGGTCATCTGGCAGGAGATCGAAACAGAGGTGTTTTTCGATGTTTCGGCTGAGCGGCTGCATGCTGTGGCAGTGTGGCAGCCGGAACAAAGGATGGAAAAACCGGAGCTCCTGGCGGGTTGCAGAAAAATCTCAGATACTGAGCTGAGCCGGACACCGTCCGGCGGGACGCTTTCTGCACTTTCTCAGGCCGTGCGCCGCCATGCCCTGCCGGCCTTTGCCGAATTTCTCGGAGTCAGCGAGAAATCGCTGAAGATCGACCGTCCGAATCAGCCCGATCCACGGCAACCGCCTCGCCTTTTCCTCGATGGCAGGCCTGCACCGATCGATATCTCCCTGTCCCATCACGGCCACTGGGTGGCGTGGTCAGCATGCCGGT
>WFTM01000261.1 GCA_015485525.1 Candidatus Zhuqueibacterota bacterium | reverse complement strand
GCTGGCACCGGCTGATAATCGTCAGCAAAATTGTATCCGGTGCAGAAGATGTCAAAATAAAATATGTCTCATCCGGCGGCTCTTCGAGCATCTTCAGCAACGCGTTGGTTGCTTCGGGGGTCATGGTTTGCGCTTCGAGAATCACAATCACGCGTCGGGCACCCGATTCAGACTTCAGTGACATGCGCTGTCGCAAAGCGCGGATGTCATCAATGGATATGCGTGGATTGTTCCACGGCAGACTGAAGCCATAGGGATCGCTGACCAGGGTCTGCAGCAAGGTGTTGAGATCATCCTCTTTGGCCGATTTTGGATGTGCGAAGATGAAGGAGACATAGGGATGGGAGTGGCTGCTGAATTGGCGGCAACTTGCGCACACACCACATGGCCTCCTGTCTCCGGAGCTGCACACCAAAGCCTGGGCGAACCGAACTGCGACGGCGCGTTTTCCTGTTCCGGCAGGCCCTGTAAACAGATAGCCGTGAGCCAGCCTGCCGCTGTCCAGGGTTGCAGCGAGAAAACGGCCGACCTGTGCCTGCCCCGCAATCGGCGAAAAATCTATTTCCGCGCTTGTTACCATCGCCTCCAACTCCTCAACGTTCCGGTTTTCCTCTTTTCAGACTATCGAAGCCACTCTTTCGGGTCGAGATGATCGAACTTGTTCCAGACCTGAAAATGCAAAACCGGAGGGTCCACCATACCGGCATCACCGACCACACCGATGACCCGGCCCTGTTCGACTTCTTCCTGCAGATTCACGGCGATCTCGTCGAGATGTGTGTAAACCGTGTAGTATCCCTCGCCGTGGTTGATAATCAACAAATTTCCCCGCCCGCGCTGCCAGGTGATCGCCGTGACTTTGCCTGCGGCCACAGCGTGCACCGGTGTTCCAACCGGGGCAAAGATATCGATGCCCAGGTTTTCGGTGAACGTTTTTAACACAGGATGCTGGTAGGTGCCATAGTCGCGCACGATTCGGCCTGCAACCGGCCAGATCAGCTCGCCACGCATGGCGGTGAACCTTTTTGACCTGTTCGCTGCGGATGCGGGCTCCTGCTCCCGGCTGGTCTGCTGTTCCTGCTGTTCCGCCTCAGAGCGGGCGATGAGCTGCTGAACCTTTTTAATTTCTTCTCTGTAGTTGCGCAGCTGACGCTGATAGGTCTGCCGGTTGCGACGGACTTTTTTCAGCAATGCCTGCTTGCTTTTCTTATCTCCGGCGAGCTGTTTTTCTTTTTCGCGGCTCTCGCGCAGCACAGCCTGCTGCTTTTTCAGAGTAGCGGTCAGCTCGGTACGGGCACTCTCGAGCTGGTCGATATTCTTCCTGATCTTCTGCATCAGGCGCAGGTCGGACTCGGATAAACGACGCTGGTATTCTCCCCACACGGCAACTTCGTTCAGATTCCTCGCTGTCAACAAAAGCTCGAGAACAGGAATCCGGCCATATTTATACAAACTGACCAGACGGCGTTGATAAACTTTGCGCAGTTCTTCCAGCTTCTTGCCAGCACTGGTTTCCTGTTTTTTCAAAGCGCGGGCTTTCTTCTCCAGAGCCTTGCTCGTCGTATCAAGCTCGCGGATCAAGTCCCGCGTCAGGCTGATTTTTCGATCGATGGTTTCGAGATACTCGAGGGTCTGCGCTTCCTGGTTTCGTTGTTCGCGCACCAGCTCTTCCAGGCGGGTGATCTCAGAGCGCAGCTTATCCAGGTCTGCCCCGGCTTCCTGCGCCAGGACTGTGCTGAAATCGATGAAAGCCGTCGGGGCGGTCATCAGCAAAAATATCGTGACCAGATGCAGCGCCATTTTGTAGCCTGCATGCAACACGCTCTCCCTGAGACACGCCACGTGGTAGCCTTTGTTTCTTTATATGTTACAAGCAGTTAAATACAATTTTTAAGCATGGAAAATTCGTTAAAAATACAAGTCTCTGCCGTCAAAATCAATTAACTTTTTCGATTCATCTTTTCTTTTCTCCACATTTGCCGGAGGTATCCCGATCCCCCGGGGCAGCTGTCGTTAACTTGTCGCAGTGAATTATCTTGACAGCCGGGACATTGTTTGCTATATTCGAACTCACATCTCTATGGAACATGTTGTGTTTAGTACACTTCGTGCCTTTCACAATCCTGTCACCCTGAGCAAAACCAGGCCCAACCATGCCAGCTGATAACGGACAGTTTCCTTTCAGTACTGACAGTTTCTGGGGAAACATTTTTTCCCGCAAATCACGATCGCTCGATGATATCACCTATACATTGAGTAAAAGTGTTCTGTTCGCGTCGATGAATAAGGCGGAGTTACAGGAGTTTGAAAAAATCATCCACCGCAGAACATTCAAAGCGAACGAGGCCGTATTCTGGGAAGGAGAGCCCGGAGTGGGAATGTATATCGTCAAGAGTGGCAGCGTCGGTATTTACAACATCACTCCGGACCATGGCAAAAAGGAAATCGCTGTTTTAAAAAGCGGTGAGTTTTTCGGCGAGCTCGCCCTGCTCGATGACTCCCCCCGTTCGGCAACGTGCATTTCAAAAGAAAACTCCGAAATCATCGGCCTTTTCAGACCGGACTTGTTCGGCCTGCTGGAACGCAAACCGCGCCTTGGTAATAAATTTCTCTTTCAACTGGCAACCGTCATCGGAGAGCGCCTGCGGGAAAAAAACCGGGAACTCTACGCCTATAAATCCAAACTCGACTCCACGGAAATCATTGTCTGACATGCCGGATACAACGCAAGCCACAAAAGCCCGGGCCGGGGAATCTCAGCCTTTACCCGCTACCGGAAAATACCTCGTCCAGCTCAGCGACGATTTCTTTTTCAAATTTCTGCGCATGATCGTTGCTCTGGTTGCCCTGTTCTATGTCGTTCAATTGTTGCCAAAGCTGAGCGGTGTACTGACCACGCTTGTCGCCGCCATCCTGATCACCGCTGTCCTCGACCCGATCGTCAGCCTGGTCGAACGCAGCAATATCAACCGAATCAGCGCCATTATCCTCGTTTACCTGCTGATTTTCCTCGGCCTCTCTGTGGTTGTCAGAACGTCCTGGCCACTGATCTCCAAACAGTTTACCTCCCTGGCGCATTATTTTGAATCCATGGAAGCTGATCCCTCGGTTTCGGCATTCGATATTTCCCGGTTCAACCTCGGAAAAAGCATACCCTTTCTCAACCTGCCCTCGGTTCAGGAAAAAATCACCTCGAACATTGAATCCTCTCTTACAGAGTTTCTGCGCATTCTTTTTGATGGAGTGATCACGGTACTCTCTTCCGTTCCCTATCTGATCATCATCGCTTTTGCCGTTTTTTTCTTTCTCAAAGACGGCTGGAAAATAAAACGCGCATTGATCCAATCCATGCCCAACCGCTATTTTGAAATGTCCCTGATCATTCTCGATAAAACTACGACACAACTCAGCCGTTATATCCGAGGGCAACTGATCGTTTCCCTGGCTGTCGGATCGCTTTCGATCATCGCATTGACTCTTCTGGGCGTCCGCTACTCGGTAATCATCGGTGCTGTCGCCGGCATTGCCAACATGATCCCCTATTTCGGTCCCATCGCCGGAGCAATACCTGCCATCATCATGGGCTTTATGGATACCGGCAGCTTTGCTATGGTCATGGCAATTGCAGGAGCTTTTGCCGCCATCCAATTGACAGAAAATGTGCTGATTTCACCTTACGTCGTCGCCAGAAGTGTGGAGCTGCATCCTCTGCTCATCATCATCGTCATTCTCATCGGCCAGGCGCTGATGGGAATCTGGGGCATGCTGCTCGCTGTCCCTGTAGCCAGCATTCTCAAAGTAATCATCTCGGAAATCCGGTGGGGTATCCTCAACTATCGCCTGAAAGACAAGGAGTTGCTCTGATCTCATGACCCGAACCGATCTTGCCCGCCGCATCATGAAGTCTGCCTATCTCACCGGCACCTTTTTGCTGCGATCCGGAAAAACCAGCTCTTTTTATTTCGATAAATATCGTTTCGAAAGCGACCCGGTTCTGCTCTCTGCTATCGCCGAAGAGATGGCCGGCATGGTACCTCAGTACGTCGATCGACTGGCCGGGCTTGAGCTTGGCGGCATCCCGCTTGCCACAGCTCTGTCTCTGAAATGCGGCAAGCCGTGCCTGTTTGTACGCAAGGAAGCCAAAACTTACGGAACCTGTAACCTGGCTGAGGGGGGTTTTGAGCCGGGAGATAAAGTCCTCATCATCGAGGATGTCATCACTACTGCGGGACAGGTCTGTGAGTCTGTCGCTGCTCTGCGCGAGCTCGGGCTGGAGGTCAGCGATGTGCTGTGTGCGATCGACCGGCAGCAGGGAGGCAGAGAAAAACTCGCCGGCATCGGCTGTTCGCTGACGCCCGTGTTCACCCTCTCTGAACTCGAAGCTGCGGCTGAGCAGCCGCCATCCTGACCGGAAAGCTGTATTCTCTCTTTAACCCGGAGCTCTGTTGAAAAAGACATCTTATCTCCTCATCGCTTTGTTGTGCGCGGGCTTTTTTCCAGCGCAAACGCAGGGCGGTGAAAACGAAAAATCCAACTCTTCTTTCCGCACCTATCTTTTGCCAGTTATCGGGTTCGAGGCAGGAGCGGCGCTCTGCTCCATCTGGGCAGCTTCTTCTCCAAAAAGTTTTGGCGTCGCTTTCGCGGTCTTTGCCCCTATTGCCACACACGGCACAGATGGATATCGAACCACCTGGCCGGTACTGATCGGGTTTGAATCTCTTGCGGCGTATAATCTGATCATCGATGAAAAGAGCAGAACCCGGCGGGAACTTTTCAGAGAGAACATGATCGGGTGGCAGCTTTTTGCACTTTTTGCCGGGTCTGTTGCTCTGCTGCAAAAGAGCAACTCCCTTGCCTTCGCTTATATCCCCGCCAAACGTGGAGGCGTTTTCAGCGTGCGGTACTCGTTTTAACCCTGATTATTTTTGCGAAGGCGGAGGAACGGAACAGGAGTTCTGCAGGGGAGTGCTTTCGAAGGAGGGACTCAGGACGACATGAAGGGCATGATAAAATTTATATTCTACGCGTCGCTGCTACCGCTTATTTTCGCTTTTGTGCAGGAAGCCGTCGCTTTTCTGAGCTTTTATCTCGATATGATTCTCCGCAGCTGGTTTTTCGCGGGGCTTGTGGCATATTGCCTGAGCTATATCCTGTTCCTGAAAAAACACATGGAGTTTTTCGAAACCTTTGAACATGAACTGGCTCACGCCATAACCAGCCTTCTGTTCTTTAATAAAGTAAAATTTTTTGGCGCTGCTTCTGATGGTTCTGGCGTAGTCGCAGCCAGCAGAAGGCTGAACGTCATGATTCTGCTGGCTCCTTATTTCCTGCCCGTCTTTACCCTGCCGATGATCTTCACGAAACCGTACCTTTCATTTTCTTACCAGCCCGCGCTGGACTTTGCCATTGGCATAACCCTCGGCTTTCATTTCATCGGCGTTATCAAAGAATTCAAGGCCCACCAGACTGACATCCAGAAAGTAGGGATGACTCTTTCTTATCTGCTGGTGATTTTCTTCAATGCCTTTTTCCTGGTCCTGATCATCGCCATGGTTTTTGCGGACAGCAGCTTTTTCCTCGATTACGTTCGCCGGTCTCTGCTGCATGGTATTCTTTTATATGAAAAAATCACCGCGGCTGCTTTGAGCTCTCTGCCGGTTTAATCCGTCTGCTTATCTTGTGTCGTGTACTTGCGCGTAGAGCTGCCTGAAAAGATTTTCCTGCGCCCTGCTCATCGTTTTTTTCCTGCGCGACATCACCTTTTTCGCGGTCTGCAGGGCGCGTTCGAGCTCGTGCACCGCGGTCTCTTCGATGCCTCCCCAAATAAAAGAACCGACCTCCTTCGGGGTAAACCCACTACCGAAAACATTGCTCATCACACCGACGGTACAGCCTGTGATAAACATCGTGTTGATGCCACTTTTAGAATGGTCACCCATGAATAATCCGACGAAAGTCGAGCCGCTGTCGATCAACTTGCCGTTTATCGATACCTTCACGAAGCCGTAGTTGTTTTTCAGGTCGCTGTTATTGGTGTCTGCCCCGAGGTTGACCCACTCGCCAAGATAGGCATGTCCGAGAAAGCCCTCGTGTTGTTTGTTGCTGTATGCATGCAATATCGTTTCTTCAATTTCACCCCCGACTTTGCAGACATCGCCGGCATTTGTGCCTTCGTACAGCTTTGCGCCCATCTTCACGACCGTATTCTTCCCGATAAACGCCGGGCCGTTGATGCAGGCATTAGCCATGATAACCGCCCCTTCGGAAATGTAGATCGGTCCATCTTCGGCATTGAGCACGACACCCGGCTGCAACTGGGAGCCCGGTGCGAGATAGATATGCTCCTGAGCAACCAATGTCACCCCGGGATAAACCTTGCCAAGAATCTGCCCGCCACGGGCCATATAGTGAAAATCGCGTACCAGTTCAGCCGAATTTTCGTGAATCAGATGCCAGGGATACTCGACCAGCCTGCCCTCAAGCTCTATTTTCGGAAAAGCATCGCATGCCTGAAAATCCAAAAACCCTTTTTTATCAAGCCGGACTTTTTTTAAATCTCCCACCTGCACGTAAGCGCCGACGACATGGCCGTTATTGACAAACAACGTGCTGCGGTCATATTTTTTCGGTATTTCTCTCCGCAGAAGAAAACGGCCGTTGATGAAAATCGTCTCTCGTTCCGGCACCCGGTTGATAATTGCTTCCCTGTTCCTTTCACGCAACAACTCCACCATCTGCTCTCGCACGATATAATCGACCCGGTAGCCGGGAAAATAGCGCACCAGCTTTTGTACCAGGCTGAAGATACCACACCGCAGTTCAAAGACCGGCCGGGTGAGCGTCAGCGGATTCATGTTGACTGCTTTCTCATCCTCATAAATACACAGATCACAGTGCATGGTGCCTCCTGTTCTTTTCGTCCCTGGTCATGGTGCTGTAACAAATTTTCCCCGTCAATGCCGGGTGGTGTGCGCCTGTGGCCGCGGGCAGTGTTGCTGGTTTCTGTGCAAGAAGATGATCCGCCAGCACGGCGAAACAGACCGCTTCTTTGGCATCGACAGGAAAACCCCAGGCCTCCGTGGTTTGGCAGAGAACTCCGGGAAGTGCTTGTCGCACCATCTGCATCAGCGTCTGATTCTTTACCCCGCCGCCGTTTACGATCAACCGGTGCGGCCGCCCTGCATCCATGCGCTGTTCAGTCTTCCGTACTGCCCGCGCGATACTCTGTGCTGTCAGAGCAGTAACCGTCGCGATCAGGTCACGCGGCTGCACACCGAGCTCCTGTGCTCTTTGCAGCAAACGCGTGACATAGCTCTGACCGAACAGTTCCCGCCCCGTGGTTTTCGGAAACTCCCGTTCAAAATAGGGGTGGGAGAGAAGCTCTTCGAGCAAGCGTTCGTCGGCCTGCCCCGAAGCTGCGATAGTACCGTTGCGGTCGTAATCACAGTCGAAATAATGCCGGCACAAAGCATCGATGAGCATGTTTCCCGGTCCGGTATCCGAAGCCAGAACACGGCTTTCATCTGCTCCGGCAGGCAGAACCGTGATATTGGCTATGCCGCCGATATTCAGGAGAGTTCTGTTTTCATCAGGATGTGTAAAATAGTGGTAATCGAACCAGGAAATCAGCGGAGCCCCCTGGCCGCCCGCAGCCATATCTCCTGCCCTGAAGTCATATACCGTCGTCACCCCTGTCTTCTCTGCGATCACCGCAGCTTCGCCCAGTTGCAGCGTTCCGCGGGTGCTGAACCCTGCCACATTTTGCTCCTCTGGCAGATGCTGCACTGTCTGGCCGTGTGAACCGATGACCATAACCTGCTCGCGGGGCACCTGAGATTTATGCAGCATCGCAACCGCGGCCTGGGCGAAAACATGGCCGAGCGCCCAATGCAACCTGGTATGCTGTTCTGCGGTAAAGGCCGTTCCATGGGAATAGGCCAGCACCTGCTCCCGTATTTCCTTCGGATAGGGTAGCGTCAGAAACTCATGCAGGCGCACCTTCCCACCTCCGCCGGGAATGAGCACAAGCGCGACATCGATGCCATCGACAGAGGTACCGGAAAGCATACCGATTGCATAGCGGTCACTCATCTCCACGGCCTGCCTTTTCGCGGATGGTGTGTTGCAACCGCATAATGGCCTCCTGTGACAATCCGATTCCTGCACTGGCAAAAGCCAGCAGGGCCGCACCCACCTCAGCAGGAAACAGCGGCTCTACGATGGATATACGCAGATGATGCGCGTTCCAGTATGACTGCATAATCGGGAGCAGTTGTGATGCGGAGTTAAATATATTGCCGATCAGCGCAACTTCGGCGACCCCATCGACAGCTACGCGGGTGAACAGGGCAGCCACGAGTTCTGCATATGCTCCGGCAGCGTTGCCGATGATTTCCCCGGCCACCATATCCCCAGCCTTGCTGTGCTCAAAAACGATCGTTGCAAGCTGCGCCATTTTTCCGCGATCGCTGTACTCGGAATAGATGAGCGGAACAGCTTCATCGATACGGGAAACAGCAAACTTCTGCTCGAATGCGGCTTGTAACGATGTGGGTTTGCCTCTGCCGTCAAGGGCTTTCAGGGCGGCCGCAATTCCCCTGCGCGCGATATCAAAACCACTGCCCTCGTCGCCCAGGAGATAGCCCCAGCCGCCACACCGGTACACCTCACCGTTTGCATCCTGGGCAAAAGCGATCGAACCGGTTCCTGCAATCAGGATAATGCCCGGGCCACTGGCAAAAGCACCATAGAGTGCCGCACGCGCGTCATGATCGACGTGGTAAGCCTGAGCCAGCTCTTTTTCTTCGATAAGGCGCCGAACCCGTTGCCGTACCACTTCCTGACCCAAACCGGAAAGGCATACACCGAGGGCATCAAGGTGTGAGAGCCCCGCCCGCTTGCATAAACTGCGGGTCATTTCAGCCAGCTCCTGCTGGATTGCTTTTTCCAGGCTGATGGAATAATTGGTTGCCCCTCCTGTGAGCGAGGCGTAGTAGTCACCGTCTGAGCTGATCAGACAGCCTGTGGTTTTCGTGCCGCCGCCGTCAAAACCGACTGCGTATCTGACATCGTTCATCTGCTGTTTACTCCTGAACGCAGCCGGGCATATTCACGCCCGAGAATATCCCAAACCAGTTTCGGGTTCTGGCTGCGGATATAGGACATGTACGAACTACCGTAAAAACTCCAGGCCGCAAAATTTTTAATTCCTGCCTGTTCTCCCAGCTCTATGGCCTCGGCGACTTCCTGCTCTCTGCCTTCGGGAATTTTGAAGTTTTGTATCCAGAGCTGGGCTTCTTTCCCGAATTCATCAGCAATGTGCACGATTTTCTGGGCATAGTCATAGACAAAATCCAGCTCCTTATCGAAGAAAATCCAGTACGGATCAGTGCCGATAATATCAAGTGTTTCGATGGCTGCGATTCGTCCCCAATCAGACACACCGAGCATATCCTGTTGATATGGCAACAGACAGACTGCATTGCGCAGCTTTTTTTCTGCGCTATAGTCGGTGAGCATTTTCAGAAAATCATACATGGAATCTTCGCGGAAAAGTAAAAAATCTTCGCTTTCCACGGAGGGGAAGCTGTCCCCGTAAAGCTCTCGATATTTTTCGCGACAGCTATCACATGTACAGCCGGCGGCACGCATGTCAGATGCATTCTGATAGTCGATAAACAGGTGGGGTTCATCCCAAAAGACCACATCCACACCAAGGCTGGCGGCGTCATCGATCCATCCGCGCATATAAGACCTGAACTCGGGATGATTGGGACAGGCAGCGGGCAGGAGTTCTCCGGATCCGCTCACCTGGCAGGCGTGACGACGTTTCAGTGCAAAATCAGAAAAAGCCTCACCGCCAAAAACACGACCGACGCCCCACGGATCGAGATACACCTCGAGGCCGACGCTTTTTGACAGCTCGACAAATTCCGCCATGGTGGCAAAATAAAAAATCCGGTCGTTTTCGGAAAAGGTGTGCACGATAAAGGAGCAGTTGTGAGAAATCATTTCTTCGAGATCAACGACGAGGTGGCGTGGATTTCGATTTCCAAAATAACTGACACCTGTACGGACTGATTCAGGCTGCATCGAGATCTCTTTCCTTTTGTGCTATCACACGTATGATAAAATAAATGCCTGCAAGCTTTCCGATTGCGCCGGGCAGAAAAACGATAGCACCGGAGTAAAGAATCGTGAGAAACGTGCTCTGCTGGTCCGGGTCGGCGCCGAAGAGTTGCATCCAGAAGTACAGATACAGAACGCCCGGCAGAAAAATCGCCAGGGTGCCAGCCAGCCCGGCCTTCAGCACCTGAGGCATTGTCACCCGGCGCAAATGCGCGCTGATCTCTGTAAAACTACTGAACTCCCTTTTGCCATGAACAATACGTGCCACCAGCCATGCAGCAATCATATAGCCGAGCAGATAGCCAAAAGTTGGCTGCATGATATAGCCCGGCCCGCCACCCCGGGCAAAAACCGGAAAACCCATCAAACCTATCAAAACATAGACAACCATGGCGAGAAATGCCGTGCGTGCACTCAGCAGAAAGCCAGCGAGTAAGACGAACAGACTCTGCATCGTCATCGGCACCGGCCAGAAAGGAATACTCAGCTTTGATCCTGCTGCAACCAGAGCAACGAACAGGCCGGCACTGATCATTTGGAATATTTTTGTTCGGCTTTCCGTTGTCGGTGCTGCCTTGCTGGTCGTGGTGGTCATGGTATGCTTCTCTGTCATTCTCTTTTGCGACGGTGGGTTGCCCTGCCGGAATTTGTGCTCCTGGCTGTTTGTGGGTCGAAGAAAAAACAGCTTTCGGGTGCAGCCCTGTTTGGTGGCCACGGCTTACACGCGACGATTTTACAAAATTGACCCGCGAATGTCAACGGCTTTCATTGTTGCATTTATAGCCATGGTTCGATATATTTTCGTCCGTTTTTTACTTTTTCCTTTATACCGTCGAAACTTCTTTTCCACTCGAAGAGTTTGCTGCACAATCAAGATATCCGTGTGCTCCTTTTTTCACCCTTTAGACGGTCGACAACTTTGCTCCCTTTCAGATATTTTTTATGGTTCTGCGCTCTTCTTCTGCTGCCGCTGTCACTTCCCGGCTCCAACGGTGATAAAGCAGTCATCCGTATTGAGCCCAACTTAGACAGCAGCGCTGTTCATCCTCTTTCCTTTCTCAAACAGCCTGCGCTGTGGCGGCCCAAAATCGGCCTTGCGCTGAGCGGTGGTGGCTCTCGTGGTGTCAGCGAGGTCGGGGTCCTGCATGTTTTGGTCGAGGAAAATATCCCGATCGATTACGTCGTCGGCACTAGCATGGGCAGTATTATTGGCGGGCTGTTTGCGGCTGGCTATGAACCTGCTGAAATCGAGGCTTTCATCAAAGATATAGACTGGAGCAGCATTCTCAAAGATAAGCCCCAGCGCAGGTCTTTGTTTTTCACCCAGAAAATCCAACGCGATCGCCAACTCCTGCAACTGCGCTTCGACGGCCTGAAGCCACGCATCCCGCCGGGCCTGACGCCGGGACATCATATTCAGACTCTTCTCAGCCACTATACCATGCTCGGGACATTCGTCGCTCCGGAAAATTTTGACAATCTCCGCGTTCCATTCAGGGCTGTCTCGACAGATTTATATTCCGGCCGGAAAATTATCTTAAGAGACGGAGACCTCGCCGAGGCCATGCGCGCCAGTTTATCCTTTCCTCTGCTGTTTTCTCCCGTCCCCCGGGATTCCTTTCTTCTCGTTGACGGCGGCATGACAGATAACATTCCTACCGACGTCGTGCGCACCTCATTTCCCGCTGACATCGTCATCGCCGTCGATGCCACCTCGGACCTGCGCGACCCCGAAACTCTGCACGCTCCCTGGGAAATCGCAGACCAGGTCACGACGATCATGCAGCGCGAACGCAACGAGCAAAGCCGCAAACTGGCCGACGTCGTCATCCGAATCAATAATGTCGATCAACCAAACAATGATTTCAGCAATATCGAAGGACTTATCGATGCCGGCCGTGAGGTCGCCCGCAGGCGGCTTAAGGATATCAGGCGGCTCTTTGAACAGCAGAAAGAGAATAAAACGAACGGCAGAAGCCGGAAATTCCGGATTTCCAGCGTGCAAAACATCCCTCGCGAGCAGGATCGTGTTCTTTTCGAAAACTCTGGCCAGCCCATGCAAATCGATGAGGCGTTTTTGGCGGGCTACCTCGACTCGCTCTATGCAACGGAGCGCTACCAGGAGCTTTATGCCACCCTGACCCCGGATAGCGCCAGCCGGTCGTGGTCGCTGTCCTTCCATTATAAGCCTGTTCCGGTTCTGAAAAATATCATTTTTCACGGCAACTCCATGCTCTCTTCGGATGTTTTACGCAGTCACCTCGCTGCTTTTCTGCACCAGCCCTTACAGGAAAGTCACTGCCGGGAAATGGTCTCTTCCCTGCTGAAAGCTTATCGCCAGCGCGGTTATTCGCTGGCAAAAATAACCGATCTGCGCTTCGATGCCGATTCCGGTACCGGCCATATTTTCATCAACGAAGGCCAAATTCAGAATGTTTTTGTCGAAGGGTTGCAGCGCACAAAAAAACATGTCGTTTTGAACGAAATGACCATCAGCAAAGGCGACATCTTCAATTACGAACGCTCACAGCAGGCGATCGCCAATATCTACGGTACAGGACTTTTCGAGCGCGTCTCCATAGAACTCAAACACCGGAATTCTGCATTTGACCTTTACATCAAACTGCAGGAAAAAAAGTATAGTGTCGTCAATGTCGCGGCCCGCTTTGATTCCGAGCGACGCGGCAAGGGGTTAATCGAATTTGCTGATGAAAACTTTGCCGGCATCGGCTCCACGCTATCCCTGCAAACCGTGTATGGCTCCAAAGATATCCGCGTTGCGGCCCGTTTTTCCTTAAACAGAATTTTCCGCACGTACTTCACATTTTCCGCAGAAGCATTTTATCAGCAGAGAAAACTGGCTACTTATGTTGATGTCGAGCGGTTTGCCATCGGCGAGTACGCCGAAAATCAACGGACCTTTGTCGTCAGCCTGGGGCAACTGGTCAAGCGTTTCGGCGTTGTGACTGTTGATTTCAGCAGCAACTACTTTTCGCTGGATAAAATTTACGGTTCCGGCTTTCCGGCCGATCCTGTACTGATCAATAAATTATCCATCCACTCTATCCTCGACACCAGGGATCGTACTCCCTTTCCGCGTCACGGCCGCTACGCCCGCTTCATCTATGACATGTCCAATACCAGCTTAGGTTCGGACGTCTCCTTTGTCCGCCTGTTCTGGTCAATGGAAAATAATTTCACGATCAATAAGCGCCATACCTTTTTTCCAAGAATCACATACGCAACATCAGACCCGACAACGCCATTTGTGTACCGTTTTCAACTCAACGGACCGGAGCACATGCTCGGTCTGCGCTACAATGAATGGGTGGGACGTTCCTTCCTGCTGTTCAATTTTGGGTACCGTTATCACTTTCCGGTCAACTCGCAGATAGAAGGTTTCTTTGGTGGGAGATATGATATCGGGGACGTATGGAGGACAGCCGAAGAAACGACCTTCAGAGATCTCACTAAAGCCGGGGGCCTTATGTTCGGTTTCATCACCCCGGCGGGCACGATTGCGTTTACATACGGCAGGATGAGTTCCGGCCGGCAACGAATCTACTTTTCACTGGGATATCAATTTTGATGCCAGGCTATCCGGTTAACTCAGCTTAACCGGGCCAGGCAAAGCGCAATGCCGGAATCTCATCTTTTCGCCCTCGTGCCTGAGTCTGGGAGATTCCGGTCTTCCCCTGCGGGGAAACCGGAATGACGGTTCTGCAATGTAGGCACATGCTGTGGTCGGGCGGGTTGGTTGAAAAGAGACAGCTATGCTGAGTTAATATGGAAAACCAGAGTTTTGATACGGTGAGATTTCCCGGGTGGACTGCTGAGCTGCCCCCCGGGATTTTGGGCTCAGTACCCGCCTTTGCTGAAATACCGTCCAAATAAAATATCGCTGAAGCGTACGGCTTCTCGAGAATATGGGCTCAAGCCTCTGCTGCTCAGTTCTCTGTCGAGAATGCCTTTTGCTTCTTTCCAGCTTTCGGTTCGCTCCAGTCGCTCGACAAAGAAATGATAGGCCTCGCTGTCTTTACCAAAGAGCTTTTTGACAAAGACCTTCCGGGATCGATCATCGATCAGACTGTGCAGCGGTGGATATGGCCCGGGCGGCTGGGCTTCGATTTGCGATCTTTTGATCACATCGGTGGATGTACCGGTAAACTCTCGCCGGCTGCTGCGCAGCCCGCGACGGAATAGTCCGGTATCTGTTTCTTCTTTGCTGTTATTGTTTTGTTTGTTTTCTTCTTTTATCGCCCCCTTTTCCCCATTCGTCTCCTTCACCGCGGGAACCGTGAATTTATCCGGTTCTTTTACGACCCCGTTCGTATCCATCGGCGTGTACTCGTTCTTTTCTGGTTCTGGTTTTTGTTCTGTTCTGATTCTGTTTTTCAATCTGTCGAGTTGAGATTGCTCTGCTTTCTCGGCTTCCTGTTGTGCTGGTACCGTCCCTGTCTCTTCCCGGGTTTGTGGCTGCTTCGGCCGGGTTTCCTCTTCCTGCTCCTCCGGAATAAAAATGGTATCGCTCTTTTCAAATTCCGGATCGAGGTTGCCAACCAGAATTGTCCGTTCGAGAAACTGCTCAAACTCTGTCAATGACCATCCGGATTTGTTCTGCATCTCTTTCTTGAATGCCGGCGCGTAGTCTTGCAGATCGCGCTCTTTGATCATGCCATACAGAATCTGTGCAGATATCTGCTCCTTCTCCCGGCCGGTTATTTCCTGATACAAATGCTGCAACCGGTTCAAATCATTCATCAGCGCCGTGATGGGCTGCTCACCATAGAGGGATTGAAAAACTTCTTTCATGATCGCGTCGAAATGTTCACGCGTGATCACGTCAACCGTCTCGGCTTCGAGAAACTCCTGCAGTGTTCTCACAGTGAGCAAATCATCGCCAAGCCCTCTGATGATGGCAAGGACATCTTCTCGGCGGCGTTCGCTGCTTTTTTGAAAGAGAATAGATTTTATGGTGAGCTTCGGGCGGGTGATGACGTCAAATGCGAGGTTGATGCTGAACGAAATCGCTTTACGGACTTCTTCTGTCTTAAATTGCACTTTTTCGATCAGCAGATCGCGCAGTGTACTGAGCTGCTTTTTGATCTGTGTATCGGAAAAATCAAACCGGTCGCTCTGTATCAGGCTCAGCGGTCTTTCTTTTTTGAAAATATGCGTCGCCTGATTTTGTAATGATACATGCAAAACTTCCGGCACGTTGTGCTTTTTCAGCTGACTGAGTGTCAGGTTTTCCTGACCTGTAATAATTTTCTCTTCAAGGACCCGTGCTAATTTTTTCTTTTCCTGTTGCCAGATACTGACTTGCATGGTGCACCCTTCTCTTCCTCTTACCGCGTAACCCGGTGTTGTCTCTGTCCCGTTGTGGGGCGCTTGTCAGGCTTCAAAGCTCAGTTTCGTGCTTTTGCCACCAGGAAGATGGCTCTATTCCTCGTGCTCCGAAGCCTTTTCCTCTTCTTCTTCACCATTCGAATAAACCAGTGCTACGTCGCTGACGCGATCAGCATCATCGAGTCGTATCAATTTGACTCCTTGTGTATTTCGGCTGATAATACTGACTTCGTTAACATGCTGGCGGATAACTATCCCCATCTCTGTGATGATCATCAAATCGTCATCATCGGAGACTTCCTTGATCGCAACGAGCTTACCGACTTTTTCCGTCGTCTTTATCGTGATGATGCCCTTGCCACCACGATGCTTGCGGGGATAATCTGAAATTGGTGTGCGTTTCCCGTAGCCCTTTTCTGTAACATTGAGAATCGTACCATGCGGGTTTTTGATGACAACCATGCCGATGGCATAATCGTCCTCTCCGACTTTGATCGCACGCACGCCAGAGGCAGACCGCCCCATGTCACGAACCTCTGTTTCGGAAAAACGCACTGCTTTTCCTTCATGCGTGGCAACCATGATATCCTGACTGCCGTCGGTTATTTCCGCGCCGATCAGTTTGTCGTTCTCCCTTATAGATATAGCAATTATTCCGCCTCGTCGCGGATTGCTATACGCTTTCAACGCTGTTTTTTTGATGATTCCCTGACGCGTCGCCATAACGACATAATGGTCTTCATCAAAAGCGCGGACATTCACAAATGCTGCGACCTTCTCATCTGGTTGCAGCTCGAGCAGATTGACGATCGCCCGGCCTCGCGCCCCTTTGCCAACCTGAGGGATTTTATAGACTTTAAGCCAATAACATCTGCCTTTGTTGGTAAAAAACAACATGTAGTTGTGATTTGAGGTCACAAAGATGTGTTCGATGAAATCTTCATTGCTGGTTGTCGAGCCGGTTGATCCTCGGCCTGCCCGCCGCTGTGTGCGGTACTCTGAGGTCGGAAAACGCTTGATAAAACCTTTATGGCTGATGGTTATGACCACTTCTTCGTCGGCAATCAGGTCTTCCATCGAAATAGAGCCAAGGTCCGGTACGATTTCGGTCCGGCGCTCATCGCCATATTTTTCCTTGAGTTCGAGCAGTTCCTCTTTGATGATCTGCATGCGCAGATCACGGCTGTCGAGGATCGCTTTCAGTCTCTCGATCAGTTGAATTACTTCGCGATATTCCTGCTCTATTTTTTCCCGCTCCAGGCCTGTGAGACGCTGCAGGCGCATGTCGAGAATCGCCTGAGCCTGAATTTCCGAAAGAGCAAACCGCTCCATCAGGGCTGTGCGGGCAGCATCCGGGCTTTCGGATTTCTTGATCAGCTCGACGATCTCATCGATATTGTCGAGACATATTTTCAGACCTTCGAGAATGTGGGCTCGCTTTTCCGCCTTGTCCAGGTCATAGCGCGTCCGCCGAACCACCACTTCGTGGCGAAAGTTGATAAAATGCTGCAGTATCTGTTTCAAATTCAGAACGATCGGGCGGCCATCGACCAAAGCCAGCATGATCACGCCGAAGGTCGTTTGTAACTGGGTATATTTGTACAGGTTGTTGATGATCGCTTCAGGATAGGCATCGCGTTTGAGTTCCAGAACAACGCGCATTCCGTCTCTGTCTGACTCATCCCGGATGTCGGAAATTCCCTCTACTCTTTTATCCCGGACCAGTTCTGCAATTTTCTCGATGAGATTCTTTTTGTTGACCTGATAGGGCAGTTCAGATATGATGATCCGCTCCCGATTGTTCGGAGCCGGCTCAACGTCGGTCCTGGCGCGTACTTTCACGCTACCACGGCCGGTACGGTACGCCTCATCAATGCCTTCATATCCATAAATGATACCTGCCGTCGGAAAGTCCGGGCCTTTGACATGCTCCATCAGCGTGTCCACTGTTGCCTCTGGATTATCGATCAGCTCAGCAAGGGCATCGACGACTTCGTTGAGATTATGGGGAGGGATATTTGTGGCCATACCCACAGCAATGCCGGAGCTGCCATTCACCAGCAGATTCGGAAGAACTGACGGCAAAACTGTTGGCTCTTTGAGGGAGTCATCGAAGTTAGGCGCGAAATCTACCGTTTCTTTATCAAGATCGCGCAGCACTTCCTCTGCGATTCTCGTCAGCCGTGCTTCTGTGTATCGCATGGCTGCCGGCGGATCGCCATCGACGGAGCCAAAATTTCCCTGACCATCGACAAGAGGATATCGCAGAGAAAAGGTCTGCACCATCCTGACCATGGTATCATACACAGCAGAATCGCCATGGGGATGGTACTTTCCAAGGACTTCACCCACGATTCGTGCTGATTTTTTGTACGCACTACCCGGCCGCAGACCGAGATCGAGCATGCCATACAGTACGCGCCGGTGCACGGGTTTCAGCCCATCGCGGACGTCCGGCAAGGCTCGTGCTACAATTACGGACATCGCATAGTTGATATACGATTCCCGCATTTCCTTTTCTATAAATACCGATTTGACCCGGCCCTGATCCGTATCACTCATTGTTCTTCTTTGCCTGAAATATTAGTACCTTTAACTTCTGCTTCCTGCGCGGGCATTTGGTGATCATACCAAATGTGTCATGGTTGTGCTGCCACGATCAGATATCGATATTGGTCGCAAACCTGGCATTTTCTTCGATGAACTTGCGGCGCGGCTCGACGTGGTCGCCCATCAGGCAGGAAAAAATATGATCTGCTTCAAATGCTTCCTCTATCGATACCTGCAGGATCGTCCTCGTTTCCGGATCCATCGTCGTTGACCAAAGCTGGTCGGCATTCATCTCTCCAAGCCCCTTGTAGCGTTGAATAGTGATCTTTTTGTTTTCGTGTTGTTGCAAAATTTCATCCCGCTCGGCGTCATCAAAAGCATAGTGCTCCTTCTTGCCGAATGCGATACGATAGAGAGGAGGCTGGGCGATATAGATATGACCATTTTCCACCAGTGGCCGCATATACCGAAAGAAAAAGGTCAGCAGCAGTGTACGGATGTGCGCTCCGTCAACGTCGGCATCCGTCATGATGATAACTTTACTGTACCTGAGACGAGAGAGATCAAACTCATCACTGCCGATACCGGTACCGAGTGCAGAGATCAGTGTCCGGATTTCCTCATTGGCGAGGATCTTATCGAGGCGTGCTTTTTCAACATTGAGTATTTTCCCTCGAAGCGGAAGGATTGCCTGAAACTGGCGGTCGCGCCCTTGTTTGGCTGTACCGCCTGCTGAGTCACCCTCGACAAGGTAGATTTCACATTCTTCCGGATCGGTATTTGAGCAGTCCGCGAGCTTGCCCGGCAGGCTTCCGCTATCCAAAGCGCTTTTGCGCCGCGTCAGTTCGCGTGCTTTTTTGGCTGCCTCGCGCGAGCGTGCCGCTGTCAGGCACTTCTCGATGATCTTCTTTCCAACCGAAGGGTTCTGCTCGAGGTATTCACTCAGTCCCTCAGAAATGATTGATTCGACCACACCGCGGACTTCGCTGTTACCGAGTTTGGTTTTCGTTTGTCCTTCGAACTGCGGTTCGGCGACTTTCACGCTGATGACCGCCGTCAAACCTTCGCGAACATCCTCGCCGGTAAAAGAAACATCTCCGGATTTCACCAGATTGTTTTTTACCGCATAGGAGTTCAGCGTTTTGGTCAGTGCTGCCTTGAAGCCAACGAGATGAGAGCCTCCTTCTATCGTGTTGATATTATTGACATAGGTATAGATATTTTCGGAAAAAGACTCCGTGTACTCCATGGCAACTTCTACCGGAACATTCTCACGCTCTCCGGAGAAATAGAGCACTTCTTTGTGCAACGGCGTTCTGGCCGTGTCGATATAGCGTACGAATTCATTGATACCACCCGAGTACTGGTAGGTCTCGGTGATATTTTCCTTTTCATCGCGTACGGTAATTTTGAGCCCGCGGTTGAGAAATGCCAGCTCTCGCAATCTCTCCTGTAAAATTTCATATTTGAATTCTGTCGTCTGAAAGATCGTTCCGTCTGGTTTGAAGGTTACTTTGGTGCCGGAAATATTCGTTTCCCCGCACAGTTGTACCTGACCTGTGGGAATACCTTTCTCATATGCCTGGCGATATTTTTTATTGTCACGAAAGACTTCTACTTCCAGCCACTCCGAGAGCGCATTGACCACGCTGACACCGACGCCATGAAGTCCGCCTGATACTTTATAGGTCTTTTTATCGAATTTTCCGCCGGCATGCAGTACGGTCATCACCAGCTCGAGCGCCGGCTTGTTCTCTACCGGATGGATATCGACAGGAATACCACGACCGTTGTCGCGAACCGTTACCGTTCCATCGGCGTTAAGCGTGACCTCGATTTCGTCACAATAGCCGGCAAGCGCCTCATCGACGCTGTTATCGACGACTTCATAGACCAGATGGTGCAGGCCTCGTGAGGTGATATCCCCGATATACATCGCAGGGCGTTTGCGTACTGCTTCAAGCCCCTTAAGGACCTGAATATGGCTTGCGTCGTAATCATTCTTGACTGCTGCTGGATTACCTGTCACTTTTTTGCGTCCTCTTTGATCTGCTGCTTAGCATTTATCAGCGAAAGATGATTTTTTTGACCGCGTTCGTCCCGACCCGTTCGTTGATTTTTCTGATGATATCTGGTGAAATCATGGAAAGTTCATTCCGCCACGTCGCTGAATAGACTTTTATCTGCAGCGTCCCTCTTTCGAATCTGACCGGGCGTGAAATTTGTGCTACCTGTAACCCGACCACACGCGGCCAGGCGGTAAAGACCTGCCCTTCGATTAACAGTGCCCTGTGTCTGGGATCCTTGAATATCTGATCAAAAACCTGCGCGAGTGCTTTCATTTTGGTGAGCTTTGTTGACGTACCAGGTTGCCGTTCGTGACGATAAATGTGGAGTTATCCGGGGAAGGAAAATTTATTCTGGTTGCCGAGGTGATAAATGTCTGACCAAACCGGCATATCGTTTCAAAAACATGTTTCTGCCGGCCTGTATCCAGTTCTGAATAGATATCATCCAGCAAGAGAACCGGAGTTACACCGATTTTCGTTTTCAAATAGTTCAGTTCGATGAGCTTCAGTGCCAACAAGACACTTTTCTGCTCACCACGTGATGCATGTTTGCGCACATCGCGGCCGTCGATCGTGAGAACGATATCATCACGATGTGGACCTATGATTGTTTTTGATAAAGCGACTTCTTTCCCGAATACTGATGCCAGGGCTTCCTGGTATTGTTCTTTCGTTTCGATCTCTTCAACAGAAGAGTGAGCGTAGTGTATCTCAAGAACTCCCTTGTTTTCCGAAATACTGCTGTAGTACTCTTTCAGTGGCTCTGCTATGTTGTGCAGAAATTTTCTTCTGCTGTCGATCAAAGAGCATCCCGCTTCGGCGAGGGTCTCATTCCAGATTTCAAGCTCTTGTATGGATATTTTTTTTTCAGCTAATAACGCCAGCAACTGATTGCGTTGCCTGAGTATGCGTTGGTATTCCTGAAGTGTTTTCAGATACGACCTGTTCGCCTGACTCAGCAGAATATCCAGAAATTTACGACGTTCTGCAGGTGTGCCGCTCGTGATCCTGTGATCTTCAGGACTGAATAGAACCAGGGGAAATTGACCGATCAGGTCTGAGTGACGAATAACCCGTTTGCCATCCAGTGAAATGCTTTTTCTGCGACCGTTTTGGATCATGACTATCTTGTGGGTCACTCCATGGTCGCTTTGGTAGTCGCCGGCTATCGTACTCGTATCCCGGCCAAACTGAACCATCTCTGTGTCTTTTGAGGTTCTGAAACTCTTTACCAGACTGAGGCAGTAGATACTTTCCAGAATATTCGTTTTTCCCTGTCCATTCTCTCCTGTCAATATATTGAGATGAGGATGGAGCTCGATGTCAAGCTCTGTGTAATTTCTGAACTGTTTGAGCAGTAATCTGGAAAGCAGCATCAGCTTCTATCCCGATTTCTTCGTAGGTATATTGAGCACAAGGATATCGGGATGAGTGTCTTGTTTGTTTTTCTTCACGTATGCTATTTCACGTCTGTCCGGATTTTCAGACTATACAGCATCGTTCAGCTTAATCGGCATGATCAACATCATCAGGTCTTCGTCTTCAACCTGTTCGCTCGGACGTACGATTGCTGCACTGCCGCCATCGCGCAATTTGAAAATCACTTCTTCCGTATCCAGATGGCGAAGAACGTCCTGGATATATTGTGCATTGTATCCGATATTGATCGCGTCTCCGCTATAATCCACAGGGATCGATTCCTGCGCTTCGCCTCCGACATCGATGTCCTCAGACTGGATGACCAGAGATGATGGGCTGATATTGAATTTAACCTGCTGAGAAAAAGCACTGGAGAAAATAGAAACACGCTTCACCGAAGAGATGAGCAGCTCACGGTTGACGACCATTTCGATGTCGTTGTCGATCGGGATGACCCGCTCGTAATTAGGAAACTGGCCTTCGATGACTTTGCTGTATATTGTCGTATTTGCATCTGCCAGGGTCACGTGGCTGTCGCCGATGCTGATATTCAGCATAGCTTCGGGCTCGAAGTTCTTGGCAACAAGGTGCAGTGCCTTGGTCGGTAAAATGACCGATGCCATCTGATCGGAGCCATGGAACGATTTATCGCAAATTTTAGCCAGACGGTGTCCATCCGTGGCAATCATCCTCAGCTCTGAAGATACGATTTCCATCAGGACGCCCATCAAGGTGGTGCGCAGTTCATCTGTGCTGACCGCAAATGCGGTTTTATCGATCATGCGCATGTATTTTTCCGCAACAATGCTGAAGGATGTTTCCGCATCCTCCACACCGATCTGCGGAAACTGGTCATCCGTTTCACCGACGAAACGGTACATTCCTTTGTCTGTAGATAGGGTGATATTGTTGCTGTCGTCCACAGCTAACGTGATGGGGATTTCCGGTAACTCGCGGATAATTTCAAACAGCTTTCTTCCGGGGACGGCAACGGCACCTTCTTCTGTATCATAAACGGTGCAGCTGGTCTTTATGGATATTTCCAAATCCGTTCCGGATACGAAAAGCGTTTCGTCTTCAAGGCGGAGCAAAATATTGCCGAGAATCGGAATCGTAGTTTTTGTAGGAATGACTCCGATTACTTTTTGCAAGGCAACGAAGAAGTCGGTTTTGTTCACCGAAAATTTCATATTCTATCCTCCAAGAGATCAATCTTGTAATAAAGAAATAAATAGTATAATATTCAAGAATTATTATTGTAATAGACAGTGTGGATATGTGGATATCTCGATAAAGAGCGTTCTAAAATATTTGTTTTGTTACCTTTACTTCTGTGACGAGTTATACACGTGCTATTCACAATCTTCTGAAATCTGTTAGCAGGGTGTGGGTAACTTCGACCAGGTTGTCCACACATCTCTGTAATTTCGATCAGCGCCTTGCTTTTGTCGGGTTTTGTTAACGGTCTGTCCACCTCTATCCACAGCTATTCACATACCCTTGTGGATATGTTTCTGTGTACACAAATTCACTCAAGCCATTCGGTGTTGTCTCACCGTGCTTTTTGTGAGTTCTATGAAAAAATTAAAGCTATGCGTCTGGAAAGTTATGTATTGCAGATGATTCTTGTCCGTTGAAGTGCTTTTTTACAGCTCATCTGTTACATATGGATCAAGCAGGTCGTGTTCAGCTTTCCCCCTTAAAGAGATTCCATCTCTATTTTCTTATTGATATTCTCGATGTCTGAGGCGATGAGTTTGTCTTTTTTCCGCAAATTGTCGATAGTGGTGATGGCGTGAATGACCGTGCTGTGGTCCCTGCCTCCAAAGTGAAGACCGATTGTTTTCAATGAATGCTTGGTATGATTTTTTGCGTGATACATTGCCATTTGCCGCGCCAGCGCAACCTCTTTTTTCCTCGTCTTGGCCCGCAGCATGTCATCGGGAATGTTGTAGTATCCTGCCACAATTTTCTGAATATCTTCAATTGTAATATGTTTTTTCTTGTGCGAGATGATATCCTTGAGTACTTCTTTTGCCAGATCGAGGGTAATATCCCGGCCCTTCAGAGATGAGTATGCCAGCAGTTTGATCAGCCCGCCTTCGAGTTCTCGGATATTGGATTTAACGCTATAGGCCATCAGTTGCACAACGTCGCCCGGTAATTCGATTCCATTTTCTTCGGCTTTTTTCAGCAGGATTGCTGTTCTGGTTTCAAAATCCGGTGGTTGGATGTCTGCAACAAGCCCCCATTGAAAACGCGACAAAAGCCGTTCTTCAATTCCCGTAATCTCTTTGGGAGGACGATCAGAAGTCAGTACGATCTGTTTGCCGTTCTGATGCAAAGCATTGAAGGTGTGGAAAAACTCTTCCTGTGTTCTCTCTTTGTTGATGAAAAACTGGATGTCGTCCACCAGTAACAAATCGACATTGCGGTAGATATTACTGAACTCTGTCGTCTTGTTGTTCTGTATCGAGTTGATGAACTCTATGGTAAACTTCTCACTGGAAACGTACATGACATTTTTTACCGTGCCTTTCTGGAGAGAAAGGTTGCCAATCGCTTGAATCAGGTGTGTTTTTCCCAGCCCGACACCGCCATAAATCACCAGAGGGTTGAATGATGTCGCACCGGGCGCTTCTGAAACAGCAAGGGCTGCAGCCTTGGCAAACTGGTTACTGCTGCCTTCGACGAAATTATCGAACGTGTAGCTACGGTTCAATTGGACAGGTGGCGCACCGTTTTCAGCGACCCTGTTTCTTTTTCTGTTCATCGAGGGCAGATGCAGAGGTGCTGTATCGTTTCCATTGTTTACTGCAATAGAGTAGGTCAATTTGCCATTGGCTCCGAGTACCTCTTTCACTGTGTGATTGATCAGTCCACTGTAGTTTTCTTCCAGCCATTCATAGAAGAATTGGCTCGGTACCTGTACTGTCAGTGAGCTGGCTGCCAGGTCCAGAGCAGTCACAGGTTGGAACCAGGTCAGGAAGGTTTGTTCTGGTACCTTCTCTTGCATGATCGATAAACAGCGATCCCATACTTCTTTTGCCGCATGCTGCATAGGCTTTACCCATTGGTTAGGTAAGTTATCAACAACTTCTTGCGTTAAGCTATTGTTTACGTTTCATTAATTTTAGATGAAAAAGATCATTTTTTTCAGAAGGTAAGGTTTATCCACAGCCGATGTGGATAACTTCATACCGCATAACAGGATCAAAAACAGATAGTTATTACGGGTATCCCCAGAGTTATCCACAAATGACGCTATCTGATGACTCGTGGTCTGTCTGGCATCTCTTTTAAGAAAGGTAATACAGAAAAGTTATCCACAAATTATCAAGATAGCGGTGGGGTAGGTTGAGCGAACGGAATTTATCAAAACTGTCTCCAATGTCAAGAAAAAAGAAAATCTCATAGATCATTTCCTTTTTCATTCTTTTATCACAGCATGTTACCATGCATCCGAGGTCATGAATCGACGCTCATCATCAATGAACGCAGGAAATTTTTGCCCGGAAAACATAATGATCCCGGCTGTATTACCGGCAGCATTTATAGATGAATTGTGCTAGGTTGCCAGAGCACCGAAGCGAATTTTCCTGCTTTGCTATATATCCCGGGCTTTTATGTTGAAAGTGTTGATTTGCATGTAGAGCAGCAACGAAAGCTTTTCAGTATCTCTCCTCGGTACTCTGTGGACTCTCCTGCCCGTTTCTCAGCTCTCCGATTAATCGCTTGACTTTTTCCGGGCTCATGGTTATTATTAGTGTTCTTTTCAACTACTGAAACCGTACAGATTTACAGGAGATACAGGACCGATGAAACGAACTTTTCAGCCATCAAACAGAAAAAGAAAAAACAAGCATGGATTTCGTGCTCGTATGAGTACTAAGGCGGGTCGTCTTATACTCAAGAGAAGAAGACAAAAAGGAAGAAAGAGACTGACAGTCAGCGATCCTGCCTGATTTTGGATTTATGAAACGTCACGGCCTCGATAAGCGTCGTATCCTGCGCAGCAAGGCGTCGATAGCTGCTCTGTTTCAGGACGGCAAAGTTATCAGAAGTTCCTATTTTGATGTTTTTTATCTGCCGTCTGATAAGCCCGAGGTTTTGTTTGCTGCGTCTCGACAATTCAAAACGGCTGTTGACAGAAACAGGGCAAAACGGAGAATGAGGGAGGTTTACAGGTTATCCTCTGTACGAGAGTCCAGGCTTCGTATCAGTATAATTGCAAAACCTCCTGCATTGTCTGCGCCTTTTGATAAAGTCGTTCGCAAATTTGATGATGTCCTGCTGGCTATACCTGCTGCCAGAAGACACGATTAGACAGGTCTTCTCTACTTTCTCTTCCTTCCGACACGTAATTCCACATGCAGTCGCACCGTACTTCAGCTAAATAATTTGATCCGAGCCCAAAAAATAAATAAGAATTTCCATGAATACTGATAAGAATGCAATCATCGGTCTGATTTTGGTAGGACTGATTCTGGTTTTTACGACGACAGATTATTATAAAAACTGGCTTTTCGATGGACAGGTGCCACAGGCCTATGATTCAGCCCCACCTGTTGACTCTTCTGTCTCAACAGAGACCATACCTGACGATAGTCCTGTTATCAAACCAGGCCAGGAACAGCCAAATCAGTCCTCCCTGTCTCGACCCTCTGTTCAGCAATCGGACACTGAAAGGCCCTCAGTACAAACGCTTTTTCCTGTTCACGAAGAGAGAATCGTTACCCTTGAGACAGATAAGTACATAGCGAAAATTTCTTCCAAGGGACCATCGATCGTTTCATGGCAGCTGAAAGATTATCCAGGCCCGGACGGTTCTCCGGTAGAGCTCATTTACGATCCGGTCGGTAATTTGTCCCTGACCTTTCCCGGTGAAAATGACAGTCTGACATTTGCCGACTATGTTTTTGAGCTGCGCTCAGACAGAGATCACTTTGTCCTCGATGAAAACGCAAGGACACAACAACTCGTTTTTGTTCTCGAAGGCAAAAACGGTCTTTCTGTTTCTCAGACGTTTACTTTTAAGAATGACGAATATGCTTTTGATCTCGATGTGCAAGCTTCTGGCCTTGGTGAAGAGTATCGAGGATTTAAATATCTCATGAATTGGTCAGGAGGTTTGAATCGAACAGAAAAAAATATTCAGGAGGATATGAACTACTCCAAGGCCTGGGCCTTGACCGGTGATGATATTGAATCTTTTGATGTGTCCACAGATAAAATAATGATAGAGGACAAGTCTGACTGGACGATTAAATGGGGCGCAGTCCGCACAAAATATTTTTCCGCAGCGATCGTTCCGCTTTCACGAGAAGGGCAGGGAGTAACAATCGTAGGCCGAACGATCCCCATCGCTCCGGAGCTCCTTTTCAAAAAGTATTCTGTTGCTCTGCAGATGCCTGTAATTTCTAACCAGGTTAACGATAAGTTTTTTATTTATTTAGGGCCTTTGCAGTACACGATTGTATCCAAGTATGGATTTGGCCTGGAAAAGATGATGGATTTCGGCATTTTTCTTATTCGGCCGATCAGCAGGCTTGTACTGTACATCCTGACTTTTCTTTATGGAATCATCGGTAATTATGGATTGGTCATCATCGTTTTTTCGATCCTGGTTAAACTGGTACTCTATCCATTGACGAAAAAGAGCTTTCAGTCGATGAAGGAGATGCAAAAGCTGCAGCCTGTCATGGCCGAACTCAAGGAAAAATATGCGGATAATCCGCAGAAGATGAACGAAGAGATGATGGCCTTGTACCGAAATTATGGTGTTAATCCATTGAGCGGTTGTATGCCAATGCTGCTGCAAATGCCTGTGCTCTTCGCTCTCTTTGTTGTTTTTCGCTCCACGATCGAACTGCGAGGAGCCTACTTTTTTGGGTGGATCACCGACTTGTCTGCGCCAGATACGGTCTATCAGTTACCGTTTTCCCTGCCCTTTTATGGTGACGGCGTGAATATTCTCCCCCTGATCATGGGGCTGACGATGTACCTGCAGCAGAAAGCGACCATTTCGGATCCCAAGCAGAAAGCGATGATCTACCTGATGCCGGCCCTGTTCACGTTCATGTTTAATAATTTTCCGTCCGGTCTGACACTGTATTATACACTGTTCAATATCTTTTCAGTGATTCAACAGAAATACGTGCCGGATACACCGCTCGATGAGAAACAGCCGCCACCTGATAAAAAGAAAAAACAGACTAAGACAAAACCGAAATCTCGAATGGATATCTATAAACAGCAGGCGCGATCTCGAAAAAAGTAATCCTCTTTGCCCCGTAAGATTGCGGGGCTTTTTTAATAGTATGCCATGAAGCAGATTGGATGATGAGCCAATCCGACAGTACAATTGCTGCTCTTGCAACCCGGAGCGGACGTTCAGCCCTTGCCGTGATACGCGTATCCGGTTTAAGGGCATTTCAGGTTATACGCCGGTTACTCAACGCAGACGATGCGGATCGGCTTGAGGACCGCAGGGCTTCTCTTGTATCATTGTATTCTTTTGGCGAGGAGACCAGGCGGCTTCTCGATGAGTGTATCGTTGTTCCGTATGCGGCACCGGAAACCTTTACTGGCGAGGATATTGTAGAGATATTTACCCATGGCGGTCGGCTGATCCCCTCGCTTGTCCTGCAAAGTCTTGTTCAGGCCGGCGCGGACCTGGCTAAGCCCGGTGAGTTTACCCAGCGTGCTTTTTTAAACGGCAAAATAGATCTGGCAAAAGCAGAAGCGATCGATAGTCTGTCACATGCAGATACCACGGCCGAGCTTGATCTGATACATCATCATTATTCCGGTCAATTTTCTGCAGAAATCAAAAAAATTCGTTCGGAGATCACTGACCTGCTCAGTCTGCTGGAGCTGGAACTTGATTTTGCAGAAGAAGATGTAGAGTTTGCCGACAGGGAGGAGCTGCGCTCGCGTCTCGATTTTCTGGAGTCCTTGTTGCACAAACTCTCACACTCCTATCAGCGTGCTCATCTAATTCGCGAAGGCATACGGGTTGCCATTATCGGCAAACCGAACGTCGGCAAATCCAGCTTGTTGAATCTCCTGTTGAAGCGGGAGCGGTCGATCGTCACAGATATTCCCGGAACGACCCGCGATGTCATCGAGGAGGCGATTGAAATCCGCGGGCAGAAGTATGTTTTTATCGATACAGCCGGGATTCGAGACGCGGATGATATCGTGGAAAAAGAAGGCGTTCTACGGAGCCAATCAGCGCTTGAAAATGCTGATGTGGTTTTGATGGTGATCGATTCGAGTCGTCCTCTTGACCGCGAGGACTGGGAAATCAGACAACGCGTATTCCAGCAGAAAATATCTGATCAGGGCATCATTATCGTCAGTAACAAGACAGACCTTGAAGTGCAGGCTGGTGTAGAAGAACTGCGTTCTTTCTGTGCAGATAAGATAACTCTCGAGCTGTCCTGTGTTACAGGAGATGGCCTTGATGCGTTGGAAAAAAGTCTCTCCGCCGTGACACAAGATTTGTTTACGTCTGATTCGGATGATTTTATGGTTTTGAATCTCCGTCAGAAAGACGCAGTGGAACGCGCCCAGTCAGCTGTCGTTTCTGCAAAACAGCATTTTGATGAAGGATTGTCTCAGGAGTTTATCGCAACAGACATACGGCACGCAATTGACGCTCTCTCTGAGCTGATCGGTGAGATAACGACAGAGGATGTTCTGGGACAGATCTTTTCTAATTTTTGTATTGGCAAGTAGTTTTTGTTTCACGTGAAACAGTGTTGGTAAATAATGAGCAATGAAATATACGACGTGGTGGTTGTGGGCGGAGGGCACGCTGGTACCGAGGCGGCTCTCGCGGCCTCGCGTATGGGGGCACGCACTTTGTTGATCACGATGAATATTTTTACGATCGGTCAGATGTCCTGCAATCCCGCAATCGGTGGGCTGGCCAAGGGGCAGCTCGTACGTGAGCTGGATGCCCTGGGTGGTGAGATGGGCCTGGTTATCGATGAGACGGCAATTCAGTTCCGCATGCTCAACACCTCGAAGGGGCCGGCAGTCTGGTCGCCACGCGCACAGGCGGATCGTTCTCTGTATGCAGCACGAGTTCGTACCGCCTGCGAGCAGCAGGAAAATCTCGAGCTCAGGCAGGATATGGGTGTTTCTCTGCAGATCGAAAAAGACCGGGTGACCGGCGTAGTCGGTCAGTTCGGCACCCTGTATCGCGCCCGTGCGGTGATTCTGACAGCCGGCACATTCCTCAATGGGGTCATCCATATCGGCCTCAAGCAGATACGGTCTGGCCGTGCAGGAGAGTTTGCTGCCGAGGGTATGACAGAGTGCCTGCAAAGTCTCGGCTTCGAGTCCGGCCGGTTGAAAACAGGCACACCTCCCCGTCTCGATGGGCGAACCATAGACTGGGAAAAAACGATCGTACAGCACGGAGATGAACAGCCCAGCCCTTTTTCCTTCAGAACGCGGAACCTGGACGTTGATCAGATTCCCTGCTACATCACACATACCACATCCGAGACACACAAAATACTTCGTGATAATCTCGATCAATCTCCTATGTACAGCGGACAGATTCAAAGCGTTGGGCCGAGGTACTGCCCTTCGGTGGAAGATAAAATCGTGCGCTTTTCCGAGAAGGAGAGCCACCAGATTTTTCTTGAACCCGAAGGCAGAGAGACCACAGAAGTCTATGTAAACGGCTTCTCGACCAGTCTTCCCGAAGAAGTACAAGAGCGGGCGATCAAAACGATACCCGGACTTGAAAACGCTGTTATCACCCGTCCCGGGTATGCTGTCGAGTACGACTATTTTCCACCGACACAACTCAAGCCAAATCTGGAAACCAAACGCATCGCCGGCTTGTTTTTCGCGGGCCAGATCAATGGCACGACAGGGTATGAGGAGGCGGCGGTGCAGGGTCTGATGGCAGGCATCAACTCAGTTTTGTACACGCGCGCAGAGGAGCCATTTGTGTTGGATCGAGGTACTGCTTACATCGGGGTTTTGATCGATGATCTTGTTACCAAGGGCACGATCGAACCGTATCGCATGTTTACTTCCCGCGCCGAACACCGTTTGATTTTGCGCCAGGACAATGCAGACCTGCGGTTGATGGATTTCGGCTATCGTTTTGGTTTGATCGATGCGCAGACTTATAGCCGTCTTGAAGAAAAAAGAAAGGGTATGGCTGCGATCAAAACAGCTCTCAACCAGAGGTTGGTCGATCCGGATGAGGTCAATGCGCTTCTTTCTCGGAAGGGAAGCAGTCCGATTCAGCACAAGGAACGCTTGATCTCACTGTTGCGACGCCCGGAGATCGCGTTGAAAAATATTGTGTCTTTTCTTCCCCGCGAAGGCTGGTGGCATGATGTGGATACAGATTTGCGGGAAGATGCTTGCCAGCAGGTAGAGATCGACATTAAATACGCTGGCTTTATTCAGCGCGAACAGGAGGCCGTTGCCCGGTTGAAAAGACTAGAAGAAAAGCGCCTGCCGGAGACGTTGGATTATCACGAAATTCGCAGCCTTTCAGCAGAAGCACGAGAGAAGCTTGCCGCAGCCAGGCCGTACTCTCTTGCCCAGGCGTCTCGTATCTCCGGAGTTTCTCCGGCGGATATTTCAGCGCTGATGCAGTATCTGTCAAAGCATACTGTTTCACGTGAAACACAGGAGCATAGCTGAGACGTGGCGGGAGAAGCCAGCGATTTTTCTGTTTTTCTCGAACAAATAAAAAAAGCGGGCGTGACGATCGATGAAGCGAAGCTCGGGCTGTTGCAGCGCTATGTGGCCTTGCTGTTGTTGTGGAACCGTAAGACCCAGTTGATTTCAGAAAAAGATCGCGCAGCCGTCTGGCAGAGGCATATCGCTGAAGCCGTGGCTGTTTCCGAAGTTTTTGACTTTTCAAAGCCCGGCCATGTACTCGACCTCGGCAGCGGGGGAGGGTTGCCGGGTATTCCTCTGGCAGTGCTGAACCCGGCGACGCGTTTTCTCCTGCTGGATGCACGCCGGCGGAAAACGTTGTTTTTGAAGCGAGTTGTCGGAGAGCTCGGCCTGCAGAATGTTTCGGTCTGCCATGGCCGGGCTGAAACATTCTCCCAGGAGAATACAGCCGGGTTTGATGTTGTCATAGCCCGGGCTGTCGCACCTCTTTCCACTCTTTGGCTCTGGTCTGCTCCCCTGCTGGCAGAGGGAGGCGTGCTGTTGGCAATGAAGGGCGGTCGTCTCCAGGATGAGATCACCGAACTGGAGGAGCGGGGTCGCGTAGTGGTCAAGCAAAGAGGGTATGCTGCTGAGCTGGTTGAACCGAACAAACAAAGGGTTCTGATTTTGGTCAGCCAGAAAAAATCTGAATCCTGATTATATATCATTCAATTTTCAAAAGCACGACACCGAACAAAAAAGTCAGTTATCCCGAGGGCTTTCTATAAAACACTTTGTTAATGAATCGGGAAAGAAAGGAAACAGGAACCGTGGGTAAACAGGTTTTTGATGAGATTAAAGACCTCGTCACAGAAGCACAAAATTCACGAACAGCGACGATCGATACATGCACGACCGAGGAAATACTGCGTCTGATCAATGATGAAGATAAACAGATTCCGGCAATCGTTGGTCAGGAAATCCCCTGGATAGCCCAGGCTGTTGATATCCTGGTGTCATGTTTCCGGGCCGGGGGCAGACTTTTTTATGTGGGAGCAGGCACCAGCGGACGGCTCGGTGTTCTCGATGCATCCGAATGCCCGCCGACATACGGCACGGATCCTGAGATGGTTCAGGGAATTATCGCGGGAGGATATGAGGCGCTGGTTCGCTCGCAAGAAGGTGCTGAAGATCGGTATGATGATGGCGTCCGCGATATCAGGGAGCGGGGCCTGACGGAACGCGATGTGGTCTGTGGGATTGCGGCGAGCCGTCGAACTCCGTATGTTATCGGTGCTGTGGAGTACGCACGCTCGATCGGAGCAAAGACAGTGTACGTCACCTGCAACCCGCGCAGTGAGATGGATATCGAAGTTGATGTCGCAATATGTCCTGTTGTCGGGCCGGAGGTTGTGATGGGATCGACACGCATGAAGGCCGGGACAGCCACCAAGCTGGTTTTGAACATGCTGACCACGGCGAGCATGATCCGGCTCGGCAAAGTGTATGGCAACATGATGGTCGATTTGCAGATGACCTCCAAGAAGCTCGAGGAGCGTTCGAAAAGAACCGTGATGATGGTTACGGGGGTTTCATACGAACAGGCGCAGGAGGTGCTCGAGCAGGCAGGAGGTGTGGTAAAGGTCGCTCTGGTGATGATACTCGCAGGCGTTTCTGCAGATGAAGCAAAAAAGCGGCTGGAACAGAGCGACGGTTTTGTTCGCAGGGCGCTGGAGCAATAATCGATGGCATTTTTACTCGACGATATCCGCAGTCGAATAGCACGGCTTGACGAAACAAAGAAAATATCAACGTATTTTCTTAAAAAACAAAATGTTGAGATCGTTTCTGCCGTTGGGTCGCTGCGTTCACTGATTGTGGCGCAATGTTTCGATGAACAGCAGGCGACCGTGCTTTGGTTGTTCCCGGACCAGGAGCGCGCTGAACAGGCAGTGCTCGATCTCGAACATTTATTGCCCGTTCATCAAAGCGCCCTTTTTCCGGAAACGCGTGTCAGCCGCTGGGGCAAGGAAGATGTTCGCATAATCTCTCAGCAGAGCGAAGTGATTACATCTCTTGCAGATGGAGAGCGCATCATCGTTGTCGCCTCTGTGGCAGCCCTGCAAACCCGAATACGAAGTCCGAAACAGCTGCAGGCTCAGAAGATTATCTTGAGTACAGGAGAAGAGCACGGTTTCCAGACACTGCTCGCTCGCTTGAACACAGCGGGATTTGAGCGTGTCAATATGGTGGATAAGCCGGGAGAGTTTGCCGTACGGGGCGGTATTGTTGATGTTTTTCCGTTTACAGCGGAAAACCCGGTTCGCCTGGAGTTCTTTGGAGAAGAGATCGAATCGATTCGGATTTTTGATGCCGTGAGCCAGCGCTCTCTTTCTGAAAGCGAGCAGGTGGTGATCTTGCCGCGCCCCGGAAGTGACGATGTTACAGATGCCTCTCTTTTGGATTTTCTCCCGGATCAGCTAATCGTCTTTTTCGATTCGATGGTGGAAATAGAGAAATGGATCGAAGAACAGGAAGAGTCCGGCAATGAGCCTGTTGCCGCTGATCTACTGGACAAAGGTCTGAAAGATTTTCCGAAAGCATATTTTTCACCGATCTCTGGAGGGTATGCGGAGAACAGTCTCTCTTTTCATGCCAAACACCATCGCCCATTTGATGGACGAATTCAGCACTTGCGCGAGGAGTTGCTGAAGAAGCCCGAGAACGGAACACCGCGAAAAAATTATTTTCTCTGCGAATCTCCTGCGCATGCAGAACGCGTCCGTCAGCTCTTTGATGAGTATGGTGTACATGAGGACAGTGTTGATGTCATCGGTCAGAGTTTGTCTGAAGGCTTCTATCTGCCGCATGCCGGGCTCTATGTTTACACAGATCACGAATTTTACGGCCGGGCACGGCGACAGCATATCCGCCAGCGTTTTCGCCAGGGGCTGACCATGAAACAGCTCCAGGCCCTGAAGATCGGTGATTTCGTCGTGCATGTCAACCACGGTATCGCCAGATTCAAAGGACTGGAGATCATCCGCATAGGCGGGCATGAGCGGGAGTGTTTGTTGTTGGAGTACAGCGGTGGTGACAAGCTGTACGTTCGCCTCGATCGTATGGATCGTGTGCAGAAGTATGCAGCAAAAGATGGCAGCGTTCCAAAAGTTCACAAGCTCGGCAGCCCGGAATGGGAGAAGCTGAAAAAGAAGACGCGTTCCCGGGTCAAAGATATAGCGCGTGAGCTGGTGCAGCTCTATGCTATGCGAAAAAAGGAGTCGGGTTTTGCCTTCTCTCCGGATTCGACATTGCAGTTGGAGCTGGAAGCTTCGTTTCCTTATGAAGACACGCCCGACCAGACAAAAGCTGCAGCAGATGTCAAAAAAGACATGGAAAGTCCGCGTCCGATGGATCGGCTTATTTGTGGTGATGTTGGTTACGGTAAAACAGAGATCGCGGTGCGAGCTGCCTTTAAGGCTATTCTCGATGGCAAGCAGGTGGCTGTTCTGGTACCGACGACGATTTTGGCCGACCAGCATGGAGAAACGTTCCAGGAGCGATTCGAACGTTTTCCGGTGAAAATGGATGTGCTGTCACGTTTCAAGAGCGCCCGGGAGCAAAAGAAAATTGTCGAAAAGCTGCGTACCGGCGATCTCGATCTGGTTATCGGAACCCATCGCCTGTTGTCAAAGGATATCGAGTTTAAGAACCTGGGCCTGCTGATCATCGACGAAGAGCAGCGCTTTGGTGTTGCAGCTAAAGAGAAAATCAAACAACTGCGTGTCAATGTCGATGTGCTGTCGCTGAGCGCAACACCCATACCGCGTACGCTGCAGATGTCTTTGCTGGAAATCCGCGACATGTCGTTGATCAACACGCCGCCACGGGACCGGCTTCCGATTCATACCGAGACGATTGAGTTCGACCCGCGTGTCATCCGGCAGGCGATGTTACATGAGCTTCAGCGAGGCGGGCAGATTTATTTCGTACACAACCGGATTCAGTCCATCGATATGATTGCGAAGAGAATAACCGAGATTGTACCGGAGGCAGATATCGCTGTTGCTCACGGGCGGATGAATGTCAAAGAGCTCGAGCGCGTCATGCATGACTTCATGCAGAAGAAGTATCACATTCTGATCAGCACGATGATCATCGAGTCCGGACTGGACATCCCCAATGTTAATACGATTTTTATCAACCGTGCGGATAAGTTCGGCCTGGCTCAGCTTTACCAGCTCCGCGGCAGAGTAGGCCGTTCAAACCGCAAGGCTTATTGCTATCTGATCATCCCGACGCTGAAAAAGCTCACCCGGGAGGCCATCCAGCGCCTGGAAACCGTGGAGGAGTTTACAGAGCTCGGCAGCGGTTTTCAAATCGCCATGCGGGATCTTGAAATCAGAGGAGCCGGGAGTATTCTGGGAGGAGAGCAAAGCGGCTTTATCGAGTCACTTGGCATCGATCTTTACATGAAAATTCTCGATGAGGCGATCAAAGAGTTTCAGAACGACCAGAACGAGATGCAGGAAGAGAAAGACTTTCTGCCGGAAGAATGCCGCGTAGAGGCCGATGTCGATGCGTACTTGCCGCAGAAGTATGTGAGCATACCATCGGAGCGCGTGGAGATATATCGCCAGGTCGCTCACGCTCGTGAGCACGAAATAATTGAAGACGTGCGCGAAGAGCTAAAGGATCGTTACGGCCGTTTACCGGCGGAAGCAGAAAATATGCTGAACATCGCTATCGTTTCATTGCTGGGACGCCAGCATGGTTTTGGACGTATTGTCATTAAAAAGCAGGCGGCGATGTGCATTTTTCACGATGCGCTCGTCGAATCATCGCAGGAACAATTCAAGGCGCTGCTGGGTAAGATGGTGCTGTCGGCTCTGTATCCAGTCGAGCTGTTTCAGGACAAAAAAACTGGGATCAAAATCACCTTTCCGGACGATGAGGATGCCTTGTCCGGAATGAAAGCATTTTTGGTAAACGCACTGTCTGCAGAAAACCCGGAAACGATTGCAGCGCTGGATGATGATACTGAGCAAGAGCAGAAAAAAAACAACGGAGACCGCACTGTATGATCAGAAGTATGAAAATGAACGCGCTGTTTCTTGTGGTAGCTATCGTTTTGGTCTTCTCCGGATGTGCCCGGGAAGAAAAGACGAGTCCGGTTATCCTCAAGGTTGGCAGTGAGACCCTGACTCTCGATGAGCTGCGGCATATGCTTCCGGCCGCGGCCAGGGATAAAATAACCCGCGATGATATTCAGGATATGTTGACGCGCTGGATCAATGCGCACTTGCTCTATGAGCAGGCAAAGGCTGCCGGTTTTGGCAATGATCCAGAGATCGAGAGCCGGGTGCAGGAATATCGCGTCAACCTCATCGGCAGCGCATATATCGATTCGGTTTTGAATTTCGATACCACGTTTCCGGACTCTGTGTATGAATCCTATTATGAGCAGAACAGCGATGATTTCACCCTGACGGCAAAAGAGTATCATTTAAAGCAGATGCTTTTTAATCGGAAGAAAGAGGCAGATTCAACATATAATCTGATTCTGCGCGGCAGGCCTTTTGATAGTCTGGCGGTTTATTTTGCCGCCAAGCAAGAGCCGGGCTTCAAGTGGGATCTCGGTTTCGTCACCGAGGATATGGTGATCGAGCCCATAGCGAAACGAGTGCGCCGAATGAGGGTTGGCCAGGTTCGCAGGCCTTTTAAAACCTCCTATGGCTATCATATTTTTAAGCTCGAAGAGGTTGCCCAGAAAGGTTCGGTCAAGCCGCTCTCACGTGTACGTGATGAAATACATGCCCGGCTGTTGCACAAAGCCCGACAGGAACGGTATCGTCGCCACATCAGTCGCTTGAAAAGTACGATTCCGATAGAACGGAATTATCGTGTCATCGACAGAGTTCCTCTCGACTCTCTGTTCAGCAACTGAAGGGCATGGCACTTCTTGAGCAGTCCGGGGAATGCGTGGTATCCGTAAAATAAGAAAAATTGTTGTCTCGATTCAGGCTGCCGGATTGTGTACCCATACATGGTCAAGAGGCAGGCACTCTGCAGAAAACGCCAGAGCCGTTGCATGATATTTTTTGTCGTCTCTGTTATTTTATGGCTGTAAAGTAAAAATGCGTTGTGAAATTTCAGCTTAACAGGCAAGGAAGTATAAAGATGAAGAGAATTCTTTCCGCCCTGATGTTTTTCGCCGTAGCGATCAGTCCGCTCGCCGGGCAGGATGTCATCGATAGAATCGTCGCTATCGTCGATGAAAACATCATTTTGCAGTCCGAACTGAACCAGTTTGCCTACACATATGCTGTGCAATCGAAGATCGATATCAGCAAAAACCCGGAGGCATTTGCGGCGCTGCGTGAGAAGATACTCGACGAGCTGATCATTCAAAAAGTATTGCTCGTCAAGGCCAAAGAGGACAGCATCGAAGTGGATGCCCGGCAAATCGATTCGATGCTTGATGAACAGATTAAGGGCATGGTCCGGCAGGTGGGTTCTGAGAAGAAGCTGGAGGACGAGCTCGGGATGTCGATGCGTAAAATCCGCAATCGCTTTCGCGAGCAGATAGAGGAGCGCGCGCTGGTTGAGAATTTGAAAAGCAAGAAGCTCGCAACGATTTCCGTGGGCAAGGGTGAAATCGAGGAGTTCTACAAGACGATGAAAGACAGTCTGCCGAGGGTGGAGGAATCTGTCAATCTGAGTCATATTCTGGTCTCGGTCAGCGCAGGCGGTGATGCCCGCGAGAAAGCCCTGGCAAAAATCAAGGAAGTACAGCAGAAACTGGAGGCGGGTGAGCCTTTTGAAAAACTCGCACAGGAATATTCCGATGATCCTTCCGGCAGCAGAGGGGGAGACCTGGGTTTCATCCAGCGGGGCGATCTGGTGGTGCCCTATGAAGAAGCCGCCTTTGCCCTTGAAATCGGACAGATATCCGATATCGTCGAAACAGAGTTTGGTTTTCACATCATCAAGCTGGAAGACCGGCTGGGAGAGAAAATACGCACCCGGCATATTCTGGTACAGGTTCCGATAACAGATGAAGACGAAAAACGCACGCTGGCTTTTCTCGATAGTTTGCGCTCAGCCATCCTCGCCGGAGAAATTTCTTTCACCGATGCGGCGAAAAAATATAGCGAGGACGAAACCACCCGGGAGCAGGGGGGCAATCTGGGTTGGTTTGAAATCCGGCAGATTCAGCTGCCGGAGTTTAAGCAGGTAGCGGAAACCCTCGAAGTCGGCGACATTTCCCATCCGATCAAGGGGCAGGTTGGCTATCATCTCGTGCGTCTGAATGACAAGAAGGCAGCGCGGGAGATTTCATTTGATGAGGATTATGAGCAGCTCAAAGCATGGGCCCTGCAGCTGAAGCGCGAGAAGTTTTTCCGTAGCTGGGTGCAGGAATTGAAAAAAGAGTTTTATATCAAGAAAAATACCTGAACCGGTGCAGATTCTTCACAGGAGCCGAATGAAACAATTGACCCGTTTGCTTTTCAGCGCGATCCTGATCCTGCTGTTTGCCCAGACCGTGATGGCGCAATTTCGCTTTGCCCCCGGAGCAGAGTATGATCAGCACATCGCTTCGCCGGCAGAGTTTTTGGGATATCAACCGGGAGAAACATTCACACCGCATCACCGCATCGAAGATTATCTGCGCTATCTGGCGGATAAATCAGACCGGGTTTTGCTGCAAAAGTATGGGCAGACCTACGAGTCGCGTCCGCTGCTGCTTTTGATTATTTCCTCCCCTGCCCATCTCAGAGATCTCGAGAAGATCAGGAAAGACCACGCCAGCCTGCGCGATAAAAACGCACCCGGGCGCGAGAGTCTGATCACGACCGTGCCGGCTGTGGCCTGGCTGAGTTATGGCGTGCACGGCAATGAATCCTCTTCTGCAGAAACAGCTCTGCAGGTTGCCTGGACACTGGCTGCGGCCCGTGACTCCCTCACCCGGGCGATTTTGACCAACCTCGTCGTTATCATCGATCCGCTGCTCAACCCGGATGGCCGTGAGCGCTATGTGAACTGGTACAGAAGCGCTGCCGGCAGCCGGGCCAACGCTGATCCCAACAGCGTGGAACACATCGAACCCTGGCCCGGCGGGAGAGGCAATCACTATTACTTCGATCTCAACCGGGACTGGGCGTGGGCTACGCAGAAAGAAACGCGTGCGCGCCTTCGGGTATATCGTGAGTGGTATCCACAGGTCCATGTGGATTTTCATGAGATGGGTGCCAACAGTTCGTACTTCTTTTTCCCGCCTCAAGGGCCTATTCTGCAGGATCTGCCTGCATCAACGCTCACGTGGATGCAGCGTTACGGCCAGGCCAATGCCCGGGCCTTTGATCGCCGCGGCTGGCCATACTACACGGCCGAGAATTTTGATCTTTTTTATCCCGGCTATGGCGATTCCTGGCCGAGTATCAACGGTGCCATCGGCATGACATACGAGCAGGCCGGGCACGGGGCGGCCGGTGCGCTCTACAGACGAAAAGACGGCACACTCCTGACCCTCGCAGACCGCATCAGACACCATTTTGTCAGCTCCATGACGACGCTGCAAACTACGGCAGCACATCGCGTCGAGCGGCTGCGTGACTATGCTGCGTTCTGGGAAGATGAGTCGGGAAATGCTTTCAAGGGGTATGTTCTACAGTCGATGACTTCACAAGTACGTCTGCTGGAACTGGTGCAAACACTGAGACGGCAGGGAATCGATGTGCTGCAGGTGGATGAGCAGCGAAAGGTTTCGGGAGCTGTTCATGTCGTCGATGGAGAGAAAAAAGCGATCCGTCTCTCTGCGCAGGACTACTTCGTGCCGTTGGACCAGCAGAACAGCAGGCAGGTGCGCATCCTTTTTGAACCCAACCCGGCATTGTCCGACACTTTTTTCTACGATATCACGTCCTGGTCCATGCCGGCAGCCTTTGGCGTGCATGCATACAGGGTGAAAAAATCTCCGCGTACGACGCGTGGCAAAGCCAGCCCTGCTGTGAGAGAAACCGATGCTGCCGATCCACCCTATGCCTGGGTTCTTCCGTGGGATGACGTGCCCTCGGCTGGTTTTCTTTCCGACCTGCTCGAAGAAAACGTCCGTTGCTATGCGACGCGAAAGACGATACAGGTCGGGAGCAGAGAGTTTCGGCCCGGATCGATTATCATTCCCCGTTGGGCGAATACGCAAAAGAAAAATCTCTCCGGCCTTATTCGACGGCTGAGTACGAAGTGGGCTGTTTCTCCGCAACGCCTTTCCACCGGGCTTACCCTCAAAGGGCCGGACCTCGGCTCCACCAACAATGTCGCCTGGATTCCCGATCCGGCAACCGCGGTTCTGACAGGGGAGGGAATATCGCCGACATCTTACGGCGCAGTCTGGTTTTTATTTGATCAGAAAATCGAGCACCCTTTTGCAGCTCTGCCTCTGCGTTCCCTGCGCCGGGTGGATCTCGCTCGCTATAAAACCCTCGTGATGCCGGATGCGTTTGCGTCCTGGTCAACTCTGCTCGACAGTGTCACGGTGAAAAAGCTGCGGCACTGGCTGCAGTCCGGTGGCCGGCTGATTGCCATAGGTTCTGCTACAGAGTTTTTGACCCGTGGAAAAAAAAGCATATCCAAAATAACGATGCGTAAAGATACGACCGCCGCGAAAGAGAAGAAAAAGAAGGATATGGAAAAGGCCAAACAAACCTGGCAGGAAAAGCAGCACCAGCGTATGCTGAACAGAGTGAGCGGCGCGGTCTATCGTATGCATGTTGACATCACGCACCCCATTGGCTTTGGGCTGGAACGGAAAATTTTCTCCATCAAGCGTGGCACGCGTGCCTTTGACCTGACCGGGAAAGCACACCATGCCGGTATATTTCAGAACGATGCCTGGATAGCAGGATATATCAGTAAAGAAAACCGAAACCTGCTGAAAAACTCTTCCGGCGTAGCTGTCGAACGGGTCGGAAAAGGTGTGGTGATACTCTTTGCCGATGATCCTAATTTCCGCATGTTCTGGCGGGTGACCAGTGCCTTGTTTCTCAACGCGGTCTTTTTCGGGAGCATGATGTAATGGCGGACTGGCTGCTCACCGGCGCGGGCATAATTTTTTTCTGGCTTGCGCTGCTGTTGTCTCTTTTGGTCATTCCTGCCGGCCTGCCGGGAACGTTTATGATCACAGTGCTGGCATTGTTACATGGCTGGGCCACGAATTTCGATCCGATCACCGGAACGTTTGTTTTCACACTGCTTGGAATAGCAGTTGCCGGTGAGGTGGTGGAGTTCTTTTTTGGTGCTGCGACGGCAAAAAAATACGGTGGCTCGAAATGGGCGATGTCCGGTGCTGTGATTGGAGGCTTTGCCGGCGCAGTCGTCGGCACGGGCATGTTCCCGGTAGTGGGAACGCTGATAGGCGCCTTCCTCGGTGCTTTTGCCGGCGCCATGCTGGCGGAGTTACTGGCAGGAGGCTCTCTCCTCGCAGCGCTGAGGGCCGGCTATGGCGCTATGCTCGGCACCATAGGCGGCAAGCTGAGCAAGGTGATTCTCGGCATCATCATGATCGTCATGATTTGGTTTCGAATTGTCTGACCTGCGTAAAACAACATTTCAGCACGATCTTCTCTTCAAACCGCACAAACAGAAAAGAAGCCCATGAAAAAATACAGCCTGCTCTGCATCCTTCTGCTGTTGCCGGTTTGCCAGCTTAGTGCGCAGCATGCTGCACCGGGCAGCCGGTTTACCATCGCGCGCCTGAAATACAGCGGTGGCGGTGACTGGTATAATGATCCATCGATTATACCAAATATGTTGCGCTTCCTGAACGAAAACACCAACCTGCGTTGTGGCACGGATGAGGCCCGCGTCGAGGTGACTGATAATGCGTTGTTTTCTTATCCCGTGCTGTTCATAACCGGGCATGGCCGCATCGTTTTTTCGCAACAGGAAGTAGAGAGACTGAGGAACTATCTGCTCAATGGCGGGTTCCTGTATGCAGATGATGATTATGGCATGGATGCTTCTTTCCGCAAGATGATGAAAAAAGTTTTCCCGGATAAAAAGTTTGTGGATTTACCCTTCAGCCACCCTCTCTTTTCCATGCTCTATCCCTTTCCAGCCGGTGTGCCGAAAATACATGAACACGATGGTGGTCCCGGAAAAACACAAGCCCTTTTTCATGAGGGCAGACTGATCGTCCTCTATACGCAAAACACCAACATCTCTGACGGCTGGGCAGACCCGGAGGTCCATCAGGACCCGGAGCCGGTACGGCGGGCAGCCTTACAGTTCGGCGCGAATATCATTCTCTTTGCACTGGCACAATAACATGACGGCACTCGAAAAGCTAAAAAAACGTCTGGCCCGAATTCGTTTCCGGACCAGGGCAGTACACGGTGCGGAAAAGATGGCGTTGTTTATATCCGCAATCGCCGCCGCCGTGCTCGTTCTGCCTTTGCTCTATGCTGCGCCGCTCCGCGATGATGTTGTTTACAGATGGCTTGTGTCCCTCTCCGCGGCAGGCCTTTTCTGTTGGCTGGGCTATCACTGGTTTCTCAAGCCGTTGTGGCAGTGTGTCTTCAGACGAAACACACCCTCGTTGGAGAAAAGTGCCCTGCAAATCGGTGCCGCGTTTCCACAGATACGCGATCGGCTGAGCAATGCGCTGCAGCTCATGCGGGATATGCCGAAGATGGATGAAGCGGCATCTGCTTTGGCGCAAAAGGAGTTCGAACGCGTGCATCAGGCCGTTGCCGGACTTGCGCTGGAAAAATATATCTCCACGGAACAGCTCAGGCGCAACACGGCGACAGCGGCTGGACTATTGATCGTCACGCTCTCCTTTGCTTTTATCTTTCCAAATACTTACCGCGAAGCCCTGCGCCAGTTGCTCACACCATACAGTCGCCCGGCGCAGGCTGAATATGTTTTTCGCGTCAGTCCGGGAGATGTTCGCATCGTGCGCGGCACGTCTCTGGAGATTTCCGCCAGCGTTGCCGATGTGCAGCCCCGTTCGATGAGCCTGCACGTCCTTTATGGTGGCGGCTTTGAAGAGACTTTTTCCATGCAGCCGGTGGCAGGCGGGCCGTTTCGCTATACCCTGGAAAATGTGCAGGAGTCCGGTCGCTATTTTCTGAAAAGTGATGACCGGTCGAGTGAATCGTTTCAGCTCGAAGTTGTGGAGTTGCCGGATATCCGGCAAATGCAGTTACGCGTCCGGCCGCCGGCCTATACAAAGCTTCCTGAAATGAAACCCGAGCCGGATGTGGGACTCGTCAGCGTTCTGCCTGGCTCAGATGTTTTCTTTTCTGTCTTAACCAACAAACCGGTCCGTGAGGCGAAACTGCTCTTTTCTGATCATGATCCGGTCATACTGAAAATTAGCGGGGAGGCGCTGACAGGAAAGGTGCAGATTCGCAGCGCACAGCAGTATTCTGTGTATCTGAAAGACTCAGCCGGACTGGAAAATGCCAATCCGATACTCTGGCAGATCGACATCATTCCAGACCAGCGGCCTGTTGTCGAGATCGTGCGCCCGGGAAGAGATCAGGATTTGGATGAATCGCGGCGCATTTCTTTGTTGATTTCGGGTGAAGATGATTTTGGATTTACACGGCTGGATCTGGTGTACAGCGTGTACCGCTCCGGTGAAAAAGAGCGAAGTTTTCGGGAGCGCCTGAACTATGTCAGCCGCGAAGCAACCCTGCAGGCTGAGTATCTCTGGGACTTACAGCCGGCCGGTCTCGAACCGGAGGATGTCGTCGTTTACCATGTCGAGCTGTTCGACAATGATATGATATCCGGCCCGAAAAAAGCGAGCAGCAGGGAATATCGCTTGCGCCTGCCCTCTTTGATGGAGATTTTCGCTGAGGCGGGGGAGCAGCAAGAGCGTTCGTTGGAAAACCTGGATGAGCTGGCCAAAAACACCGAGGAAATTCGGGAGGATGTTCAGGAAATCCTGCAGGAATTCCGTCGCAATCCGGAGTTGGACTGGGAAGACAAGCAAGCGCTGCGAGATGCCAGCGGCAAGCAGGAAAAGATATTGAATGATATGCAGACCCTGGGCGAGCAGTTGGATGAAATGGTCGATCGCATGGAAAACAACGAGCTGTTATCCCCGGAAATCCTGCAGAAATATCAGGAATTACAGGAGCTGATCGATGAGATCGCGACGCCAGAGATGCGCGAAGCGATGCGCAAGCTTCAGGAAGCGATGGAAAAGCTCGACCCGGAAAATATAGAAAAAGCACTGGAGGCGTTTCAGCAGGAGCAGGAGCAGTTTGCCCGCAATCTCGAGCGCACGATCAACCTGCTCAAACAGCTTCAGGCTGAGCAGCGGCTGGAGGAGTCCCTGCGCATCGCGGAAGAAATGGTGCAAAAGCAGGAACAGATCAACGACAAGGCCCAGTCCGAAAGCTCACCGGAACAGCAGTCTGCTCTCGCTGATGAGGAAATGAAGCAGATGAAGCGCCTCGAGCAGTTGCAACAGGCCCTGAAATCCCTGCAGGAAAAAATAGCGGAGTTGCCGCAGATCAGGTTGCCGCGCGAGCAGGTAAATACTGCGCAGGAAACCGCCGAGAGCCAGGAGCTGATGGAAAATTTGCAGGAGATGACGCAGGCGCTCGATCGTGCAGATCAGGAGCAGGCGGCACAAACCGGCCAGCAGCTCATGCAGCAGATGCAGCAGATGCAGCAAAATCTCGCGCAGGCCCGCGAGCAGATGCAGCAAAACCAGCAGGCAGAACTGCGGCAGGCCCTTCAGCGCGGTGCGCGTGATTTGTTACGTCTGTCCCGCCGACAGGAAGCTCTGGCCCGAAAAACCGCGCAAAGCGAAGCAACGCAGTTTCGTGATCTCGCAGATCAGCAGCAGGACGTGCTCTCAGCCCTGCTGCGTACGGGAGAGAAACTTTTGAAAAAAACGCAGGAATCTTTTTTCATGCCCGGAGAAGCCGTGCAAAAGCTCGACGCAGCAGCAACGAATATGCGCTCAGCGATCGATCAGCTTGGCAACCGGCAGGGCGCCCGCTCTGCCGGGCACCAGGGCAAGGCGATGCAGGGTCTGAACGCAGCAGTGGCAGAACTGCGCCAGGCCATGCGCAATATGAATGGCTCAGGAAGTGGGAGCTCCGGCATGCAGGATTTTTTCCGCCGGATGATGGGTATCAGTCAGGCTCAGGAAGGTATCAACCAGCAGACGCAGGGGCTCAATAATCCCGGCATGATGAGCATGGAACGGCAGGCAGCGCTGGCGCGGCTTGCTGCCAGACAGGAGGCGCTTCGTCGCGCTATGCAGGAGCTGCAGAAACAGTACGGCGGCCGAGGGGATGTTTTGGGTGATCTCGGTAACATCGCCAGGGAGATGCAGGAAGTCGCTCAAAATTTGCGCCAGCAGAAAACCGGCAGACAGACGATAGAGCGGCAGCGCCGTATTCTCTCCCGTTTGCTCGATGCGCAAAAGTCGGTGCAAAAGCGGGAATTCAGCAAAAAGCGACGGGCAGAAACCGGCAAACAATATCGGGCGCTTGACCCGGGCCGCCTGCCTGCAGATTTAGGCGAGAGGCGTTCGCGCCTGCGCCAGGATTTACTGCGGGCATTGAAGGAAAACTATACCCGGGACTATAAAAAACTGATTCGAAGCTATTTCGAAGCGTTATCCAGGGAAGCGCAACAGGAAGGCACTGGTGCACAGTAACAGAAAAAGACGAAACAGCGGAATGCGGTGGTGCATAATCGCCGTCTTCATGCTCACGTTGCCAGGGGTTTTGAGTGCCCAGGGCAGAACGCCGCAGCAAAACGCGGAATATCGCCTGGCACAGAGTTATGAACGCATGGGCATGTACGAAAACGCCGCCCGGCGTTATCGCAAACTTTTTAACAGTGACCCGGCGAACCCGAGTTATTACAATGCTCTCAAACGAACGCTCGAGCGCCTCAACACCTATGATGAACTTATCGAAATGATCCGTACCCGATTACACGTTATCGATGATGCTGTTGTGCGTGCGGACCTGGGCAGTGCGCTCTATCGGGCAGGCCGGGAAAAGGAAGCTCATAAAACGTGGAAAGAAGTGCTGAAAAAATTCGGCAAAACCTCGGGAGCGTATTCTCTGGTTGCGTCATCGATGCTGCGCAACGGGTTATTCGATGATGCTGTGGAAACCTATCGCCTTGCGAGAAAGGAATTGAAGAACCGTTTCCTATTCGCAGTAGAGCTGGCGAACGCTTTTGCCGGCAGAGGGAATTATCTCGCGGCAACCCGAGAGCTGTTGCTCTATCTCGAGCAGCGACCGATGCAGGTTTCCTATGTCCGTGCTCGTATCACCTCCTTTTTGCAGGAAGATGAAACCGTGCTGTCTGTCGTCGAACAGAAGGTAAACAGCCAGTCCGCGCCGCGCAATGAGCTGCTGCAGATTTATGGCGAATGCCTGATCCGCACCAGGCACTATGCCAAAGCCCTGCAGGTAATGGAGAAGATAGAAGATGCCCGTGCGCAGCAGAAGAAACAGACTGTGGGAAGGGAGTTTTATACTCTGGCAGAAAAAGCGCTGCAGGACGAAGACTACGAAGTCGCCGAACAGGCATTTTCTCGTATCCTGAACAAATGGCCGGAGTCACGCTACGCAACTGCTGCCCGCCTGGGCAGAATCCGGGCGTGGATTGCATCCGGTGAACGTGAGCGAAGTTTGACAGAGCTGGATTTGATTCTGGCAGAAAACAAGAAGAATACCCTGGCGCTGGAAGCTGCCAAACTCAAGGGCAGATTATTGCTCGAGCAACTCGATCGTCCTGCCCGGGCGTATGAAGTCTATCGCGAGCTTTTTCGCAACTTCTCTTCCCGGACAACGCGAAAGTTTGCCGCCAAAATGCTCGGTCTTTCGGCGATGCGCTCAGGTATGCACGAAGAAGCGGAATCATGGTTCAGGCAGGCCATGGCATTTTTAAAAGACAATGAAATCGCAGAGAAAAACACTATTTTGTTCCATCTCGCATCTTTGCAGCTTTGCCGGCATGAGTTTTCGGAATCGCTGCAACTGTTAGACAGTATCCAATCGGGAGAAGACAAGGCGGCGATAATGGGTTCCATCGTCAATGAAGCCCTGGAACGCGCGCTGCTCATCGAGGAGAATCTGGCGGACAGCAGCTCGGCGCTGGCCGGGTATGCCGATTATCTCTGTGCTTTGGAAAAAGACGACCGGGAAGAGGCGGGAAATAATCTCGAGACGTGGCTGCAACAGTACGACGGCAGCGCACTCACCCCTCGTGTCTTGTTGGATCTCGCAGACCTGTACCACGAAAAAGAGGCCTGCACGGAGGAAAAGGCGCTGTTACAAAGAGTTGTGCAGGAATTTGCTGACACCATTTATGCAGATGAAGCGCTTTTCCGGCTTGCCAACGCCTACGCAGCAACAGGGCAGAAAGAACTGGCAGCGCAGGCCTATGAACAACTGCTGGTCGTTTATCCCAACAGTACATACCTTGAGCTGGCGAGAAAAAAGTTGCGGCGTTTAAGTCAGGAGATCAAACCATGACCTGCGAGAAGAATACCATTCGTCCCCGTACCGGTTCCGTGCTGTTGCTGATGATCGCTTTATTTCTTTCGGCGCCTGTTCTTTTGGGGCAGAAGCTGCTGGTCTATATGGATCTGCGCCAGACAGACCATTTGAAAGCGTACGGTATAGCGTACTGGACGCTTGAACGCGGCGTGCCGGTCGAGTGGCTTTTGAACTACCGCGGCGGTTCATTTTTGATCGACAGCTATCCTGAAATTGAGCGCGAATTGCGCGTGCGTGGTGTGGCTTATGCTCCGGTCACTCCTGGCGAAGTCGCGCAGATTCAGGCAGAGATCGAAGCCAATAATATGGACCGTATCATGCTGGAGACACCGCCGAAGATAGCAGTATATACGCCGCGCAACAAACAGGTCTGGGATGATGCGGTCACGCTGGCGCTGACGTATGCGGAAGTGCCCTATGAGACTGTCTGGGACGAAGAGGTCGTTGGTGGAGAGCTCGAAAACTATGATTGGCTGCACCTGCATCATGAGGATTTTACCGGCCAGTACGGTAAGTTCTATGCGACTTACCATAACGCCCCCTGGTACAAAGAGCAGGTTGCGATCAACGAAAACCTGGCGCGCAAACTCGGATTTCGAAAAGTGAGCGAGCTGAAAAAAGCCGTGGCGCGTGCGATAAAAAAGTTCGCGGTCTCCGGAGGCTTTGTTTTTGCCATGTGTTCGGCCACGGACAGCTTCGATATAGCGCTGGCAGCCGAAAACACAGATATCGTCGCGGCTGTTTATGATGGTGATGCCGCGGACCCGGATGCTCAGAAAAAACTGGATTTTTCCAAAACCGTGATGTTTGAAAATTTTCGTCTGATCAGCAATCCGATGGTTTATGAGTACTCCGATATCGATATTCCCTCGACCATGAATCCGCGTGTGCGCAACGCACTGGCGGATTATTTTAATCTCTTCGAGTTCTCCGCCAAATATGATCCGGTTCCGACGATGCTGACTCAAAATCACGTGTCAGTGGTCAAGGGATTCATGGGGCAGACAACAGCGTTTAAAAAATCCCTCATCAAAAAGTCCGTAACCATCCTCGCCGAGGCGGAAGGAACAGAGGAAGTCAAATATATCCACGCCAACGTCGGCAGAGGCACTTTCACGTTTTACGGCGGCCACGATCCCGAAGACTATCAGCATCTCGTGCATGATCCGCCAACGCAATTATCATTGCATAAAAATTCTCCCGGCTATAGATTGATTCTCAACAATATTCTTTTCCCGGCAGCCAAAAAGAAGAAGCGGAAAACATAGAGCCTGAAAGAGCCATAAATCCCACGAGCTGCGGCGCAATAACGGCATTTATACACCGGCAACTGAGTGCCTTTGGGTGCTGCGCGCAATTTGTGGATAAATCACGGCGAAGCGACGGACAAAAAGGTTGTCAAATAAAAGAAGTTTTGAGCGGTAATTGAAAAACGAAAGATGTTTTTTCGTGAATGAATCAGGACAGAGTGGCACCATACCATGAAAGAATTTTTCGTCGAAACACCGGAACGCGAGGCGTTTGTTCCGATTACTGAGCACATCCAGACCGCTATCGACGCGGCGGGTCTGCGCGATGGCCTGTGCACGGTGTATGTTCCGCATACCACTGCCGGTGTGACGATCAACGAGGGAGCAGACCCGGATGTTGTGCGCGACATGCTGATGGCCTTTGGCCGGATCGTGCCGGATGATTTGCCCTACAGGCATTTCGAGGGCAACAGTACGGCGCACATCAAAACCGCGATGGTCGGCACCAGCACGACGATTCTGGTCCGGGATGGCCGGCTTCAGCTCGGGACCTGGCAGACGATCTATCTGTGCGAGTTTGACGGACCGCGGCGCCGAAAAGTCTGGCTGCATTTTCAGGATCAGGGTGCATGAGCATGAAACGCGGCGACAGCAGGCGCCCGCGCATCGCGGTCACGATCGGAGACATCAACGGTATTGGGCCGGAAATCATTCTCAGAACCATTGGACTGTTTGCTGAAAACAGGCCGCCGGCAGATCTGATCGTGATTTCGCCGCCGGAGGTCGTTCGATTCTGGAACCAGCGTCTGCACCTTCTCAGTCCGGCGGTTGAGCGGAGCGTGCTGGACCGCGGTGAAACGACAACCGGGGTTTCTCTTGTCGAACCGGATTTGGCCGGGGAGGCTCATATCGCTCCGGGCATACCGTCGCCGGAGTCGGGACGGGTTGCAGGGCAGGCGATCATAAAAGCGCACGAGTTGGTCGCTTCCGGGGCGGTGGATGCCATCGTCACCGCGCCAATTTCCAAACAGGCACTTCATGCCGCCGGGTTTGATTACCCGGGACATACTGAATTTCTCGCATCGCTCGCGGGTGTTACGACACCTGTGATGATGCTGGCCGCCGGTACCTTCCGCATTGCGCTCATCACTACGCACATGGCGCTGCATGATGTCCCAGCGTCGTTATCTGCGAAAAAAATCGTTTCCGTGCTCGCGATTCTGCACGATGAACTCAGGCGGCGTTTCGCAATCAAACGGCCAAGAATTGCGGTGACAGCCCTGAATCCGCACGCCGGTGAGGGTGGCGCGTTCGGAGATGAGGAGCAGCGTATCATTGCACCGGCCATCGAAGAAGCGAAAAGTCGGGGAATAGACGTCTCCGGCCCGTTTGCGGCAGATGCGCTTTTTGCACGCATGCAGGACAGAGAAGCTTATGATGTCTATGTCGCCATGTACCATGACCAGGGGTTGATCCCCCTGAAAATGCGCGCCCAGGGCAGAGGGGTGAATTATACCTGCGGGCTGCCCTTTATTCGCACCTCGCCGGATCACGGTACAGCGTATGATATTGCTGGCCAGGGAAAAGCAAGCCCGGCGAGTTTTGTGGAAGCGATAAACTTTGCATTGGAGCGGATCGATAGCAGTGAGCAGGGTTCCGGAATATGAGATGATCGCCGGGCTGTATGATTACCTCATGCGCCATGTCGATTACCAGCGGTGGTTTGACTATCTCGATCGGATTTTGAGTGCTCATTTTCCGCACGGCGGGCGCCTGCTGGAAATAGCCTGCGGCACCGGGATCATGCTCGAAAAGCTGTCACGCGCAGGCTGGCAGGCATTCGGGATGGATAAGTCAGCACGCATGCTGGAAATCGCCAGAGACAGGCTGGAGAGTTTTGACCACGAAGCTCTGCTTTTTGCCGGCGATATGCGTAATTTCTGCCTGCGGGAGCAGGTTGATGTTGTTCTGTGCCTGTATGATAGTATCAATTACTGTCTGGATGAAGTGGAGTTGGCGGCAACATTCCGGAATGTTGCCGCAGCACTGCGGCCGGGCGGGCTTTTCATTTTTGATGTCGTGACGAGGCGAAATTGTCGTTACCATTTTTATGAATTCTATGAACGCGACACAACAAACGGCCTTGATTACATTCGCAAAGCATATTTCGACTACGCAACCAGTGTGCAGACCAATTCGTTCATCGTCTGCCAGAGCGAGAACCCGGATGAGCGGTTCGAGGAAGAACACCACCAGAAAATATACCGTCTGCAGACTTTGAAAAAAATACTCCAGTCAGGCACCGGCCTTGGCCTTGTCGGAGTTTACGATGGCTTCAGCCGGCGACCCGGAACCGAGCGTTCGAACCGGGTGCACTTTATCGCAGAGAAAAATGAAAATAATTCGCTTTAATAATGTCCGCCAGAGTTATCCGAATGGTGAGGGAATCCAGCTCGCTGATTTCAGCGTTGGCCGTGGTGAGTTTGTCTTTCTCGTCGGGCCCAGTGGTGCTGGTAAGAGCACGATACTCAAGCTGATCATCATGTCAGAACGGCCCAGCAGCGGCACGGTTGAGGTGGGGGAGTATATCTCTTCGAGCATTCGACCGGGACAGGTTCCGTTGTTGCGCCGGCAGATCGGCATGGTATTTCAGGATTTTCGGCTGTTGCAGGACCGCAATGTGTATGAGAATGTTGCCTTTTCCCTGCGTGTTATCGGCAAGTCAGGAGCCTACATCAAAAAAAGAGTTTTGCGGGTGCTCGCCGATGTTGGTATCAGCCACAAGCGCTATCAGATGCCGCAAAATCTTTCCGGGGGCGAGCAGCAGCGCGTAGCCATTGCCCGGGCGATCGTCAACGAGCCGCTTGTTGTTCTGGCGGATGAGCCGACAGGCAACCTGGACCCGGAAACAGCGAAGGACATTATGGAACTTCTCGTTAAAATTAATATCGGCGGTACAGCCGTGCTCATGGCAACGCATAATTATCACCTTGTCGAGCAAACAGGCTTCCGTGTTCTGAAAATCGATGCTGGAGTGATCAGAGAGTGAGACTGTTTATCTATTCCATCGTCGATGGCCTGTCCGGGTTAAAGCGCTCGGGGATTTCTTCTCTGCTGACGATTCTGACGATATGCTGTAGTTTGGTTCTCCTGGGAGCATTTTATATTATCCGCCAGGGCCTGCGCGAAAATCTGCAGGAGACACGCTCGCGCTTCGTGCTCGAAGCGTTTTTGCTCGACGCCGAACCGGAAGATCACAGGAAGACCGGAGAGAAAATTCTGCACCTCGCCGGAGTCGATTCTATCGAATACGTGAGCAAAGATGACGCCCTTGCACGGGTTCGGGAAACCTTTGGCGATGACTATTTGGCCCTCATCGAAGACAACCCCCTGCCGGCAAGTTTCCATGTGGTTTTGCAGCCATCCTACGTGAACCGGGATTCTGTAGCCCGGATCGTGGCTGCCATTGCAGGCGTCCCAGGTGTGGAAGATGTGGTTTACCGTGCCACACTCATCGATTTGCTCAACCGGTACGACCGGCTGGTTGGAGCTGGTTTCATCATATTTGGTATTGCCCTGAGCATTCTCGGATTTGTACTGATTTCCAACAACATTCGCCTGACGATCGAGGCGAAACGAGATATTATCGAAACGATGGAACTCGTCGGTGCTTCCCGCGGTCTTATCGTCGGGCCGCTGCTGATACAGGCGATGATCGAAGGGGGGCTGGGGGCGCTGTTTGCCGGTATCGTGCTGTCTGTTTTGGTGCAGGTGGGGACGATTTTTATTCCGGTGTTGAGTCCTGTCACTGCAACCAGTATCGGTGTGCTGGTTCTGGTGGGTGTTTTATTCGGTTTTCTGGGAAGTTTTAACGCCCTTGGCTGGCGGATTCGCTATTGACTTTTTGCTTGACACACGGAATTGAATTGTTTATCTTTCTTTTTGATTTGTTTGGCTTTAACTTACATTAAATCCGAAAGTTGTGACCGATTTTTCACATAAGAAAATTATAAAAAATGGTTGATACAGAACTGACAAAGCGCGAAAAAGTCGTGTTATCCTCAGTGGTTGAGGAGTTTGTTGCCAGCGCGACGCCAGTCGGTTCGAGCAAAATAGTCAATCATTTCAGCAATGGAATCAGCTCGGCGACTATCCGCAATGTGATGTTGGGGCTGGAGGGACGCGGCTATCTGGCGCAGCCGCACATTTCCGCCGGCCGCATGCCGACGGATAAAGGCTACCGCGTTTACGTTGATTCGATGATGCCGAGGCCGGAACTGCCGGAAACGACCCGCAGGAAAATTCGCGGTGCGCTCAGCAGGGCCAGCAGCGATGTCGAGGATATCCTCGAATCTGCCTCTTCCATGCTGGCGCAGATTTCCAATCAGCTCGGAGTCGTTCTTGCGCCCCGTTTTTATCAGGGCGTGTTCGAGAAAATAGATCTCGTTCCGATTACGGGAAATCGTATTCTCGTGGTGCTGAGCATCTGCTCCGGTCTGGTGCGGTCCATAACCGTTGAACTCAACAAGTCGCTGTCCCGCGCTGAACTCGACCGCACCGCCCGGTTTATCAATGAGCGGCTGCACGGTCTTACTTTAAAAGAAATCAAACAGACCATTGACAAACGCTTGCGCGGAAGCCCGGAGGGAGATAGCGAGTTCATCGAAGGCATGATCCGCTCTTCGGAGTCGATGTTTTCATTTGCTATTCCTTCTGATGTGCATCTCGGCGGTGCTGCCAATATCATGGAACAACCGGAATTTGAAGATAAAAGCAGACTGGCACGAATTCTCAACCTGATCGACGATAAAGAAATTCTCGTTCACATACTTGATGATGACGAAAAAACGGGTCGGGACAGCGGGGATTTGCGAATCGTCATCGGGGCAGAAAATAAGGATGAGCTGGCTGCTTATTGTAGTCTGATCACTGCGACCTACACGATTGGTGGTGTTACAGGTACGGTTGGTGTGATCGGGCCGACACGAATGCATTATGCAAAAATGGTTGCACTTGTCCGTTACACCGCGGAGGCGTTATCCGGTCTGTTTAGCAAGACAAACTGATTGTAAACCTGCCGGAGGGCAGGAGATGACGCTATTTCAGCTCGATGATGTTTAATCGCTGGATCAGTCTGAACAAAACCAGGGACAGGAGAAAACCATGAAAACAGAAAAATCGAAAAATACAGATAAGAAAACGGATGTGGACATAGACGAAAAGTATGATGAGAACGGTTCTTCTCCCTCAGGTTCATCTGAAGGTTCCGAGACAAAAACAACTGGCCGGGCAAAGGGGAAGAAAAAAGACAAAGAGCTGGAAAAGCTGAGAAAAGAAGTTGAGTTTTGGAAAGACAAGGCACAGCGGACAGCAGCGGAGTTTGATAACTACCGCAAGCGAAAAGAAAAGGAAACCGCGGAAAGCTGGAAACTGGCGACCGAGGATATTGTCAAAAAGCTGTTGCCGATTATCGATGATTTTGAGCGCTCTCTCGATGCGGCCAATACGAATGATAACTACGAGGCGTTGAAGCAAGGGGTTGAGTTGATCTATCAGTCCCTGAAACGGCTGCTCGAGGCCGAAGGTGTCCACGAAATGGATGCTCAGGGTCAGGAGTTCAATCCGGAGTATCATGAAGCCCTGATGCAGATGGAAAAAGAAGGGACGCCTGAAAATATCGTTCTTGATGTGCACCAGAAGGGTTATATTCTGGGTGAAAAAATAATCCGACCGGCTAAGGTCGTTGTCAGCAAGTAATCCCGGTACAAAGGACAAATGAGCAAAAGAGACTACTACGTGGTACTCGGGATCGAGCGAAATGCCACAGAAGATGAGATAAAAAAGGCGTATCGCCGGCTGGCGATGGAGTATCACCCGGATAAAAATCCTGGCGATAAAGTCGCTGAAGAAAAATTCAAAGAAGCGGCAGAAGCCTATGAAGTTCTGAAAGATGCGCAGAAGCGCCGCCTGTACGACACCTATGGCCACGCCGGTGTGAAGGGAAGTGGCGGACAGGATCCGTTCGCGGGTTTTGATTTCGACCTCAGCGATGCGCTGCGGACATTTATGTCAGAAGGGTTTGGATTCGGCGACATCTTCGGGATGGGAGGAGGCCGGGGCAACCGGCGAACTCGGGGAGCTGATCTGCAGATTCGCCTCGCTCTGACTCTTGAAGAGATCGCCACGGGCGTCAAGAAGAAGATCAAAATCAAGCGCCTGGTTACCTGTTCAACCTGCGGTGGTTCTGGTGCCAAAGCCGGGACATCACCGTCGAGCTGTCCGGAGTGTGGAGGCACGGGTGAAATTAAAAGGATTACCCGCTCCCTGTTCGGCCAGTTTATCAATGTTTCGGCTTGTGGTCGCTGCGGCGGTTCCGGCCGGGTCATTCAGGAGAAATGTACTGACTGCCACGGCGAGGGCCGGTCCAAAGGTGAAAAAACCATCGAGATTGAAATTCCGCCGGGCGTTGCTTCAGGGAACTATATTACGGTTCGGGGCGAAGGCAACATCGGTGCAAATGGCGGCAGTCCCGGAGATGTGATCATCATCATCGACGAAAAGGAGCATGATTATTTTGAGCGCCATGGTGATGATGTGCTGTATGATCTTCCCCTCAGTTTTGTGCAGGTCGCTTTGGGTGATACCGTTGAAGTTCCTACTCTGACTGGAAAGGCTGAACTCGAAATAGCTCCCGGGACCCAATCAGGTAAAATTTTACGCATGCGTGGTAAGGGGATTCCGCACCTTCAGGGCCACGGCAAAGGAGACCAGCTGGTGCGCATCATGGTGTGGACTCCGAAAAAACTGACCAAAGAAGAAAAGGCGCTGCTGAAAAAACTGGCGAACTCCGAGAATCTTAAACCACCGCATGCCGGTAAAGGAATTTTTGATAAGATTAAGAATGTTTTTACGTGATCCCGGTTTTTTCCGGTAGGAGTCTCGCGAATCAGTGCGGGAAAAGGTAAAGTTTTCAGGTTAAACTCTTGAGCCACAGGGGGTGTTGCTGTGGGGGGCTTTACACGGATACAGATAAAGGCTCTTATTTTTCTGGTGTCCACATTCCTGTTGGGTCTGCTGGTTCAACATTGGCAGCTCAGGCAGCCTTTGCTAGAAACGGATTCAGGTATATTGGCCCGTTTTCTTGCAATTTCTGATAGTCTGGCAAAAGCAGAGAACCAGGCTGACGCCGGGGAAACGGCAGCAGAGCAACAAAAAATAAACATTAACGCTGCTCCAGAGTCTGAACTGACCAGACTTCCCGGTATAGGCAAGGTTATGGCCGGGCGTATCGTTGCCTATCGGGAGCAGAACGGTGCTTTTAAAAAACCGGAAGATCTGATGCTTGTAAAAGGCATCGGTAAGAAGACATTCAAAAAATTAGCAGACAGGATTGTACTGAAATAAATTATACAAGAGAAGCACCGGAGGAAAAAACGAAAAATCCAAGAAACCATTACATCATTTATCCAGAGTGAGGGAGGAAAAATGGCACAAGACAATTATGGAAAGGGGTCGATCGTTTACAAGATACTGATCGTACTCCTGACGGCGGCACTGGTTTTTTCCATCTATTATCCGAAAAAACTGTGGGAGGAAGAGGCCAGAAATACCGAGGTGAGTCACTATCGCATGAGCAATATTTATAATGCTGCTCTGCAATACCACCGTTTCCACCATCAATATACAGACAGCCTGGAAGAACTGATTCAGTTTATTAAAACAGATTCCAGCTATCATGCCTATGTGGATTCGATGTTCAGCGGGCCCCTGGATGAGGTGACTGCAGAATTCGATTCGATCAAGCAGGTGCAGATTGAACTGGATGGTTTTCTGCAGACGATCAGTCCGCTGGATACCGTTGCTCAGGATTCGCTGGCAAATCGTATTTCAGAGATAACCTATTATGTGCGCCGTCTGCGCGACAAAATGCAGGTGATCAAGGACCAGCTGAAGGCACACCCTTACGCCCCGACGCAGACCCTCGATAAGGCCCGCGAAGTTGTAGAAAGAAAAGATTTCTTTCTGCAATATGAGATCATCAAAAACATGATCGCTCAGAATAAACTGCAAAAAGCGCTCGCTGCAAGTAATAAGATCAGAAACAACTACGAGACGATAATCGGTTATCTTCGTCAAACCAAGGCACAACTTTCGAATATTTTTACGCTTGCCGACTCAATGTATGTATGTCCTACGACCAGGAAGCCCTATAAGGTCACGGTTATCGATACTTCGGCAATCAAGGTTTTTATCGTGGAATCACCGATTACACGCGAGGACAGTCTCGCGGTTGCCCGCAGCTTTTTGAAATCCACCGTGGGTGCGCTCAAGCTGAAAAATCATGGTCGTATCGAAAACGGTGTGACGAGTTGGGAATCAGCAAATTAAACCACCAGGCCATCAACCAGGGAGCAAATGAATGAATCATCAACAGACCGAGGAGGGTCTGATCGGGATCAGTGTACGTGATACTGTTGTCAGGATGACAGAAGCGGTCACGTCAGGCCAGGGACGTCAAATCGTCAAAGTGGTCAAAGGGTCCGTTCGCTATCCCATGGAGCTGACATCACTTGAAAAGTCGGACTTTGCAAAAGTACTGTCCGATGACATCAATCGGCTTTATGAAATGGCGGGTATGCGAACGACGCAAGCGGCGATTTCGCTTGATTCCGATATGGTGCTGATCAAAAAAATACCCCTGGATGCCAACCTGGAAGGCGAGGAGCTGCGCGAGCATATTCACTGGGAAGTCAGCCAGTATGTCATCAATCCGATCGATAATTTTAACATCGGATATCAGACATTGAATGTCGGCACGAACAGTGAGTATGAGCGCGCGATGGTCCTTGTGTTGATTCGTAAACAGGTGGTGGAGAGTATCAAGGAGCTTTTTGCCGGCACGAGTATGCAGTTGCGCGCAATCGATGTGGATATCTTCTCCGCACAACGCGTGATAGAGACTACATATAATTTTGAGGCCGAGAAAAAGGTTGCCCTGGTGGATATCCGCAAGAAGAACGTCCAGCTCTCGATTCTGTATAACGATTACTACCTTTCCCAGGAAGTTGGTTATCCTATTGATGAAGATGGCACGTTCAGTACGGAGAATGGCGAGCATCTGGCCAGAATCATCTCCAAGGAGCTGCGCCGGGTAATTCTCGATAATAAGCTCGGCAAAAGTATCGAGGATATGCACGAGATATTGCTTTACGGCGATGCAGTCGATGATATCGTTATCGAAACCCTGTCATCGGCACACGCCATCAATATCCGCAAAGTAAATCCTTTTGAAAAAATCACCATCATTGCCACGCCGGAAGAGCAAGAAGTTACGGACCATCCCGAAGCGTATGTTACTTCAGTGGGCGTAGCTATAAAGGGACTTTAGCAAGAACACACAACAGCTCACGGAGGTAGAGCACCATGGTTGACATTAATTTAATCGGTGAAGAAGAGTCGAGGCAACAGAATTATTCAGGAGAGTCCGGCTTTGGCCAGGGAATCAATCTGGATAATGATGCGCCGGCAGCAGCGCCCCCGGGCGGTTATAGTTCAGATTTTTCGGATTTGTCTACCGGGTCTGGTAACGCAAAGTTGTACGTCATTCTCGGGGCATTGGTGATCGTCATCGCAGCAGCTATCTATTTTTTCATTCCTGAAGATGAGAGCATGGATGATGGCACGCTGCCTACCCTGACAAATCCATCCGGTGAGATGCAGCAGACACAGGGTGGTATGTCCCAGACGGACAATCCGGCACTGTCGGAAGGCACACAAAACGAGGGCGATATCGATGCTCCAGTCCAGGCTGGTGGCGAGTCAGATATGGATACCTTCAACTCCCTGACTCCTCTGGAAAAGAAAATGCTTCTCTCCACACGTATGAGTGCCTATACGATCAGTGAACTCGCCGCAGCGATTTCAGACGGTGCCGTTTTTACGCTGATCCGGTTTTCCGACAATGCCTTCATGGCACAGTTCGTGAGCAACAGTAACAGCGGCATAGCAGCAACCATGGATCGCATCGCCTCTGATGTTGATGTCAAGGATGTCCGCAAAGTATCGCAAGGCAAGTTTGTCGCCACCTCACGGGTGCAGGCTATTGTCTCGGGAACTGTTGATCCGGAAACAGCTCCGATCAGTTATGGCGGACAGATTAAAGACATGTCTGTATCTGAGTTTCGCACCTGGCTCAAACAAGCTGCCAGCGAAAACGGCATGTCCCTGAAAACCCTGAACCAGAGCTCCGAATACACGGAAGCTGGTTTTACGGTTACACCGATACAGGTTAACCTGCAGGGCTCGATGGACGGGGCCACCCGCCTTCTCAACGACCTGGCCTCTGCTGCACCGGCGATGGTCGTGACCAAAGCATCGCTGATCAACAAAGACCCCGGAGCAAGAGACCAGAGTTCCGTCAGTCTTGTTCTGGTGTTCAACTTGTACTCATACTGATTTGCCGCCGGTTTTGCCATGCGGGTGATAGCCGGTACTGCTAAAGGTGTTACTCTTTATGCCCCGGGGGGCCGTACAACGCGCCCGACGGCAGACCGAACCCGGCAAAAACTGTTTGATACGTTACAATCGCTATGTCCTTTGCCGGACATGGCGATTGATGTTTTTGCCGGAACCGGATCCCTTGGTATCGAAGCTCTGAGCCGGGGTGTTGAACGCGTCACTTTTGTTGACAGCAGCCGGGCCGTGCGCAGCACCCTGCTACGGAATCTGGAAAAAACGCACCTCATCCAACGGGCTGAAGTTTACATCACGGATGTTTTTCTTTTTATCAGACGTTATCACAGTCAAGCCTTTCCTCTGATATTTGCCGACCCGCCATACAACCAGGGGCTTGCTCAAAAACTCATCGATATTCTGAGTGCAGACAATTCTTTTTGGGCTGATGACGGTCTCCTGGTCATCGAAGAGTCCAACAGAGTCGTTCTGCAACTGCCTGACAACACAGAATGTGTCACGCAGAAAAAAAGCGGTGACTCGGCGTTATATTTCATACAAAAGATGAAAAGAGGAGAACGTGAAAACCACAGCCCTGTACCCGGGGACGTTTGACCCGATAACCAACGGCCATATCGATGTCATCCTTCGCGCTACGCGCCTTTTCGACCAGGTCATCGTTTCTGTATTGACCAACCCATCCAAGACACCGCTCTTCAGCACGGATGAACGGGTTGAATTGATCCGTGAGGCGTTACACTCGCATGGAATGGACTCGGTAACTGTCGAGAGTTTTCATGGTTTACTCGTCGATTATGCCCGCATGAAAAAGGCTTCAGCCATCGTGCGCGGCCTGAGGGCAATCTCTGATTTTGAGTTTGAGTTTCAGATGGCATTGGTCAACCGCAAATTGAACCAGGAGCTGATAACCGTGTTTTTGATGCCGCACGAAAAATATACTTATCTGAATTCAACGATCGTCAAGGAAGTAGCCCGTTTCGGCGGAGATGTCAGCCAGTTCGTACCAGAGAATGTGCAAGCAGCACTGATCGACAGATTATCGCGGTGAGTTTTCTTAAAACCATACATGATAAGGCTGCCCGGTTACAGCGGGCCATTGTTTTGCCTGAGTCCGGTGATGACCGCGTACTGCTGGCGGCACACCAGGTGCTCCAGAGAGGATTGTGCCGGGTTGTTTTCATCGGAGACCCGGATAAAATTTTTTCGCGTGCGAGCGAACTGGGTGTCGATGTCTCTTCGGCACTCATCCGCTCCCCCGGCACTGATGCACAAACAGAGCAGTATGCAGACATGCTTTACCAGCGCCGGCGTGATGATCGTTTGACACCGGAAAAAGCGCATACTTATCTGCGCAATCCACTGTATTTCGGGGCAGCTCTGGTTGCTGCCGGAGAGGCGCACGGCATGCTGGCCGGGTCACAGGCTGCAACAAGCGACGTGTTGCGTGCCGGGTTTCGCGTTATCGGCGTTGCAGAGGGGTTTCATGCTGTCTCCAGTTTTTTTCTCATGCTTTCACCGGATGAGAAGCGCAAGCTGTCTTTCGCAGATTGCGCAGTGATACCTGAGCCGGACAGCAAGACGCTTGCTGAAATAGCCATAGCTACTGCAAAATCGCACGAAAGACTGACCGGAGAACAGGCGCGGGTGGCCATGCTTTCGTTTTCGACAAAAGGCAGCGCCGAACACGAGCGTGTTGAGCTGGTGCGGGAAGCGGTGCAGATGGTTCGTCTCGCAGCTCCGGAGATACTCGTCGATGGCGAGCTGCAGGCTGATGCAGCTCTCGTGCCGGAAATAGCCCGGACTAAGGTTGGAGAAAGCCCGGTCGCGGGTTCCGCATCGGTGCTGATATTCCCGGACTTGAATTCCGGAAATATCGCTTATAAACTCGTACAACGTCTGGGGGGATATACTGCTCTGGGGCCCATACTACAGGGTACGGCGCGTCCATTAAATGATCTGTCACGGGGATGCTCCGTAGATGATATCGTGACGATGTGTTGCATAACTGCACTGATGAGTTGATTGGAGGAGACGTCATGAACAAAGGCCTCGTGCCTTCTCTGTTTTCACAAAAGATAGAGGGCTCGAAAACGCTGGCCGTAACCGCACGCGTGGCCGAGTTGCGACAGCAGGGGAGAGATATCATAGACCTCGGAGCTGGGGAGCCGGATTTCAACACACCGGAGCCGGCCTGTGCTGCAGCAAAGGCTGCGATCGATGCAGGGTTTACGAAATATACGCCCAATCCGGGTATCCTGGAGTTGCGTGAGGAAATAGCGAACTACCTGGCAGGTTATGGCACGGAGTATTCTCCGCGGGAAATTCTCGTCAGCAACGGTGCAAAGCAGTCGATTTATAACGCCCTGCTTGCGGTCTGCAATCCCGGCGATGAGGTGCTGCTGCCAACCCCGTATTGGACCAGCTATCCACAGCAGATCGCCATGGCCGGTGCGCGGACGGTGTACATGCCGGCGACGCAGGAGATGGGATTTAAGATCACTGCCCGGCAGCTGGCTGAAGCCATCACGGATAAGACGCGGCTGATCATTTTTAACTCTCCCTCCAATCCGACCGGAGCGGTGTATTCGCGTGCGGAGATGGACGCAATTGCCGAGGTGATCCGAGACAGCGGCATCGGAGTCATCAGCGATGAAATCTATCTGGAGCTGATTTATGGAACCGATGATTACGCCTCGTTTTGCGCCTATCCTGATTTGAAAGATCAGGTTCTTATCGTCAACGGTGTTTCCAAAAGCCACGCGATGACAGGGTGGCGCATCGGCTATCTTGCCGGACCAGAGAACGTCATCAAGGCTGCGGCGAAGGTGCAGAGCCACAGCACCTCAGGCGCTGCCTCGATTTCGCAAAAAGCGGCACTGGCGGCATTGCGCATTCCTGCGGAGGACATGCAGGAGCAAAAAGATGAGTTCAGCCGCAGAAGGGAAACCGTTTTTTCTTTGCTGAGTTCAATACCTTCGGTCGATGTCAGTATGCCCGGAGGCGCTTTTTATATTTTTCCGGATATCAGCGCATATTTCGGCCGGTCAGATGGTTCCTTTACCATTGCCAACAGCGTTGATTTCGCCACCTACATCCTGGAAAAGGCCGGTGTTGCAATCGTACCCGGCGAGGCTTTTGGTGCACCGGATAATATTCGTATTTCTTATGCTAATTCGATGGAGAATCTCGAGAAAGCGATGGCGGGGATGAAAGCTGCGCTGTCGGAACTGCGCTGACCCGGAATATGACCCTTCAGGATGGCACGACCTGCGCACAGCATTAAGTTTCCTTAATTTAACCAGCGCATGTCAAGCTAAAGAGAAATGCGACGATTGTCCAAAAAGTAAAAGAGCAACAAACAGGATATGGAGGAAGAAATGCCGACCTATGAATATAAGTGTAATGAATGCGAACATGTTTTTGAAGAACTGCAAAGCATCAACGCCGAGCCGGTGGCAACCTGCCCTGAGTGTGGAGGCACGGTACAGCGGCTCATCGGTGGCGGTGCCGGCCTGATTTTTAAGGGCAGCGGTTTTTATCTGACGGATTATAAAAACAATAAAAACGGGTCATCAGCTTCGTCGGGCACTAATGGTCATTCCGGCGACGCAAAGAAAAAAGAAACATCTAACTCCAGCAAAGCCAAAGAATAGTCGTCCCTTTGTCGAACAAACGCGCAGCTCGGGAGAAAGCAATGTCTGCACAAGGACTCAACAGCGATATCAACATCGGCAGCAAACGGCTGCATGTACAGACCTCGGTTTCGGAAACAGCAGAAACCATCATAACCAATGTTTTCGACAGCGGCCGGATCGTTGAAACCCACAGCGTTCCTGTGGCTGAAAATAAAAACAACGGGGAACTGGAAGCAGCGGTTCGCGAACAGCACCAGGAAGTGGTGTCTGATATCGAATTGCTTTTTTATATCGCTGAAAAAGTCCGGCAGGTGAAGCATCCTGTCTCGTGCAACAAGCTCGGGCTTGTGCTGCTGAACCGGGGGTTTATCGATGAAGCTATTGCTTTTTTCGAACTCGGGATCAGCATTGATCACGAATACGCAGAGGCATACAACAATCTCGGGCTGTGCTATTTTCAGCAGGACGACCTGGCCCGTGCTGAGGAGATGTTCCGCAAGGGCCTGAATATCACCCGGAATTTTGCTGATTTAAACCTTAATCTCGGCAGGGTGTATATCGAGAAAAAAGCCTATCACGAAGCTGTACGTTCCTTCGAGGCTGCTCTGGAAATCAACAATCAGTATTTTGAAGCCCATTATTTTATGGCGCGCGCGCTGCTGCTTTCCCTGATTGAGAACGTCGATAACGGCCAGCTCCCCCCGGCATCCATCCGTGCGAAACGCATTGAGGAGCACATGTCGCGGGCGGCGAGTTTGTTCAAGCCGTTTGCCAACGAAGACTATGATTTGGCGAAAAAGGCGATCGAAGACAAGAATTTTTCCGAAGCCGAAAAGCATTACAGCGATGCTTTTACAAAAACCAACAGACGGATGGACCTGTCTTTTGAAAACGAGTTTTTCCTCAAATTCATGTATGGCGGCAAGGGTAAGGACAACCAGTTTATTGGCCGTTATGTGGAGCGGTTGAAGTATGCCATCAACGATTACCCCGAATATGCAGACCTGCACAACAACCTTGGGATTGCCTATCTGATTATGTGCCGCAACCTGTTTCTGAAAGCTCTTGAGGAGTTCAGAAAAGCACTTCGAATCAACCCACTTTTCAAAAAAGCGGAAAAAAATCTGAAGCTTGCTGAAAATGATGGCAAAGGGTTTTTGATCTTACTACGTGCCATTCTGAAGTAGCATCCGGCAAGAAAGTGTTTGAAAATCGAACACTTTGTCCCACTTCAGATACAAGTCTGCTGTTGCTCGCGAAAAATCCTCCTCCGGTTTCTGGCTCTGTACGCACTGTAGTTTAATTAAAATCATATAGTTATTACTTTACCGCACTTTATCATGGATTTGTCTCGTATGGTACGCAATTTGCGTTTCCGTCGCGGATGTTCTGACGGTTTGTGTAATCATGATATCCCCATAGAGTCAAAACAACTTATCACTACAGGGTGCAATTACATGAATGTAATCGCAAGGGTTTTCAATATCGTTTTCGTGTTTATTCTGGCTGTCCCTGCTCTGGCGCAGGAAAACATGCGCCTGACAGCGCTGCATGCCGTTGAGGGAAAGCCGGCTCTGTACGAACTCAGCCTTACAGTAACGGATACTCTCAAACCGGACGCGGCCTTTGAAATCAAAATACCGCAAAACCTTGATTTCAGTGCAGTCAAGGTAGTTGGGTCCCCTTCGATGAAGGGAGGGTTTACATTCGAGGTTTCGGATTCTGCCCTGGTGCTACGGCGCAGCGGGCTTGGTCCGGCTGTCCCGGCCGGAGAAAAGGTGAAGATCATCTTCGGTCCTCTGACAATGAAAAAACCGTTTAAAGACCGTGCCACCGTCGATGTCAAAATCAATCAGGCTGGTCGCAAAAGCCCGGTTCGCAGAGTTGCCATCTTCTTTCAGAAGGACGAAAGAGTATTCTAAAGGAATTAGAAAAAATCATGAGACGGACAAGACTTCTCGGCTGTTTCCTTCTTCTCGGCTTATTCACATCAAGCCTCGTTACCCCTCCTCAGGTCAGCGCCACGCCCAGAGTACCGTTTAACAGTTTTACGGCGACAGCAGACGACCCTTCGGTGAACAGCTATAGTTTGTACACGATAACCTTTGTGACAAACCAGGATATCACACCGACCAGCAAATTTACGGTCAACTTCCCGCTGGCTTTTGATCTCACCGGAATCGTGGTTGCCAGTTCGGATCAGCTGAATGGTGGCCTGAACGTAGCCGTGTTTCAGGGAACAGATGACACCAACAACTATGTCGAATTGACCCGGGACGGCACTGGAACGACGGTGAGTGCGGGGCAGAGTGTGTCGATTACATTTGGCAATGTGCTCAACCCTTCTACGGTCGGGAGCTATCAGCTCGACTTGCGACATGCGCAAAATCCGGGCAACAGCGAAGGGCCGATCTCCGATAATGTGTCGATCGTTGCAGGTCCGCTCAATCATTTTACTGTGACCAACACCTCGGATGCCGATATTGCCAACCAGGTCGCCGGGACGGCATTTTCGATCAAGATTACCGCCAAAGACCAGTACAGCAACACGATTACAAGTTGGACCGGGACTGTCAACCTCAGTGATGATACCGGAACGCTGACCCCGACTTCAGCCACGATCAGTTCGGGCGGAACGGTCACGGTCACGAATACGCAAATCACCAAAGCCCAGTCAAATATTCGTATCACTGCGACCAAGACAGACACAAGCGGAACTTCAAACTTTTTTACCGTGGCAGCAGGCGCTGTGAGTTCTGTAAAAGTCGTCGAGGGCAGCTCCGGGGATGGTACTGAATTTACAACCCGGTCTGTGACGACAGATGAGGTCATTTTGCTTCATGCTGCAGGCTACGATCAATACGGAAATTATTCCGGTGATGAGTCGGTCTCGTGGAGTGTGACGGGAAGTATCGGCACGGTGTCGCCGGGCACAGGTACGAGCACGACCTTCAATGCGACCACACCCGGGAGCGGTACTGTGGTGGCAGACCATGCCACCGTAACCGATGACGCCACGGGAACGATTACCGTTTCAGTGGGAGCTCTGGCAAAAATTAAAATATTGTCCGGCGCCAGCGGCGAAACTGCTGAAGTCACGACGGCTTCGGTAACCAATGGCAACACACTGACGGTGCATGCCGGCGGCTTTGACGCTGATGATAATTATCGCAGCGATGAGGCTGTCGATTGGTCTGTGTCCGGGGGAATCGGTACGGTAAGCCCGACGACTGGTAATACCTCGACAACATTTACAGCAACGAATCCGGGAACGGGTATCATCAGTGCGAGTAATGGCTCTCTCAGTGATGACACCGGAACGATTACAGTCGATCCGGGCGCTTTGGCGCAGATTATCCTGCGAACCGAACCCAACAATGGCGGGTCGGCGTTTGGTGCGTATTCCATGACAGCAGATCAGAGTGTGACGGTTTACGCCGCTGGCTATGATGGCCAGGGATATTATCTCGGTGATCAGAATGTGGACTGGACCAGTACCGGCACGCTGGCGCCGACGGTCAACAGCAGCGGCCAGTCTTCTTTCACGTTCAGCCCGACGGTGGCGCCGGCGAGCGGCACGATTGTCGGCACGCTGGGTGCGCTCAGTGATGCGACAGGAACGATCAGCGTTTCGGCCGGTGCTTTGAATCAGATTAAAATACTCAGTGGAACGAACGGAGAGACGAGTGAGATTACGACGTCTTCTTTGACGAGTGGAAACACGCTGGATATGCATGCCGGCGGCTACGATGCAGATGGCAATTACCGCGGCGATGAAAGCGTCACCTGGAGTGTTCTCGGCGGTATCGGTACCGTCAGCCCCTCCTCGGGTACTGCGACGACGTTTACCGCGACGATCGCAGGCACAGGCCAGGTGAGTGCCAGTAACGGCACCCAGAGCGATGTGACGGGCGACATTACCGTAACGGGTGGAGGAAGCCTGAGTTATATCCGCTTGCGCACAGAGACGAACGGCGGTGGTGTTGAGCTGGATACTTACACCATGACTGCGGATGAAACGCTGACGCTCTATGCCGCAGGGTATGATGCCGGCGGGACGTATGTCGGCGATCAGCCGGTGGATTGGTCTGGTACCGGAACATTGGCTCCGACGATTTCGGCGAGTGGGCAGACATCTTTTACTTTCAGTCCCACCACTGCTCCGGCGAGTGGCACGATTGTCGGAACGCATGCAAGCGCCGGGAGTGATGCCACAGGAACGATCACCGTCAATCCGGGGGTTCCGGTTGGAGGTGTGACCTTGATTCCCGTTCCCTCGGTTCTGGATGCAGACGGCACCTCGACCTCGACAATTTCTTCCAGTAAAATTTATGACTCTGACAACAACCTGATCGGCTCGGGGCGGGAGTTTACAATTCAGATCGTGCCCTCGGGTTTGGGTACCATTACCAGTGCGGATGTCAACGCAAACCGGGCGGGCGTGCAGATTGCTTCGGACGCAAATAGTGAGTTGAGCTTCCAGTACACCGCCGGAACAGCCGGTGGCACGGCGACGATTTTCGCCACCAGTGATGATGGTTCCGCTACCGGCGACACGACGATTACTCTCACCGGTCTTGAGATAACGGAAATTTTAGCCCCGGCAACGGTGTCACGCGGGCAAAACGGCGCCGAAGTGGTGATGACGGTTAAAAATTCCGGCGCCGGCGATGTGACCATTAACTCAAATTCGGCTACCTTGTCCTTCAGTTCGGGTGCCGTGGATCGGAATTCAAACTATACTGTCACACGCACCGACGCGATTACCACGATTCCCTCGGGCGGTGCGCCGGTCAATTTGACCTTTGATGTTGATGTCAAAGAGACAGCTACCCTCGATACCATCACCATAGATGGTTCCATCAGCGGTACTGTTTCCGGAACGTCGGTTTCTGTGAATGGGGCGACGCAAACGGATGACTGGATCGTACAGCGCAAGGCAAACCTGCGCGTTGATTCGGTGCAAACACCTGCTACGATCGACCAGGGACAGCGGGGAATTTCCGTCAGTGTGACGGTTTCAAACCTGCTCGATACCCAGACCGCCACGGCACTGATCGATAGCATCAAACTCGTTTTCCGCAACAGCACTGTGGATGTCAGCTCGCAGTACATCGTCATTCCGGATGCCAATAATCCGGACACCCTCGCAGGTGGTGCAACAGATACTTTTCTTTTTACAGTCGATGTGACAGCAGTTGCCGACACAGGCTCGATCACGATCGATGCTGAAGCCTATGGGCGTGACGGTAACAGCCTGCAGGCTGTTGATCATACTACAGGTGCCATTTCACCGGGCTCCTGGGTGGTGCGCAAAGCCGGCAGTTTTCAGATCGCTTCGATTACTCCGAGTCAGCCGGCAGTGACGACATCGATGTCCAAGTCGTGGAGTATCCGCATGGCGGTGAGCAATACCAGCGGCTCAAATATCACCCCTACTCTCGACAAAAGCGTGACGTTCATTCGTCTGCTCAATGGCAGCACGGATGTCACGGATGAGTACGTCATCTCCCAGCCTTATATACTCAGCGGAGCAGCGGTTATCGGCCCGGATCTGACCGAGACCGTTGTTTTTGATGTCACAGCGACGGGCACGACTCCGGGTGCCATGACGATTACCGGCAGGATTGAGGGCACGGTTGAAGGTACCGGCGCGCAGATTATCGATGATACGGGCGATGGCGGCAAGGGCGCTGTAACCGTGCAGACCCCGGCGGACCTTGCGATTGCCGGTATCACGACGCCGGGGACTGCGACACAGGGACAGACAGTCCCCTGGACCATAGCCGTCAATCTGGTCAATAACGGCGGCAGCACGGTGACGGTGTCGCTGCCATCAGATTCAACGAAAATTTTTCTCAGCGATACGACGGGTTATGACTTTACCCCGCCGGACACCCTGGCAGAGGGCGGTTTGCAGATTCCCGGTTTATCGACAGCGCAATTGATCTACCGCGTCGATAGCACCGGGCTGGCTCTGGGTACCCTGTCCATAGGAGCCAATGTGCGCGCTGTGGAAGACAATACCGGTCGCGTTCTCTATGATTCGACTTCTGCGCAGGAAGAAGCAAAAGTCACCATCCAGACGGCCGCGGCACTCGAGTTACTCTCTACGGTTGTTACTTCTCCCAATGCTCCTAATGTGAATAAGGGGCAGAGCTTTACAGTCGATGTGACGATTGCGAACACCGGCCAGGAGCAGGTCGATAGCCTGGTCGTGGCTCTATCTACGGATGGACAGTCGATCATTACGGCGCCGGCAGCAATTACTATCGTTGGCGGGAGCCAGCAGGTCATATCCGTTCCGGTTACAGCCGCGGCTTTTCAGGGTGTGGAGAATTTCACAGCCTCGATCGATACAGTACGTGCACGCAACACAGGATACCGGCCACCGGTAACGATTGTCGATAACACAGCTTTCATCAACATACAGGACCCGGCTTCACTGACGGTTCTGGGCGTTGCTCCATCAGACTCTGTCGTATCAGCCAACCAGACAGCAAACTGGTATATCTACGTCGGTGTGCGCAACAATGGAGATGCCGGCATTACCTTTAATCCCAGACCCGAAGACGTGACCATCACCATGAACGGTCAGCCGACCAACGAATTTATCATCGATGTACAGAATACACTGAAAAACCGCAGCGACCTGACCTTGCCGGGAGCCGGAACGATCGATACCCTGGTTTACATCGTTGACAGGACCGGAACCCGAAGCGGGACGGCGGATATCAGCGTGGCTTTTAAGGGTATTGATCAGAATAATGAAGCTGTAATCAATGGTTCCGGTAGCACCAGTGTTGCTGTGCAGGAAAATTCAGCAATCCGGATCACGACGACTGTTCCTCAGACCTTAAACCTGGAATCCGAGGATGTCGGGCTGGTGAATACCGGCCAGGTTTATGCGGTTCGTGTCAACGTGGAAAACTCCGGTCTCGAAGCAGTACAGAACGTGGAGCTGCAACTGGAGATCATCAGCGGCAGCGGTTCGGTGATCACCTCGCCTATCCAGACTGTTCCCACGATAGGACCCAGTACGACCCGGCCTGTTGACTTTGAGGTGACAGCCGGAAATCAGGAGAATTTGACCGGTGAGGTGTTCCGGGCGAAGATCAATTCTGCAACTATCGCCGGCAGCGGTAACCCGGCAACGATCGATGACCCGTTCGACGCCACAACGAAGATCATCACCCAGAGTCCGGCACTGTTGCGGCTGTCTGGCAGAAGTGATCCTGCCAACGGCCTGCTGACAGCAGGGCAGACATTCACCCTGACAGTGGCTGTGGAAAATGATGGCACTGCCGGTTTCGATAACAGCGGCGAGCTTCAGCTCAATCTGAGAGGAGATTATACCCTGGCACCAGGCTCAACACCCCTCACCGCGCCGTTTTCACAGCAGGCGGATAGTGTAACCTGGACCATACTCGCTCCGGACACGGCTGAGCCTGTAGCCAAATGGTTCACCTATTCATTCGCACAGTTCCCCAACGATTTAAATACCGGCAGCACGGTTCAGACAGTCGGAATAATCGATTCGCTACAGTTTTTTACCGATACCATTTGGGTTGCGATCGATTCAGTCCGTCTGGTATCTCCGGCCGGTGCACGCGACGACACGGTTTCGACAGAACAGGAATTTACAGTACAGGCATTTGTAAATGGTGGTCTCGATATGTTGAAAAATACACAGGCCACGCTGTATCTTCCTGCAGGTTATGCTTTTCCGGGTACCAGCGTCGATTCTCAGCAAGTGGCATTCAGTGAGCAAAATATTGCGACCTGGGATGTGCTGGCACCGATCGATGCTACAGGTACGAGCGATTTTATCATACGAGTTTTCGGTGTGGACGGCGTCGGCCAGGAACACCTGCTGGCTATGAATCATCAGGTTACCAGCGTGACACGGGCTACACTGCGTGTGCTGGCTTCAATTCCTGAGCTTGCCGGGCAAACGAGTGTCCGCCTTGCGGCAGGGCAGGAGTTTCTTTTGCGAGCTGAAATTCAAAATTTGGGTGATGCCGGCGTTTTTGACAGTGGCGAGCTGACGTTGAGTCTTGGTGAGACGAATATTTCTCTTGCCAGTGGCGAGTCTCTTGTCAAAACGGTGAATGACGTCAACTCATCGGTTGAGTGGAATCTCGTCGCGCCATCGCAGCCGACAGCAGCGGCGCCGTTGTCCGTACGCATGACCCGCACGCCCAAGGATGAAAACACCGGCTTGAATGCCTTTGCCAGCATTGATTCTCGCATCGCTCTGCTGGAAGTTTCAACACGCCAGCTTGGAACGGTTATGGTTTCCACCCCTGTGATCAAATCACCTATCGGTGCAACCGATTTTGAATTGAGTACAGAACAGACCTTTACCGTAGGTACCAATGTGACCTGGTCGGACGCCGATAATGTAAAAGTCTGGTTGGCAGCACCGCCGGGATATCAGATCACCGATGCGATAAAAAGCCTTTCCACCTCAGACGCCACAGGCTCCACGAGCGTGGACTGGCTGGTTACAGCACCGGGAGTTGAGCGCAGCGGCGACAGCCTGAAAGTCTTTTATTCCGGAGCTGATGCCACGAGTTCCCTGGAGATCAGGGATTCGACGGCAGCCGTGTTTCTGGATGTCGTCACCAAAGCGAGCTATACATTTACCACGCAGATCGCCGCACCGAATACAGCGCGGGATGGCAAGGTATCGCCGGACCAGGAATTTACGGTAGAAGCGCTTTTGATCAACAATGGCGTGGCCGATATTGTTGCAGGAGACAGCAGCAGTATCCAGATTACCGTACCGACGGGTTACTCCCTGGCAGATACGCTGGACAGTCGTGTAAAAAAGACAGCCGGAGAGGCTGTTACCTGGCAGGTGAGAGCACCTTCCACCCAGGACCCGGAGCTGAGACAGATCGAGCTGAGGGTTATCTCTCTTGCGAGGGATGAAAATACCATAGAACCAGTCCCGGTCGATAAGCAGGCGGAAACAATCCCGATCACAACCGAGAGCAGCAATCTCGAGGTCCGGGAAATTCTGCTGGCATCGCCTATTACGGTTGCCCAGGGTCAGGCAGGAGTCGAGCTGCTCGAACTCGAGTTTGCCAACCTTGGCAGTGAAACATCGAGTAATATTATTCTGCAGTCCTTGACCGTAGATTTTGTGGATCATAACGGTGAACCGGTTCAATTAACCGACTTTGCTGCAGCTCTGACTTTGTATGATACCGACACGAATACAGAACTGACGCGTTTGACGCAGTTAAATGGTGCGCAGGTTACTCTTCAGATATCCGAAAACAATGGAGTCCTTCAGCCCGGGAATCCGCGTCGTATCCAGGTGCGCGTTGATCTGCGGGAAGATGCGACCCAGAACAGTTTCAGCGCACGGGTTGCCGGAGTGGAAAGTATCGTTGCGATCGATGCTGACAGCCGTAAGCAGATTTCCGTTTCCCTCAAGGATGCCAATGGACAGACGGGTCAGGGTGTCAGCGTCACCTCCTCCCTCGCAGTATTGATCAATAAAAACCTGGCTGAAGGTTTTCACAATTTCCCGAACCCCTTCACTCCATTCGATGAGAACGGTAATCAGCAATACACCAATTTTAAATACGTTCTCGAACAGGATTCAGATGTCACATTGCAGATTTTCACCCTGTTTGGTGAACTGGTTTATGAAGTCAGGTTTACGTCCAGCGATCCGCAGGGACAGGGGGACGGGCGTCCTAAAACGATCCGCTGGGACGGGAAAAACGGCCTGGGAAAAGTCGTGATGAGCGGTGTTTATCTGGCTGTTCTGCGTACAGCGAATCAGACCGTTTCCACAAAAGTCGCTGTGATCCGCTGAAGGGTGCGTATAACCAGCCTGAAGGTGATTTATGAAAGAGTGTGAGCTCAAGAATGAGCCGGAAAGAAACCACAGGAATGCGATGAAAACAGGAGCTTTGGCTTGTTTGCTGCTTTTTTCTGTCCTCACCCCGCAGTCAGTTTTGCAGGCACAGGGTGTAGCAGAGGGTGGCGTTGAACATATTTTTTCCTACCCGGTGGGGGCACGCGCAGTAGCGATGGGAGGAGCGTATATCGCCTCACCCTCCGATGCCAGTGCCGTGTACTGGAACCCGGGCGGGCTGGACAGGCTGGCCCGAAAGTCCTTTACCCTGTATTATGCCAATCTGCTCGCCGACGGCCAGCAACAGTTTCTGAGCTACGCGCATCCGACGGTCAATTTTGGTACCATCGGTCTTGGTGTCATTCGGGTCGGTGTCAGTGCTATCGATGAATATGATGACAGAGACATAAGGCAGGGCAGCTTTCCCTTTGCACAGACACAATTTATTCTTTCATATGGGAAACAACTTCCGTATAATCTTGCTATTGGCTCGAGTATGAAAATTGAGCAGCAGGATTTTATTCTGACCGGAAGGCCTTCAGCCGTGGCGACAGGCGTCGGCATGGATATCGGCATCACATATCAGTCCAATCTGTTCAGTTCCTTTCTGCAGAACCTGTCTCTGGGTTTTATTATACAGAATGCCTTCCCATCAACAATCCAGCATAATGAATCAGTAAAGACACCCCGAAACTTCAAGGTCGGCATGGCAGCCCCGATTCGTATCGCCTCGGGTACAAGCCACCTGCTGGTCAATATAGATTTTGAAAAGGGCGAGGGTAAATCAGGTAAACTGCACTTTGGTACGGAGTACAGCTACCAGGGGAATGCCATGATCCGTTTCGGGATCAACGGCAAGGACCTCGTCTATGGCTTTGGCGCAGTTATCAACAAGTATAAAATCGACTATTCATACGAGAGTTTCAGCGCTGTACCGACAGGTTTTGCCGGACACCGTTTGTCGTTCAGCATGGATTTCGGCAAAACCAAGCAGGAAATTATCCAGGCAGAGAAAGACCGCCGCGACCGGGAAATCCTCGCACGGGTGACGGAACAGACCAGGATCAACCGGCAGCTCGATATCCAACAGAAGATGAAAGCCGGTAAATCATTTTACCAGGATGGCGAGTATCTCAAAGCCTATATTCAGTTCAACGCCGCGGCACAGATCGACCCCAAGAATGCGACCATCAGGCAGTGGGCCAGCCGGGCTCTGGAACAGCATGAGAAAATACAGCAGGCACGGATAGATTCCCTGCAGGCTGCAACGGCTGCAGAAAAAGAGAAACAGAGGACAGCGGCTCTGGTCAGCCAGTTTCTCAATAACGGCAGGGACTATTTCGAATCAGGCCGGTTGCGCAAAGCGATTTCCGAATGGGAGAGTGGTCTGCGCATCGACCCGGAGAACGCGGAGCTGCTGACATGGATCGATACGGCGAAAAAGGAATTGAACCGCCAGACCAACGAGCTGATCAATCAGGCAAATCGCCTCGCATCGCGCGGGAAATTCCCCATGGCTGTCGATAAATTACGCGAGGTTCAGCGCCTTGGAATTGAAGACCCGGCCAAACTGAAGGAAATCCAGCGCAAGATCACACTATGGAACAGCAAGCTGGACTTTGAGTCTGCCTATCGCCGGGGGCTGGTGGAATATGAGCGCAGGAACTGGAAAGAGGCAATTCGTTTTTTTGACCAGGCGTTGAGCATCGAGCCGAATAATACGACGGTACGCGACAGGAGAGACCGTGCAGAAGCCTGGATGCAGTCGAGCAATGAGAAGTGGCTGAACAATGAAGTTAAAGAAAAGTGGCGCAATGCACGCCGTTTTCTGCGTGAAGGCCGGTACCAGGAAGCGTATGAGCTGGCACTGGAAATTTATAGGCTGCAGCCCAGGAAAATTCAAATTCTCAGGCTGTTGGAAGATGCAGAAGCCAAGGTAAAGTGACCCGGATTAATCCAGAGGTATCCCTGTTTGTTTAAAAGTGTCATAAAAGAGCAGCTCAAGGTTCCTGCTCACGTCGAATACCTGAGCGAGTTGCGCGACTTCGTGACCCGCGTCTGCCGGAAATATGGTGTCAGCGACAAGGTGATCAATGCCTTCAAGCTTGCCATCGATGAGGCGGGCACGAATATCATCCGCCATGCCTACCGGGATCATGATGAGCCTGGCTTTGTCACCGTACGGGTGATCGTGAAAAAAGCGAGCGTAACCGTCAGTCTCATCGACCAGGGTAAGTATTTCGATCCCCGGAATGTCAAAGATCCTGATCTGAAGCGTTATGTCGAAATCGGCAAGCGTGGCGGGTTGGGGATTTTTATCATCCGCAAATTGATGGATGAGCTCGATTACCGCAAGACGGAAGAAGGTAACGAGCTGCGGATGACCAAGAACCGGGCGGTAGGCGATCAAAAAAAAGGCGTCAAGCCGATCGTCGAGGCGGTCAATAACATTCCTCTGAGCCTCAAAGCCCAGTATTTTATTCGTTCCGCAGTCATTATCACCCTTGCCATCGTTGCTGTTTACGGTTTCCTTTTTTATAAAAATGCCAGATTGATCGAGCAGGATTATTTTTCAAAAATCAGCACGACAGGGCAGATCGTTCTGCGTACACTTCTCAATGAAAACAATAAAGAGTTGCTCGAAGTACCGCTGCATGACGAAATCAGCCAGATGCTGATGCCGATTTTTGAAGAAAACAAGGACATCGTGCATGAGATAATCGTCACAGATACTCTGGGAGAGATTTACGGCCATCGCGATTTCAACATGCGCGGCGAAAACTTTCCCGGTATCCCGGCTGATGCCCAGATCGTTGCCGAAAATATTGCATTGTACAAAATCCCGGCTAAAACAGAGAATGACAAGGTAGAAGAAATAGAGGTCTATGACTACCATGTTCCGATAATTATTCCTGATTCTGGTGAGCGGTTTGGTGACCTGCATGTCCAGCTCGATAAATCTGTGGTGGACGCAGAAGTTTTTTCCCAGCGCATGAAAGATGCGCGTTTTTATGCCGCGATTCTGTTGCTGAGTTATGTCGGGACGTTCTTTCTGATCTACATTCTTCTGAACCCGTTCAAAAAACTGGCAAGTTGGGTCAGGGCAATCGATCACGGTGAGGTGGAAGATGAGATGGATATCGATTCTTCTACAGAAATAGGTGAGATTGCCAAGGCATTTAGTGAAATGACCACCAAGTTTCGGGAGTCGCAGAAGAACCTGGCAGAACAGGAGCGGCTGCAGAAGGAGATGCAGGTCGCCCAGGAGATTCAGCAGACCCTGCTGCCGGATGATTTTCCTGAACTCGAAGGTTATGAGCTGTCTTCGTATTATCAGGCAGCGAAGGAGGTCGGCGGCGACTACTATGATTTCGTCGAGGTGGATAAGGATACTCTGGGTATCGTGGTTGCCGATGTATCCGGCAAGGGTGTACCGGGTTCTCTCGTGATGACGATGATCCGCACCGCTCTCCGTACCGAAGCGCGCGGCGTGTATGATGCTGCGGAAGTTTTGGCCCGTGTCAACGACTTCGTGTATGCGGACATGAAAAAAGGCATGTTCGTCACGATTTTTTATGTCATTATCGATTCACGCCGTCGCCGCCTGAACTACGCCAGCGCTGGCCACAACCCGATGATATTATACCGGCCGGCAACACAGAAGACCTACTACCTCAACCCGAAAGGTTTTCCGATCGGTATCCAGCTCACAGAAAAGGATCTCTTCCGTAAATCGATCGAGTCAGACACGATTCAGCTTGCAGAAGATGATATTTTGCTGTTGTACACAGACGGTATCACTGAGGCGATGAACAGCGCGCGAGATTTGTTCGGCGAAGAGAGGTTGCTCAATATCATGCGTGAGTACGGGCATTTGCGTGTTGCTCCGTTTGTCGAAAAGTTGAAAGAAGAACTCGATTCATTCACAGAGGGTAATATTCAGTATGATGATATCACTCTCGTAGCGATCAAAGAAAAGACCACTCCGGAAAAAGAAGAGTTGCGGCGTGCGAAGCTGGCTCATAACAAAATCGCCCAGGGGATGAGTATCCGCGAAGCCTGCGAGCAGGCCGGAATTACAACATACGCCTATTATAACAAATATAAAAAGCAGTTCGAGCTGCATGGCGTGGACTCGTATGAGATCGATGAGGATATTTCTGTTGAGGCCAAGCATGTCAGCATCGAGGAAAAAACCAAGATTTTCGATATCATCACCAACCATCCGGAGTATGGTGCCAAACGCATCAGCGAGGAGCTGAATACCGAGAAATATGGGTTCACGGTTATTTCTGAAAGTAAGGTTTATGATGAACTGGTGCGCAGCCGCCTGAATACGCGGCAACTGCGCGAGGCATTTGTTGCCCGCGGCACGCGGACAAAACGGCGCATCAAACCACCGGGTACGCCACTGCTCACTCTCGATGGCCGTGTTATACTCGACAGAGAAGCCTTTGGTGGCGACAAGCAGGAACCGGCTCGTCCGCGACCGGATAGCTCGGCCGAAGAAAAGAGCCGTGAAAAAGAAAAACCCGAGGAAGAGCTGCAAAGCATCCAGATTACGCCCCACGAGTCCAAGATCAAAAATCTCGATGTGGATATGGATGTCATCTCTACACCTATAGAAGACCTGCTCGATAAAAGCAAGCCAGCAGAAGATGACGAGCGCACCAGTACAGATGCTTCTTCTCAAGAAGTTGACGAACAGCCCGATGACCTATTGGAAGCCGGGGAAAGGCTGGGGGAACAAGTTGAAGAAGAAACAAATGAGAGCGCAGGTTTTCCAGGAGATTCCGATACCGTCTCCTTTGAGCAGTTTTTTGAGGGTGGCTCGATCCTTGGGGAGGAACCCGACCAGGATCAGGCAGCAGAAGAAACGGGTGAGCAGGTTTTTCCCGAGAATGAATTAGAAGACGCAATGAATATGCTCGCCGGAACAGATACTGGCGCTGATGAGGAGCCCGGAGAGACGGGCCCTGGTGAACCGTCTGGTGATGAACCCGGCTTTGACGCAGTTGATGACCTGTTGAGTCAGGAAATCATGGCCAGCTTTTCTGATGACGCTTCTTCACTTCTCGTCGATGAAGATGGCGATACCGGCGAACAGACAACGGCTGAAG